>CABXKH010000015.1 GCA_902512685.1 Paracoccaceae bacterium | reverse complement strand
CCACGGGCGTTCTGGCGGTGGCCTTGGGTGAGGCAACCAAAACCGTCCCCTATGTGACCGATGCGCTAAAGGCTTACGAATTTACCGTTCGGCTTGGTCAGGCCACCAACACTGACGACAGTGAAGGCGAAGTAATCCTTCAAAGCGACATGCGCCCCGATGATGAAACTATCAAAGAGGCATTAAATGGGTTTGTTGGGGATATTGAACAGATCCCGCCGAAATTTTCAGCTGTTAAAGTTGATGGCCAACGCGCCTATGCGCTGGCCCGCGCCGGCAAAGAGATGGAGCTGACCGCGCGGCCGCTTTTTGTCGAAAGCCTGATCATGCTTGACCGGCCGGATCAAGATCATGTTGTGCTTGAGATGATCTGCGGCAAAGGCGGATATGTCCGTTCGATCGCGCGGGATTTGGGGAATAGTTTGGGTTGCTATGGCCATGTAATAGAATTGCGCCGCACTTGGGCAGGCCCGTTCGAGGTCGCCGATGGCCTTTCATTCGAACAGATTGAAAAACTGGCCAGAACGCCCAAGCTGGATAGCCACCTTATCCCGCTGGAAGTAGCGCTTGAAGATTTGCCAAAAGTTCCCTGCTCTGCCGAAGCGGCTGCGCGGCTGCGCAACGGTAATCCGGGCATGGTTATTTCAAACGATCTTAGCTACGGCGATGCCTGCTGGACTGCTGTTGACGGGCAGGCCTTGGCGGTCGGGATATACAAATCGGGCGAATTGCACCCAAACCGCGTGTTTTTGCATTCTGGCACCACCGCGATACAGACGTGATACTGACGCAAAACAGACAGCGGATTTAGCCATTTTAGGCTGGTTTCTGGGGGCAGGTTTTGCAATAGTTTTGAAGCGTGCGACCCCATATAAAAAGGCGTAGAACTAAAACCTATGATTACCAAAACCCATCAAAAAGGTGATGCCTTTTCGACCGCGATCTATTCAGATTGCCTAGCCTACCGCTATAGCTTAACCCGAGCTTGGGAGGCTGAAGGGCGCAAAGTTAATTTTGTCATGCTAAACCCATCCACAGCGACCGAAGTGCAAAATGACCCCACGGTTGAGCGCTGTGAACAGCGTGCGCGCGCCTTGGGCTTTGGGGCATTTTGCGTCACTAACATCTTTGCTTGGCGCGATACAGATCCAAAAAAAATGCGCGCCGCCGCCGATCCTGTGGGCCGGGATAATGATGCCGCGATTCGCGACGCTTGCGCATGGGCGGATCAGGTGATTGCCGCCTGGGGCACCCATGGCGCCCACCTTGAGCGCGGGGCCGAGGTGGCCAAATTGCTCGCATTGGTTAATGCACCGATCTTTCATTTGGGATTGACCAAAGCCGGGCATCCCAAGCACCCGCTATATTTGAGTTACGCGCAGCAGCCCCAGCTTTGGGATATAAAACCAGACAACAGCCAAGTATAAAAAATCTGTCTGATCCGATGGCTGACAGCAGCATTTTACGCAATTTATGAATGTTTTCAGCTCAGTGTCATGCGCTACTTCATTAATAAGCACCACCAAACCCTGCCTTTGCTAATATAAAACCCAAGCCTGCACCCTCCGAGTTTCTTTTCAATAGAAAATATCTGCGCAAAACAAACCCTAAGGGCCATGCAAGTTCTTGGTATGAAAGTTTACCTCTTTTAAAGCCTATCGTTAACCAGATTTCGACTTTGCAATTGTCCGAAACCTCTTGCTCCCGCACTATCACGACGGGGCGCTATAAAAGCAGTGGTGGAATGATACTTTTTACTGGGATTGTGGGTCTGCTTATGCTCGGTGGGTTAATGATGGGTCCGATAGACCCTGATGTTGATCTAACCGCTTTAGAAGATGCCGACACAGCGGCGGAAGATGCGGCAGAAGAAGAACTATCGGCATCGCAAAATATTGCGACACCGGCATCAGATGTGTTGTCCGGAACAGATATTGATGACGTCATTGACGCCATGGACGGCGATAATCAGGTCAATGGCTATGCAGGCGATGACCTGCTGTCGGGGGGCCGCGGCGATGATCAGATGCTTGGCGGTGACGGCAATGACAAACTGATCGGCGAAAGCGGCCAAGATGACCTGCATGGCGGCTTTGGTGATGACCATATCGACGGCGGCGATAACGCAGACGAATTATGGGGCCACATGGGCAATGACACCCTCTTCGGCAACGCAGGCAACGACAACCTTACGGGCGGCGGCGGTGAAGATGTCCTTTTTGGGAACGATGGCAACGATGGCCTTCATGGGAATGATGGAAATGATAGTTTAGCTGGAGGCGCCGGTGAAGACGTATTGTTTGGCGGAAATGGTGATGATTATATTGAGGGCGGTTCAGACACTGTCAGAGACTTTTTAAATGGCGGTCGAGGTGATGATTTACTTGTCGCCCAACAAGGGGATGTTTTAACGGGAGGCGAAGGTTTAGATACATTCGCAATAGACACGTCGGCCGGCGTCTTCGCCCAAAGCGCACAAATCATTGATTTTAATGCAAATGATGATCACATTGAAATCATGCTTGACGAAAACAGCTTTGATCAGGGTATGAAAAATATACATATAGAAACCAATAATGACGGATTATCCGTGGTTTTTCTGAACAACGAAGAGATAGCTTTGGTCAACACCGAAACGCCGCTTTTACTAGGCGATATCGTGCTGTCCAAAGCCAACACTTAGTGTACGATATTTATGCTTTTCATTTACATCCAAACAGACTATATCCCAGCGGTCCGTGCATTTGTGCGGGCTTTTCTCCATGGGCTTTGCTGGACGACATCCCGGCTTGTGCCATTAACCCTTAGCTAGAAGGAGACCCCGATGTCGATAACTGCGGAAGAAAAAGCACGTGTTATGAAAGAATTCGCCACAAAAGACGGCGATACAGGTTCACCAGAAGTTCAAGTGGCCATTCTGACATCACGGATCACTACCCTGACCGAGCACTTCAAAACCCACAAAAAAGACAACCATTCGCGTCGTGGACTTTTGAAATTGGTTGCTCAGCGCCGCAAGCTTTTAGATTACCTAAAAGGTGTAGAAGATGCGCGCTATCAGGATCTTATCAAACGGCTAGGCATCCGCCGCTAAGCCCTGAAAACAAAAATAGTCTTTTGAACCCGCATCCCATTGGGGCGCGGGTTTTGCTTTTCAAAAAGGTATCTTTGGTGAAAAATTGTTTTTGGCATCTTACTCACAAAACTAGTCCAGAACTGCTTTGATTTTTGCTTGTGCGATAAACAAGAATCGATTTGGCATTTTCATTCTTGGTTTTCTACTATACACGCCAAATATCTAAATTCCGGCGCCCGGACCCCAGCGCCCGACAAAGAAGATACCGGGGTCAGAGGGAATTCGCCCTCTATGAAAATGGTCAACGGACCAACTTAGGAAACGCAGATGTTTAATGTAACTAAAAAATCAATGCAGTGGGGGGAAGACACCCTCACTTTAGAGACAGGCAAAGCTGCCCGTCAGGCAGATGGAACAGTCATAGCCACTTTGGGGGAAACCTCAGTCATGGCCAATGTCACCTTCGCCAAAGAACAAAAACCCGGTCAGGATTTCTTTCCTCTGACCGTGCACTATCAAGAAAAATACTATGCCGCAGGAAAAATTCCCGGTGGCTTTTTCAAACGTGAAGCACGGCCTTCGGAAAAAGAAACGCTGACAGCGCGGTTGATAGACCGCCCAATTCGTCCCCTGTTTGTGGACGGCTTTAAAAACGAAGTCTTGGTAATGTGTACCGTACTCAGCCATGATCTGGTGAATGACCCAGATATTGTGGCAATGATTGCAGCTTCCGCGGCTTTGACGATTTCTGGCGCTCCCTTTATGGGCCCAATTGCTGGATGCCGCGTCGGTTACACCGATGGCGAATTTGTGTTGAACCCCACCGTGGACGATATGGATGATCTTCGGATTGACCCAGATCAACGGCTTGATCTGATTGTTGCGGGAACAAAAGACGCTGTAATGATGGTTGAATCAGAGGCCTATGAGCTTTCGGAAGAAGAAATGCTCAATGCAGTGGTCTTTGCACATGAACAAATTCAACCCGTCATAGACTTGATCATTGACCTAGCAGAAGACACTGCCAAAGAGCCCTTTGAATTTATTGCGCCTGATTATAGTGAACTCTATGAAGCCGTTAAATCAGCTGGTGAAAAAGACATGCGGGCTGCTTTTGCAATCACTGACAAGCAAGAACGCACCAGTGCAGTTTCAGCGGCACGCACAAGCATTAAAGGCGCCTTAAGCGAAGAACAGCTTGAAGACCCGCAATTGGGCTCAGCCATGAAAAAGCTTGAGGCCAGAATTTTGCGCGGTGATGTGGTTAAAGGCGGTACACGCATCGATGGTCGTTCGACCACCGATGTACGCCAGATTGTATCTGAAACAGGGCTCTTACCTAGAACTCATGGATCATCGCTATTCACCCGAGGTGAAACCCAAGCATTGGTTGTAACAACGCTTGGTACCGGTGATGATGAGCAGATCATTGATGCGCTGCATGCAAATTCCCGCAGCAATTTTTTGCTTCACTATAACTTCCCTCCCTACTCAGTGGGTGAGGTTGGACGTGTTGGCCCTCCAGGCCGGCGCGAAGTCGGGCACGGAAAGTTGGCCTGGCGGGCGCTGCAAGCGGTGCTACCTGCTGCAACTGACTTTCCTTACACAATTCGTGTCGTTTCTGAGATTACCGAGTCAAATGGATCATCCTCTATGGCATCTGTTTGTGGTGGATCGCTTTCTATGATGGATGCGGGTGTGCCCCTAAAAGCGCCGGTCGCTGGCGTTGCTATGGGCCTGATACTTGAGGATGATGGTGACTTTGCAATTCTTACGGACATTCTAGGTGATGAAGATCACTTGGGGGATATGGATTTCAAAGTAGCCGGAACTGAAAATGGTATCACGTCTTTGCAAATGGACATCAAGGTTGCTGGCATCACGCCAGAAATCATGAAACAAGCCTTGTCCCAAGCAAAAGATGGACGGATGCATATTCTTGGCGAAATGGCGAAAGCCCTGACAGAGGCAGCGGAATTTAGCATTCATGCGCCGCGCATCGAAACCATGAATATTCCAACTGATAAAATCCGCGAAGTAATCGGATCAGGTGGTAAAGTCATACGTGAAATTGTTGAAACATCCGGAGCCAAAGTAGATATCAACGATGATGGTGTGATCAAGATTGCATCACCTGACGGAGAGTCGATCAAAAAGGCTTATGAAATGATCCACTCAATCGTTGCAGAGCCAGAAGCCGGGAAAATTTACGATGGCAAAGTTGTAAAGATCGTCGATTTCGGTGCGTTCGTGAATTTCTTTGGAAAACGCGATGGTTTGGTACATGTCAGCCAGATTGAAAACCGTCGTTTAAACCACCCATCAGACGTTCTTAAAGAAGGTCAGGATGTCAAAGTCAAACTGCTTGGCTTTGATGATCGCGGCAAAGTGCGCCTCGCGATGAAAATGGTTGACCAAGAAACCGGGCAAGAGATTGCCGAAGAGACAAAAGAAAAAACAGACACTTAAGTGCGAACCAAAATGGTTACAATATAAAGTTCTGTTTTTAAACGATTAAAGATAATTGCGCTCCTGAAGTTTTGGGGGCGCAATTATTTTTGCAAACAATTAAGACCGACTTTAAGAGTGGTTTTTTTTAAGTTATTTCAGAGTTTAAGTCAGTCCGATGCCCCCGCCAAGACAACAGGCTTGTCATTCTAATAGAAGCTTGAAAAGATGCGCATGAGTCGAATTTGAGATATATTTTCAGGGTAATCGAAGGGACATCTAAAATGATTGAAAAACGCCAGTTCTATATCAATGGCCAATGGGTGGACCCCATCGAAGGCAACGAGCATCAAGTCATCAATCCTTCTAACGAAGAAGCCGCAGCACTGATTTCACTGGGCGGTCAAGCCGACACCGATGCTGCTGTTGCAGCTGCGAAGTCGGCCTTTCCATCTTGGATGGCAACCCCTGCCCAAGAGCGCATTGCCTTGGTTGAAAAACTGCTCGATATTTACAAATCTAGGACTGAGGATTTGGCTCAGGCCATGAGCCTTGAGATGGGCGCACCCATTGATATGGCCCGGACCCAGCAAGTAGGCGCTGGTTTTGGACATCTGAAAAACTTTATTCGTGCCGCAAAATCTTTTCAATTTGAACGACCTTTGGGGGATCATGCCCCCAATGACCGGATAATTTACGAAGCCTTTGGCGTTTGTGCTTTAATCACCCCTTGGAACTGGCCAATGAACCAGATTACTCTTAAGGTTGGCGCAGCAGCGGTGGCAGGATGTACTATGGTGCTAAAACCATCCGAAGAAAGCCCCCTGAATGCCATAATTTTTGCTGAAATGATGGATGAAGCAGGCTTTCCACCCGGTGTTTTCAATTTAGTCAATGGCGATGGTGTGGGCGTAGGCACACAACTTTCCGGGCATCCAGACGTGGATATGGTCAGCTTTACTGGATCAACCCGCGCAGGAACTGCTATTTCAAAAAATGCGGCTGAAACACTTAAGAAGGTCCACCTAGAACTAGGAGGCAAAGGCGCAAACATCGTATTTGCTGATGCGGATGAAAAAGCCGTCAAGCGCGGTGTTTTGCACTGTATGAACAACACAGGCCAGTCTTGTAATGCGCCAACCCGCATGCTGGTAGAGCGCTCTATTTATGATCAGGCAGTCGAAACGGCGATACAGGCCGCAGGCGTTGTGTCCGTGGCATCTGCTTCAGAAGAGGGCCGGCATATTGGTCCGGTTGTAAATGAAGTGCAGTTCAATAAAATTCAAACCTTGATCCAAAAAGGCGTCGATGAAGGTGCACGGCTTGTTGCTGGTGGTCCTGGGCGCCCTGATGGAATGAACAAAGGCTTCTATGTACGGCCAACTGTATTCGCTGATGTAGACCCAGACATGACGATCGCAGTAGAAGAGATTTTTGGCCCAGTTTTATCTATAATTCCCTTTGACACCGAAGAGGAAGCTACCGAGATTGCAAATGATACCGAATATGGGCTGACCAACTATGTTCAAACCCAAGACAGCGCCAAAGCCAATCGTTTAGCGCGCATGCTTCGTTCTGGTATGGTGGAAATGAACGGCCAATCTCGCGGTGCTGGCTCTCCTTTTGGCGGCATGAAAAAATCTGGAAATGGACGCGAAGGAGGCGTTTGGGGAATTGAAGATTTTCTTGAGGTTAAATCCGTTTCGGGGTGGTCATCAGAGTAATTACGAACCTTAAGTTCATAAATTTTGTAGAGCCGTTCGGCGGCACAGAATAGTCCGGGGCGAACTTGTTCGGCACAATCCCGGTTCAACTTAAAAGCCACTTCTGAAGTCATCAAAAGGCTCAAATGATCCTGTTTAATGGGTTGACAACCAAACCCTCCTTTGCGTCTAAGCAAGGCAGCTTTACGCCGTGGAGAAGGTTAATGACGGTTTGCAAAATTCAGCTGGACAGGGTCAGTTTGGACTTTGATAGCTGTGCTGTCCTATCTGATCTTTCTCTCATCACGAACGAAAAACGCATTGCCGTTATTGGTCGCAATGGCTCGGGAAAATCGACGCTCGCCCGTTTGATATGCGGCTTAATTGCACCAAGCGAAGGTCATGTCACAGTGGATGGGGTTGACGTTCTAAAGGACCGCAAAATGGCTGTTCAAACCGTTGGGCTTTTGTTCCAGAATCCTGATCATCAGATTATTTTTCCAACGGTATTAGAAGAAATTTCTTTTGGTTTGCGCCAGATTGGGCAACCCACTGAAACCGCTAATGATAAAGCTAAGTCTATCCTAAGCCAGTTTGGGTGTTTAGACTGGTCAGATCGTGCAATTGTCAGGCTGTCACAAGGGCAACGACACCTAGTATGTCTATTGTCAATCTTGGTAATGTCACCACGTTTGCTCGTATTGGACGAACCATTTGCTGGATTAGACCTACCGACAAAAAGATATTTAGCTGGTTTGCTCGAAGGCTTAGACCAAACCATTTTGCAGATCACGCATGATACCAATAGCATTGCATCATATGACAGAGCGATTTGGTTAGAACAAGGCCTTGTCCAACAAGATGCTTCACCAGCAGAAGTTCTGCCAAATTTCAAAGCGGCAATGCAAGAGGTCTATGCGCTCTGATGTTGGCCTTACATTCTCCTCACAAGACAATATTTCACCGCTGGCCAGCAGAACTAAAGCTGACATTTCTTTTGAGCATCACAACTCTTTTATTTGTGATCAACGACCTGCTTATTTTAGGTATTTTTTCCCTTTTGCCATTTGCAGCTGCAGTATCTCAAGGGCGGTTGTTTTTTAAATTTCTGTTGAAGTTGCTTTGGCCCCTATGGCCGTTTATTACCATTATTTGCCTTTGGCATGGCTTTACTGGGCAAGTGGAAGCAGGCTTAAGGGTATTGCTCCGTATGGTGGCGGCAGTTGGGTTTGCAAACTTAGTCACAGTTACAACAGCAATGGATAAATTAATTAAAGTAATTTTCACCTGCTTGCGTCCTCTGCGTCGATTTGGCCTGCGTCCTGAACCAATAGCTTTTGCGATAGGCCTGTTTATACGATTTACACCTGTTTTGATTGAGAAAAGCGCTATATTGGCGCAGGCCTATAGGGCGCGCACTTCCAAATATGGTAACTGGCGAATTGTTTTACCGCTTGCACTTATCGCGGTGGATGATGCAGATCACATAGCCGAAGCAATCCGAGCCCGCGGTGGGTTGGAACAACTTTAGAAAAGAAAACCAAATGGAAAAAAACATTGTGCTGATCGCTCTTTTTGCTGCAATTATTGCAGCATTGGGATTACTGCCGAAAATCACATTGACCAGCGGTATACCGATCACAGCTCAAAGCATGGGCATCATGCTTTGCGGAACAATTTTGGGTTCAAAGCGGGGTGGTCTGGCAGTTCTTTTGTTTATTTTTCTAGTTGCCATTGGATTGCCCCTCCTTTCCGGAGGGCGTGGTGGATTGGGCGTATTTACAACTCCTTGGGCCGGGTTTTTATTTGGCTTCCCAGTTGCAGCATTTATTACCGGCTTGGTAATGGAACGGTGGCGGACAGAAAACATCGGCTTGGTAGCAGGTTGCAGCGCCTTAATTGGTGGAATTGGCGCTTTGTACCTAATTGCAGTTCCATTTTATATGCTTACAAAACCTGCAGGTCTGAATGAAGCCTTGGTGGTTGCAATGCTCCCTTTCATGCCCGGAGATATACTAAAGGCAGTTTTGGCCGGTTATATCACCGCAAAATTAGCCAAAGCACGCCCAGCAAGTTTGCTCTCGCGAGCTTAGGCTTGCAAAATTAAAGCACTACCGAGCCCACCCGCAGCTGCAATTGAGGCCAGGCCAAACTTGCCTTTTTGATCTATTAGGTCGTGGAAAAGCCGTACTGCAAGAATCGAACCCGATGCACCGATTGGATGTCCTCTGGCCAGCCCGCCACCTTTTATGTTGGTTCGGGTTGGATCGAGTCCACAACTGGAAATGCAAGCCAGAGCTTGAACTGCGTAGGCTTCCATCAATTCGACCTGATCAATCTGATCAACTCTTATCTCTGCCTGCTTGAGCGCTGTTTTTATGGCAACAATCGGTGCAAGTGCCGGAAAGGCAGGATCTGCACCCAGCGTCACTGATTTGACGATACGGAGGTTAGACTTGTTCAGATCACGCGCAAGCTTATCAGAAACTACAAGACAAAAAGCAGCAGCATCGGCTGCAACCGCACTATTACCATGGGTTATTGAGCCATAGATTACGGGTGCCCGGCGACAGACCTTAGGCGCTAAATAGCGCGCATAGGTGTCATACTCCTCTACCTCCGCTGAAACAGAGACAATTTCCCGTTTGAGCACTTGTCGGGCATCCATTGCCAAGCGGTGGCTGCGAACAGCCCATTGATCCTGATCATAGCGTGAAATATTTAATCTTTTTGATGTCCGTTCCGCAGCTTCCGCCATATTTGGGTTCTGTTCTGCTTTGGGGGCAAAGGGAGGTTGATCATAAGCTATTGTTGGAGCCGCGCCATGCTCATGTTTCAATCGCACAGGTCTTTGTGAATAGCTTTCAACACCGCCTGCAATAACGGCCTCTGCGTGGCCTGATTGTATCATAGACTGCGCCAATCCCAATGCATCCAGTCCACCGCAACATTGCCGATCTATGCTTAATCCTGCCACGCGCTCTGGCATCCCTGAAGCCAAAGCAACAAGCCGCGCTGGGTTACCGCCTGCACCAAGAGCATTTGATACGATAAGTTCATCAATTTGATTTGGCTCTAATCCTGCATATTCGAGCAATCTTCTAACGATAGGGGCGGATATTTCATGGGGTTTATACCTTGCCAGGTTACCACCACGCGGGGAAACGATACTGCGAAATGCTGCAATTATATGGGCAGAACGCTCGCTCATATCATCTTTTCGACCATTGTTCTAATTGCCTTCATATCCGGTTTTCCTGAGGTCAAAAGTGGCCATTCCTCGGCTGAAAGGTAAAAGAACTTGGCCGGTCTTGAACGTGGGCTTAAGTACTGGCGGCACCAATTCCACATATCTTGTGGTATTTCGCTTGAATTCGTCGCGATGACCCCAACAGCAATAGCACCCCGCATTTTATCTGGTAAATCCACCACCGAAGCCATGCCTATATCTGGGTGCCGACAAAGTACTGCCTCTATCTCATCAGGGTATATATTTTGGTCTGCAATCTTGAATGTCCTGGATTTGCAACCCACAAGATACAAGTTGCCCTTTGTATCAAGTTTCCCTATTTCACCGATACTCAGCCAACCGTTATGCCAACGGGTTTGTTGTTTTTCACCCTCTGCATAATGGGAAAAAAGATAGGGAGACTTAATCCAAATCTCGCCAATATTACCAGCCTTAACTTCGTTTTCTTGAGTATCTAGAATTTGTATCTGAACATCCTTATAAGATCGCCCAACAGATCCTAATGGCGTAAAGGGATCGCTGATGGTCACAAAACTGGTTTCTGATGCTCCATAAAACTCTTTGACTTCTGCACTTGGGCATAGCTTTTGTACACGTTTTTTTGTTTCGTCATCAAGCCAACCACCCCCAATCATAACCCAGCGCACTGCCGTTAGGCGGCTTTCTAAATCGGCCGATTTTGTTAATATCCTAAGCTGGGTTGGCGTTGCGTAAAGGATTTGGATCCTGTGCTGTGTAATATGTTTTAATTGTTGCGATGCTCTAAGGCCGCCCAGCGGGTAATAGTCAGCGCCCGTAGTCAAGGCCTCGAGGGCTGCATAAAGCGTCAAGGAATGGGACAAATCCCCGAGCGTTGCATAGGATTTTTTCTCCGTTAGCGCAAAAAAACTTACGTTTTCCGTAAAGCTAAGGAGCCAACTTTTACAACTTCGGCAAATGAGTTTTGGTTTGCCGGTTGATCCACCTGACGAGCTGTAAAACATATTTCTAAAAGCTATTTTGGGACCAACTACGCTGGTTCCATCACTTTTGACCAATGGTGCATGACCATGTTGCAATAACTTAAAAAAAGCAGCCAATGGATGAATTTTGTCAGGTTCTTGGACTAAACAATCTTTTGCAAATATAGAACACCCTTGAGGTGTATATAAAACTGCCTCAGCATGCCAAGAAAATGTCTCAGTGTTCATTTAATGCATGTCGCTCTTATTTAGAAAATAGGCAAGCATCATAGAACGCAATCACTACTTTTTGACATTTTGCTGGTGGATTTATAACTTTAAAAAAGGCCCTCATCTTTTGCAATCAAGGCCGCTTGGGTGCGATTTCCAGCGCCAATTTTTCGATAAAGCGTTTTTACATGCAATTTGATTGTTGGTTCTTGTAAATCCAAATCACGCGCGATTTCCTTGTTTGATTTACCTTGGGAAAGCCCTTCCAGAACTTGAAGTTCACGACGCGATAGCTTTTCAGCCAATGGATTTGGGGCTGCAGCCTCATCTTCGGCAGTCATAAAATCAATGGGCGCATATTTTTCACCCATAGCCATGAACTTTACAGCATTAATGAGGGATTTTGCGGATATGGTTTTAGGAACAAAACCTGCGGCTCCTAAAGCAAGGGCTTCTTCCGCAACTGAGCGTTTCGCAATTCCAGACACCAGAGCAACCTTTTGATCACCATTGTAGGTTAAGGCGCGTTTCAGACCATCTAACCCGGACATTCCAGGCATGTTGTAGTCTAACATAATAAGGTCAAAAGGTCCTTGGGCATCTACAATTGCCAAAGCTTCATCTAAATCAGAAGCGGTGACGATCTCAATGCTTCCTTCTCCTTCAACGAATAAAACAAGCGTATCTCTTAGCAAGTCATGGTCGTCTGCAATTAGTATTTTCATCTATTAACTTTCACTTTTAACAACAGCATCTCCCCTAAGGTAGATAATGTGACAAAAAGGTCTTAAAAACAACCGCAAATGCTCATGAATGGGTCTTTATGCCCAGATAGTGCCTATTCTATGGAGTACAGGTTAAGCCCGAAAGTATTGTTTTAAGTGGATAAATTTCTCTGAATTAAAGTTCATCCTAAATAGATTGATGCTGCTATCTAGTTTAAGATTTCAGTTCTTTGATTTTTCTACAACCATTTGACCAAAGTAAATTTTGTCTAAGCATTTTTGAGTACCCGTTTTCCCTTAGTATCACTGACAATCCATATGAGAAAACTATTGCGAATTTGAATTAACTTTTTAGAGTATTTATGAATTGAAAGTAGTTAACGCCTCAAAATTTTTTGACTTTTTAAGGACGGCATATGAAAATTCAAACCACCAACCCGATTAATTTTGAACATGTATCTGACCTAGAACAACAATTAGGCACTGATGATTTTACTAAATTAATTCATCGCTTTAGCCAAGAAATAGAAAACTTAATCAACTTAATTTCAATTACTAAGATCGAGAAGGCCGGCCTTGAAAACCTAATTGGAAAGGTCCATCAATCTGCCGGTTCCGCTGCAGCTTTGGGCATTATAGGATTACAAAAACAGTTAAATATTATGGAAAGCATCGCCGAAACGGGAAAACCTGATGATCTTTTGTATGAGCTGACAAATCTGACAGAAATTTGGCAGGTTGCGAAGGCCACTTTTATTAATAAAGGTCTTATGGAAGTTTAGAGGAAGTATGCTATATTTTGTTTGACGATGGGCAGTTTGGGAAGTCGTTTTTAGACGGTTTTTACTATCCTGTTAAAAGCAATAAGTTCTTAAACCTATTGGAGTGTAAAATGCGGGCCGCCAAAACCGAGTTGGGTAGATCGAAACCTCATCGTCAAGCATCAGAAATCATGAAGTTAGGCCGCATGGGGTCTTTCCATCAAAACCGGCTTTCTTTTATGCGCGTACTTCTAAGACGCGCTACGTCAGAAAATTGGACCTTTGAGCGGTCTCTTTTTGATATTGACTCACAAGGCGTTGGGCAGGCGATATATACAGCCAAAACGGGAAAAAGTCGCTATTCTCTAGTTGCATTTGCAAATGATTTGCCGCCCGAAAAACGCTCTGACCGAGTTATTGCCACGGAATGGGATGCTAGTTTTGCACTTTTTGACGGTATTCCCACACCATCCGACTTTGCCCGGCTAAGGAAAAATATACCAGCACAGGAAGCTGGTCGCGTGACAAAAAAAGAGTTAAGCATTTCTCGGGCCAACCGTTCAGTTAGACTTTGGGATCATGTTGTCAATTCATTGGCTGCAGGAGATCAACCAAAGTTAAACTTAATTGAGGATGTTGGCTATTTAATGCGTACCACAGCGGTATACGGCTCAGGAAAATTTGGTGCGGCTGATCGGGAAACACTATTGGAGCGCCCGGAGTTTCAAGGGTCGTTTCAAGTTGAAATGCTTACTGTGTACTTGATTAGAACTTTTGTAATGGATCTAGTAGAGCATATGGCCCATGCAAAAGCCCCAGAAACAGCTGTAAAATTGAAACCATCGCTTCGCCGTAAGTTTGGTATTGGCAACTCAACTGGCTTAGGCATGGCCCCTTTTCTAATTAAGCATCCAATGCTTTTGAATAATTGGATTGCAGCCAAAGAAGAGGCTTTGGCTAGAGTGCGCAACGTCGAATGGGTGGCCCAAAAAGATTTTCAAATTTTCACCTCCCTTTTACCAAGAGCTGTAAAAAAATATTGAGAATTGGCGCTCAGAACACCCGATTCAAAGAGAAAAACTGACTGCTTTAAAGCAAGATCTCGCGATTTTGAGTCCGAAAATCGAAAGCCTTGATCAGAATATCGCTTTTCTGTGGGACAGTTTGTACTATTGGGCAGAAAAAAAACTTAGCCTTGAAGGTCAAGAGTTGCTCGTCTCTCTTATGTTAGAGCCCTATGGGGATATGATTGACGACCTAAGCAACTGTATGAGCGCTGACGAAATCAAAGGGTTCCGCATAAATGGTTCCATGACAGTAGGACGCTTAAATCAGGTCCTTGAGACAATATATGATTGGGCTCTTAAGATTGATTGGAGCAAAAAATCGACCAATGCAAGAGCATGGTACATATCAGAAGAAAAGCTTGAGCCACGGTTAGGTGAACGGTTTGAAGAAGATATTGCAGATTATGAGCAGCCTTTACAGCCAGGACGCGATGCCGCTGCTCTTTCGAAGGCACTATCTACTTGGAATGACCATCAGCAAATAGCAGCTTTTTTAGTAGCTCACCCAGAACACCGCCACACTGTACGACGTATCCAAATCGTCTCAAGGTTTGAATATGCTGAAATTCGCGACAATACTATTGATGCAAGAATGCTTCCTATAGATTTATTAAGAGCAAAGCTTGCGTTTTTTGGCGCGTGCCACTTTGATCCACGCTCAGATAGGTGGGTGCGCATAAACATGTTTAAAGATGCTCCATTTCCTCATGAGCTAACCAACCAAGAAACTGATGACTGGACCTATCCTACTTTAAAGCCTCAAACATGAGCTATTCTTTAAATGAATACGAAGCGCTTGCACTAAGAGCCGCGCGCGGTGCTGGCCTTTCATGGGGACTAGCTGAAGAGGCTGGAAAGGCAGTTAAAATTTTATCCTCCCTTGGGCTTGAGTCTGCTCAAATTTTACTAGAGGCACTGGAGGCGCCGAAAAGCAATAGTGCCTTACTGCTAGGACCGCAATTGTGCGACGCACCTGATCAGCTGTCTAAAACGACGCTTTCAGCGCCAGTACATACCCCAGGCTTCTTGGTTGCATTTATTGCTTTGACCTGTGCCGCAACGGATCAGTGCATTTACTGTAAATGGCAGGACTTTGAAGTTTATATAAAAGACCAAGAACTTTTTGCGGTTTCTCTGAAAGGGTTTAATGTAACAACTGCCGCCCCGCTTTGGATTGGACTTGCAAAGGCTCCGAAAGGGAAAAAGCAAATAGCCCTCGATAGAGCAATAATTTCTGACCATCATTACGAAAACTTGACGGCTTTAGCATTTAAAACTTATGCCCCGTCAACAGAGGCCAGCCGGATTGCCGGGGCTGGGGCCGGATTGAACGACAATGATTAATTTCTAAAGTTAATCAGGCACTAAAGGATATATCGCTAACACCCGTCAGCCTGGCTAAAATAAAAACCCCGCCATAAAGGCGAGGTTAAATTAGTTAGTCAAAAATACTTGATTTTAGGATTTTTTGTACTTGATCGGCGCCCAAATCCGCTTGTTTGTTAGATAAAGCAAGACCGATAAAATCACCAAAATAAAGACACCAAGGAACCCCGCATACTGGCGCGCCATCATTTTAGGTTCAGCCGCCCACATCAAAAATGCTGCAATATCCATTGATTCATGGTGCAGATCATTCGAATGACCATCATCAAAATCAACATCACCATCAGACAATGGAGGCGCCATTGAAATCCATCCGCCAGGAAAAGCAGTGTTCTCATATAGGGTCACTCCGGCTTCTTCTTTTTCTTTGCCAGTGTAACCGGTTAAAAGGGACGCGATATATTCTGCCCCCCCCATACCATTTATCAATTGACTAATGCCTGTGCCGTATGGACCGTGAAAGCCTGCGCGTGCTTTTGCCATCATCGATAAATCGGGGGCGCCCACGGCGGTATTTTCTGGAAAGTGATCCACAGGTTTGGCTTCTCTAAAGTCTTCCAGGTCTGCATCATAGACTTCAAAGTTTTTTGCATAAGCACGCACTTGATCTTCTGAGTAATGCGGCCCACCCTCGTCAGCTAGTGTGCGGATAGGCACATATTTCAATCCATGACAACTGGCACAAACTTCAGTATAAACCTTTAGCCCGCGTTGCAATTGTGCTTGGTCAAAAGTTCCAAATGGGCCTTCGAACGAGAACTGGTAATCCTCTATATGCTGCTCACCTCCGCCTGCTGCAAAGGCACCAGACATAGATAGGGCCAGTGCTGCAATAGCGCTCAGAGTAAGTTTTTTGAACATTAGTTTCTGTCCCTTTTGTTATTCTGCCGGTGAGGCATCTTTCTTGCCATGCTGCGCTTCAAAATCTTCTTCGATAGTCGCAGGCTGAGGAAGCGGTTTTTCAAGCACACCCATTAAAGGAAGAATGACTAGAAAATAAGCGAACCAGTAGGTTGCCGCAATTAGTGAAAAGCTGGCATATGGTTCTTCTGCAGGCATTGCGCCCAACCACATTAGCAATACGAAGTCCACGATAAGCAAAGCAAACCACCATTTTAGCATCGGGCGATACCGCGCAGACCTAACCGATGATGTATCCAGCCAAGGCGCCAGCGCCATGACTGCAATAGCCCCAAACATTGCAAGAACTCCAAACACCTTGGCATCAATAATTCCGCCAGTGAGGAAGCTTACAAACTGCACAACCCAAACCTCAGATGTGAAAGCACGCAGGATTGCGTAGAAAGGCAATAGATACCATTCCGGCACAATATGCGCCGGTGTCACCAGAGCATTGGCTTCTATGTAGTTATCTGGGTGTCCCAGATAATTTGGCATAAATCCTACGATCGCAAAAAAGACTGTCAAAATGATAGCAAGTGCAAACAAATCTTTAATTACGAAGTAAGGCCAGAAAGGCACTGTATCTTTTTGCGCTTCTTCTTTCGACCCGCGCCGTACTTCTACACCTGTTGGGTTATTGTTTCCCGTCGTGTGAAACGCCCAGATGTGCACGATAACTAACCCAGCAATTAGAAATGGCAGTAAGTAGTGTAAACTGAAGAAACGATTTAAAGTTGCGTTGTCCACTGCCGGCCCACCGAGCAACCAAGCCTGCAGCGGTTCACCTATAAATGGGAGCGCTCCAAAAAGGCCGGTAATAACTGTGGCACCCCAAAAGGACATCTGCCCCCAAGGTAGTACATAGCCCATAAAAACCGTCGCCATCATCAAAACGTATATTATCATCCCGATAATCCATGTGACTTCTCGTGGGGCTTTGTAAGACCCATAGTAAAGGCCACGAAAGATATGGGCATAAACCGCTACAAAGAATAAAGACGCGCCATTCATGTGCAAATAGCGGATCATATGACCACCGTTAACATCACGCATGATATGCTCAACCGATGCAAATGCCATATCTACATGCGGAGTATAGTGCATCACCAAAACAATGCCTGTAATGATTTGCAAAGCCAAACAAAACGTCAAAACAATGCCCCAAATCCACATCCAGTTAAGGTTTTTTGGTGTTGGGATCATCAAGGTATCGTAAAGCAGGCCTACAATAGGCAGCCGTGAATGCAGCCATTTTTCTCCAGAAGATTTTGGTTCGTAATGGTCGTGAGGAATTCCAGCCATACTATACGCTCCTTAACCAAGTTTAATCGTGGTTGAATCTACAAATTTTGCGACGGGCACCTGAAGATTTTCAGGAGCTGGACCTTTGCGGATTCGGCCTGACGTATCATAATGGGACCCATGGCAAGGACAAAACCACCCATGAAAATCTCCAGCACCATCGCCAAGAGGTACGCAGCCCAAGTGGGTACAAACGCCCATCATCACAAGCCATTCACCTGTTTCGTCCATGGCACGGTTTTGGTCTGACGCATCTAATTCAGGCGCGTTTTTGTTGCGCGCAGAGACATCGATCAGTTCAGCTAGTTCAACAGCACGGGCCTCAGAGATTTCTTTTTCAGTTCTGCGGCGGATAAAAACTGGTTTGCCCAGCCACTTTACAGTCAATTGCGTTCCCGGGGCTATTTCTGAAATATCAACGCGAATCGACGAGAGCGCTTTGACATCAGCCGATGGATTCATTTGGTTCACCAAAGGCCAAATTGCGGCGCTTGCACCTACTGTGCCTGTGCCAGCCACGGCATAATATAGAAAGTCTCTGCGTGTGCCTTCGTGATCTTCTGCGTGTGACACGAGGTAAGCTCCATTTGTTAACTGGGCTTTGCGCCCTATATTTCGATTTTCGATCCAAAGATCATAACCTTTTGATAGGCTATTTGATAGGCTGTTTAACGAGGGTTACGCCCTGCGTCTAGCACAGGATGCTAACCGCGCCTTTTTATCGCGGATGTTTCACAAGTTTTAGCTTTTTTTGACTATTTGAAGAAATAAATTGCCGTAAATCTCGTGTATTAAACTTAAATATTGAAGTTGGTTCCATTTTCTTGGAAGAATGATGCCCCAACTTAGGCAATTCTTATGTCCAACCCAATTGCAAGTTGGCAAACTCATGTTTGAAAATACTGTATCTTGCCTGATTCTTGCTTAACTCAAAAATTAGGAAGGTCGCCTGACGGATCAGACCCTCACCAATTTTTCGTAGCTTTCCGAAATATCACGGGTGAGCGCACCTACTTCGAAACTATAGTCGCCTATTTGCCCAACTGGGGTTACTTCTGCAGCTGTTCCTGTTAACCAACATTGCTCAAAACTTTCAAGCTCCTCAGGCATTATATGGCGCTCTATTACTTCCACGCCTTTTTCTCGCAGCATTTTAATAACGGCTTGACGTGTCAAACCATTCAAAAATGAATCCGGTGTCGGCGTGTGAACTTCCCCATTTTTTACAAAAAATATGTTTGCCCCGGTAGCCTCAGCTATATAGCCGCGATAATCAAACATCATAGCATCGCTACAGCCTTTGGCCTCTGCTGCATGTTTGGACATTGTTGCGATCATATAGAGCCCCGCAGCTTTTGCTTGAGAAGGTGCAGTGGCCGGATCCGGACGGCGCCATTTCGCAACATCGAGTTTTGCACCCTTCATTTTGGCATCTCCGTAGTAATTTCCCCAAAACCAAACTGCTATCGCCATCCTGACAGGGTTCCGCGCTGACGCAACGCCCATATCTTGCCCGGCGCCGCGCCAAGCAAATGCCCGAACATAGGCGTCGGTTAAACCATTGGCTTTTAGCGCGGTTTCTTTTGCTTGCTCAATTTCATCAACAGAATAAGGGATATCAAAATCTACTAACTTGGCAGAGGCAATCAACCTTTCAGAATGTTCTCGACTTTTGAAAATTTTACCATTGTAAGCGCGCTCCCCTTCAAAAACAGAGCTGGCGTAATGCATGGCATGAGTAAGCACATGTACGTTTGCTTCACGCCAATCAATAAGGTGGCCGTCCAACCAAATTTTGCCGTCGCGATCGTCATATCCTCTTTCCATGACATGCCCCTTTTTGCTTCATCCAATGGATGCCTTTGCTAAAATTTCAATAATATGCCCGATGTGGTCATATTATTCCAAAAAAACTGTGAATCGCTAGCAGTTGCCTCTTGGAATGTCAACAAGGCTGACATAAACTTTGATTATTCAAAATGCAGGAGGTTTTATGGAGAGCGCCCTATCATCTCACCATGACAAAGGCCAAGCTTTGCTCTATTTGACTGACGAGCAACTCCGTCAAGGCATCGAGGCGATGTTTTTTGCCTATCGAGGCTTTACCGCTGACCCAGACTTAATATTGGAGCAATTTTCTTATGGGCGGGCTCATCATCGAGCGCTGCATTTTATAAAGGGCGCGCCTGGAACAACAGTCAATAATTTGCTGAATATCCTTGGTGTCACCAAACAGTCATTAAACCGGGTATTGCGCTCTTTGATTGAAGATGGTTTGGTTGAAAGCCATATCGGAAAAAAAGATCGTCGCAAGCGTCATTTATTTTTAACTTCCGAGGGTATTAAGCTAGAGCAAAAACTCTCTAATGCACAGCGCCTACGCATGCGAAGCGCTTTTCGTACAGCAGGACCAGAGGCTGTTGCTGGTTTTCGAACCGTATTAGAAGCCATGATGGACCCTAAGATGCGTATTACTTATACCAACATGCGCGATAGTGGGGGCTAGCAATCCATGCAAACCCATCTATTGGTTGTTGATGACGACGAACGCATACGCTTACTTTTACAAAAATATCTGATCAGAAATGACTTTCTGGTATCCATTGCGCGGGACGCAGCACATGCGCGAAGGCTATTGGTAGGTCTTGAATTCGACATGATAATACTTGATGTTATGATGCCTGGTGAGGATGGTATTAGCCTAACGCAAGACCTTCGCCGAACAGCCAATATTCCGATTTTACTTCTGACAGCAAAAAATGAGATAGATGATCGAATATCTGGTCTTGAAGCAGGAGCAGATGATTATCTTGCAAAACCTTTTGAACCAAAAGAACTGCTGCTTAGAATTAACTCTATTTTACGCCGCTTGCCCGACCCAAAAGAAGAACAAATTCTGCCTAAAATCATAACCCTAGGTCCTACAAGGTATGATTTAGAGCGAGGAGAGCTTTGGCATGGTGAGGACCAAATTCGACTGACCGCGACCGAGGGCCAACTGATGCGAATTTTTGCTGCCAGCGCTGGAGAACCAGTTAGCCGGGCGCATTTGGTGAGCGAAATGGGACGTGGCGCCGATCTTGCACAAGACAGAGCCATTGATGTGCAAATAACACGGCTTAGGCGAAAAATCGAAGTGAACCCAAAAGAACCGCGTTATCTTCAAACCGTGCGTGGATCAGGCTACATGCTGACACCAGACTAAGGCTTAAGGCTTGCAGTGACATAATTCACGCTAAGGTCTCGATCAGAAAGCCGCCATTGCCAACTCAGTGGATTGAAAACAAACCCCTTGCGATCTACTAGGTCAAGCTTGGCTTGTCGGATCAGTTCGCTCAGTTCATCTGGCTTAATGAACTTTGACCACTGATGTGTTCCTTTTGGCAACCACCGCATGACGTATTCAGCGCCGATGATGGCCATGGCAAAACTTCTTGGGTTACGATTGATCGTTGAGCAAATCATCAAACCGCCAGTTTTCAACAATTCTTGACAGGATGTAAGATAAGATTGCGGATCAGCCACATGCTCAATCACTTCCATATTGAGAACAACATCAAACTGCTCAGACTTTTCGACAAGAGCTTCTGCTGTCCCGGCACGATAATCAATCTTTAGTTGGGATTGCTTTGCATGCATCTTGGCTACTGGGATATTGCCTTCGGCAGCATCAACCCCCACAACCGTCGCACCCAGCCTTGCCATCGGTTCACATAAAAGCCCACCGCCACAACCAATGTCCAGAATTCTGAGGCCTTTGAATGGTTCTTCCAAACTCAAATCACAATCAAATTCTGCGGAAATTTGACTTATGATATAGTCGAGACGGCAAGGATTAAGCATATGCAAAGGTTTGAACTTGCCATGAGGGTCCCACCATTCAGCCGCCATGCGTTCGAATTTGGCGATCTCCAAAGGGTCGACAGTCGAATTTGAGGCTTGCATATTTTGCTCCGTCTGGTCATTTGCATTCATAATCTCATATATAGGTTCACATGGATAAATTCTCAGGTCAAAAAAGCGCAGCTCAGTATTTATACGCTCCAATTGATCCTTTTGCACATCAAATGCTTGATACTGGTGATGGTCATAAGCTGTATGTCGAACAATGCGGCAATCCAGATGGTATACCAGTCGTCGTACTGCACGGCGGACCCGGAGGTGGATCCAGCCCGATGATGCGGCGGTATTTTGACCCGGAGAAGTTTCATGTTGTCCTTTTTGACCAGCGCGGCTGCGGCAGGTCAAACCCAAAAGCAAGTGTTAAAAACAATACTACATGGCATCTTGTTAATGATATGGAGTTGATCCGCAAAACACTTGACCTTGACAGTTGGGCGGTTTTTGGCGGCAGTTGGGGCGCAACCTTGGCGCTAATTTACGCACAAGCACATCCCAACCTCGTTACACAACTCATTCTTCGCGGCGTCTTTTTGATGACCAAGCGAGAGCTAGAGTGGTTTTATGGGGGCGGCGCTGGTCAGTTTTGGCCTGATGCTTGGAGCAAATTTACCGAAAACATACCAACTGATGAACACTCTGACCTTATCGCAGCTTACAACCGAAGACTTTTCTGTGGTGATTTAAGAACTGAAATGCAGTTTGGGCGCAGTTGGGCGACATGGGAAAATGCCTTGGCTTCGATGACTTCAAATGGGCAAGGGGGAACGGCGCACAGCGATTACGCGCGCACTTTCTCAAGACTGGAAAATCACTATTTCATCAACAATGGGTTTTTGGATATTGATGGCCAAATCATTACCCAGATGGATAAGATTTCCCATATCCCAGGTTTTATTGTCCAAGGTCGTTATGACATGATTTGCCCCCCCCCAAAGTGCGTGGGACTTGGCAAAAGCTTGGCCCAAATCTGATTTGCGGATGATCCGCAACGCCGGTCATGCTATGTCTGAACCCGGAATCAGCGCCGAATTGGTTCGTATTATGGATTTAATCGCGGAGATGACTGACTAGCAGTTTGCCCTATATGCAATGCGGGCCAGCTTTCTCGGCGCAGGTTCACACATTTTCAATTTTGGTGCTTACAGCTGTGTTGGTCCACCTTGAAAAACCATTGAAGCAATATTATTGAGAATTTCCGCACCCAGTCTACTTGCGAGACCAGGCGACAATCCCAACATTAAAATATATCCGACCAGGAGTTATTATGCCTCACCAAAACATCGCAGCAATGGATTTTTTACTTACTAGACGATCTCGGCCGGCCAAGACACTTGCTTTGCCAGTTCCCGACAAAGACGAAGTCATGCAAATTCTAACGGCCGCTGCCCGCTCTCCTGATCATGGAAAGCTCGAACCCTGGCGTTTTATTGTTCTCAAAGAATCCACGCTTTCTAAACTGGCTATTTTGGCAGAAGAGTGTGCTTTGGGCGAAAATTTGGATGAAGATGCTGCCGCGAAAGCGCGAAAACAGTTTGATCAAGGCCATTTGGCAATTGCCGTTATTGAGGTACAAAAGGCTTCAGATAAAATTCCTGCGATTGAGCAGACATATTCTTCGGGCGCTGTCTGTCTTGCTCTTTTGAATGCGGCGCTCGCCTCTGGTTGGGGCGCGAATTGGCTTTCTGGATGGGCTTCACACCATCGTGCTTTTGTTGAAAAGGGGTTTGGTTTAAAAAGCCATGAAAGGGTCGCTGGGTTAATTTATCTTGGTACGGAAACATCGAAACCGCCTGAACGCCCTAGGCCCCAAATAGAGACTATTTCAAAATGGCTATAAGACAAGTTTTCGAAGCCTTTGGAAAATCTTTGGCCCAATTGCCTGACCCCGCCTTAGGATCGGTTGTGATAAAGAGTATTGTTCTTACTATCGGAATATTCTTGGCGCTTTCCCTTGGGGTCTCTTATGGCTTTGGATCTTTGTTCGAAGAACGTATTGCCCTTCCTTTTTTAGGTGAGGTGACATTCCTCAGCCAGTGGATGAGTTGGGGGAGTTTTTTACTTCTTATCAGTCTTTCAGTTTTCTTAATGATTCCTGTTGCGGTTTTTATTTCGTCATTTTTTCTTGAAAACGTGGCACACGCTGTTGAAAAAAAATATTATCCCCATCTGCCCCCTGCCTTTAAAACCAGTTTTACAGGCTCCCTAAGAGATTCGATCAATTTCTTGGGTCTTGTTATCGCGGCAAATCTATTCGCATTAATTTTATACTTTTTCTTTTTTGTATTCTCACCTTTGATTTTCTGGGCACTGAACGGATATCTTTTGGGGCGTGAATATTTTCAAATGGCCGCTGCACGGCGCATTGGCCATAAGGCGGCGAAAGCCCTTCGCAGACAATATAGTGGCCGCATCTGGCTAGCAGGCATATTGATGGCAGCACCCCTTTCGATGCCACTGGTAAATTTGTTTATCCCAATACTAGGCGCAGCAACATTTACCCATTTGTTTCATCAATTGTCGCAGGCTTCATCCGATTAAGGAAATCTATGTCACGGATAGTGATAGCGCCCGAGATTATAGTGCCGGCAATCAGCGCCCATAAAAGTGCAGATAAACCGGTTGTAATCCAAGCTTTTTTCCTAAGTTTATGAATTTCAGGTGCGCCTACATGAGTACCCGGGACCACATCGCCAAGGTCGCCTTGAGTTTTTAATCGTATGGGGATTGCAACCAAAAACACCATGAACCAAATCACAGCGTAAAGAACAATCGCAGAGGTTATTGACATTTAGAGCCTCGTTCCAGCTATTTAACTCTGTTCTAGCTCGATTAATGTTCCGTTAAAGTCCTTGGGATGCAAAAATAAAACCGGCTTGCCATGAGCCCCTATTTTTGGCTCTCCTGTTCCTAAAACGCGAGCTCCAGTAGACTTTAGATGATCCCGGGCTTCCAAAATATTCTCAACCTCATAGCAAATATGATGAATGCCACCTGATGGATTTTTATTAAGAAAGCCCTGAATGGGGCTGTTTTCCCCCAGTGGATAAAGCAATTCTATTTTTGTGTTTGGAAGTTCGATGAAAATCACAGTCACCCCATGATTTGGCTCATCTTGGGGCGCGCCAACAGTTGCTCCAAGTGAAAGTCGGTATTGGTCTGCGGCTGCCGCCAGATCAGGGACAGCAATTGCAACATGGTTAAGTCGACCGATCATATTTTTTCCTCACATTCGTGAAACCTTATGCGCTTCACTTCAAAATTTCGCAACCCACGGTGCCTATGTATGCATAATTAACCAACTGTTGGGGCGCTCGGTCAACATAGACTTTAGATTCGCAGGAAGACAGATGAACTCAAACCAAAAAACCAACCTTAAACTTTGCCCAACAAAGTTGCGACCTTTGCTTGGGTTAACTTTGTTGCTGGTTGAAGATAGCCGTTTTACTTGTGAAGCGGTTCGAATGATGTGCCAGCGCAGCGGTGCGCGCTTAAGACGCGCTGATTGTTTAAAATCAGCAGAACGCCATCTTGTTGTATACCGCCCCAGTGTTGTCATTATTGATATAGGCTTGCCTGACGGTTCAGGGTTGAATTTGATTCGAAAGCTGCATCACGAACGCCCTCGTATCCCGGCTATTTTGGCCACCAGCGGAGATGAGCTTATGCATCACAGTGCTCTCAAGGCTGGCGCCGATGGGTTTTTGACCAAACCAATAGAGAGTTTGGCCGGATTCCAATCCGCATTTTTATCAAACCTTCCTGCCACCCAGCAGGTCTTGGGACCGAGAGCCATCATTGATGACATCATTATACCTGATTCCATCGCCTATCGTGATGATCTGCGCCACGCCAGTAAACTGCTCAACCGTGAACCATCTCTGTCGCAAGATTATATTCTTAATTTCTTGGATGGAGTGTGTAAAAGCACAGGTGACGCTAAAATTGTTGCTGCGGTTAAGGAGAAAAACATCAGCCGCCTGAAAACTAAAATCAACAATCGCATTACTGAATTAACCGATAATTAAAGCGTTGGGTCCGATGAAACACGTGCCAAAGCAGTAAGGTCGCCCAAACGTTCTTTTTGTTCGCCATCTTGAGTGAAATTTTTCTGGGATAACCAAGCCTCAAATGCTTCTTTCAAAGCCGGCCAGTCCTTATCTATCATGGCAAACCAAGCGGTATCGCGATTTCGGCCTTTGACTACCAAAGCTTGGCGAAAAACACCTTCGAAGCTAAATCCAAGACGTTGAGCGGCACAGCGCGAGGGATGATTAAGGGCGTTACACTTCCACTCGTACCGCCGATACCCTGCCTCAAATGCCCATTTCATCATCAAATACATTGCTTCGGTTGCAGCTGTGGTCTTTTGGAGTTTAGGAGAAAAAGCAATATTGCCAACCTCTATACTGCCCTGATTGGGAGCAATACGAAGAAAGCTTGCGACCCCGCCCAGTTGGCCAGTGGCCAAATCACGTATCGCAAAAAAAATAACATCATCACTTGCAGTGATGTCTGAAACCCATTTAAAAAACTGGCCTGATGAAATAAAGGGGCCCACGGGCATATAATCCCAGATTGTATCATGGCCTCGAAATGCTTGATATAAATCTGCGGCATGCTTTTGTGCAGATAAGCGGCTCAGTTGAGCAAAGCGCCCTATAAGCTCTATCGAGCTTGGCTGCTCAGGAGGAACCCAATCCGAAACCAATTCACCAAGCTTATTGTTAGACATGATAGCTTTCCAGTGCTCATTTCAGCACCGCTCAAAAAATAGTATTGTTATAGCAACAAGCTAGTGATTGCTTACAAAAAAGAAACCTAAAACTTGCCCACTAGTCTTGTTGAATAACCCGCAGGTTCAACTCCATGAGTTGGTCGCTAATAGGCTCGCTCGGAGCTCCCATCATCAAGTCCTCTGCCCGTTGGTTCATTGGGAACATAATGACCTCACGAATATTCATTTCATCAGCAAGCAACATCACGATCCGGTCAATGCCTGCAGCGCAACCACCGTGTGGAGGTGCCCCATATTGAAAGGCATTCACCATTCCGCCAAAGCGTTTACGCACCTCTGCTTCGTCATATCCAGCTATTTCAAAAGCTTTGAACATAATTTCCGGTTTGTGATTTCGTATGGCCCCTGAGACCAATTCATATCCATTACAGGCCAAATCATATTGATAACCCAATACCTTTAGGGGATTGCCCTGCAGAGCATCCATCCCGCCCTGAGGCATTGAGAACGGATTATGTTCAAAATCAATTTTACCTGTTTCAGCATCCTGTTCGTAAATTGGAAAATCTACAATCCACGCAAATGCAAATCGGTCTTTATCGATAAGATTTAACTCTTCACCGATCACATTGCGGGCACGGCCTGCCACTGCTTCAAAGGTTTTGGGCTTACCAGCTAGGAAAAATGCAGCATCTCCAATTCCCATTCCCAATTGCTCACGAATGGCCTCGGTGCGTTCAGGTCCAATATTTTTGGCCAGCGGACCGGCTGCTTCCATTCCGTTTTCGCCCTCGCGCCAAAAGATATAACCCATCCCTGGCAGCCCCTCTTTCTGAGCAAATGCGTTCATTCGATCACAAAATTTGCGACTTCCACCAGTTGGCGCTGGGATCGCTCGAATCTCGGCACCTTCCTGCTCTAAAAGTTTCGCAAAAATTGCAAAGCCCGATCCGCGGAAATGATCGCTGACCACTTGCATTTTAATTGGATTACGTAAATCCGGTTTGTCGGTGCCATACCAAAGTGCTGCATCCCGGTAAGAAATTTGTGGCCAATCTTTGTCTACTGTGCGGCCACCGGAAAATTCCTCAAAAACACCTTTCAGGACCGGTTCGATCGCATCAAACACATCCTGTTGGGTGACGAAAGACATTTCCATGTCCAACTGGTAAAAGTCAGTCGGCGATCTATCAGCGCGTGGGTCTTCATCCCGAAAACAGGGAGCAATTTGAAAATACCGGTCAAATCCCGACACCATGATCAACTGCTTGAACTGCTGCGGCGCTTGCGGCAACGCATAGAATTTTCCAGGATGCAACCGACTTGGAACCAGAAAGTCGCGCGCGCCCTCAGGACTTGAGGCCGTGATGATAGGGGTTTGAAACTCCCTGAAATCGACATCCCACATCCGTTTTCGTATCGAAGCCACCACGTCAGAACGCAGTTTCATATTATTTTGCAGCTTTTCTCGGCGCAAATCGAGGTAACGATACCTTAGGCGGGTTTCTTCGGGGTATTCTTGATCACCAAACACCATAAGCGGCAGTTCTTCTGCTGCACCAAGAACTTCAATATCTCGGATGAACACCTCGACTTCCCCTGTGGGAAGTTTTGGGTTTATGAGACTTTCATCTCTGGCCAATACATTTCCGTCTATCCGAATGCACCATTCACTGCGCAAGGCTTCGACCTGCGAAAATACCGGACTATCTGTATCGGCTATTATCTGTGTCACACCATAATGATCACGTAGGTCTATAAACAAAACCCCGCCGTGATCACGTACGCGGTGAACCCATCCGCTAAGGCGAACGGTTTGACCCACATTGGATACATTCAAATCAACACAGGTATGACTGCGGTAGGCGTGCATAGGTTTGGCCTTTCGAGCGGGTAAAGTCTGTTTGTGCCGATACACAAGGTTGCGGGCCCGATGTCAAGCCATCACTCATAAGAGTTCTGCTAAGATTTCACCACGCAGTGAATTTCCAACCATAATTTGGCGACATTTCAAAAGCTCATTGATCGTAACAACTCTTTCCCGAACGGTCCCGGATTGCAGTTTTATCTGACGAAAAATGCCAGGAAGGCATCCACTCGCAACAGGCGGAGTGATCCAATTGCCATCACTCAATTGGACAAAAACATTGGTGATTGTGCCTTCGCAAACCTCTTCTTTTTCATTCACAAACAAAAACTCATCGAGTTCTTTTGGCAGCGTGGATCTAGCTTCATCGTATATGCTTCTTTGCGTGGTTTTATGGTGTAGCCAAGGATCACATGAGGAAAGCTTCTGCTCTGCAATGGCAACTTTCCAAACCTTCTCAGTATTCTCGAAAGTCTCTGATTTAAGATTAAAGTCGCCCATTTCACCTAATGTTAGCCTACACCTCAAAGGGTGCTTACTGCTTAAATTGCCGATCTCTTTTACTATAGTTTTTTCATAAAATGGAAAACCGAATACCTTCGCACTATGCGCCATCCGCTTTAAGTGTAATGAAATATTTAGCGCACCACCTGTTGGATCGAACCGAAAGGTTTTAATCAGGCGGCAATTACTGGGGATCGCTGTGCGAAGCGGGCTTTCCATAAAGCCTCCTCATATTCTGATTCTGCGGTGCTATCATAAACCACACCACCACCGACGTTCAGTTGGCCAAGTTTGCTTTCCAGCATTAATGTGCGAATAGCTACATTGAATTCAGCGCGCCCATCCGGAGCAGCCCAACCAATGGAACCGCAATACACATCTCGAGCCAAAGGCTCGAGAGTGTTTAGAATCTCCATTGCTCTAACTTTCGGGGCCCCGGTAATTGACCCACATGGGAACAGCGCCCGAATTATATCAGACAGGTGCTTACCGGCTTTAGTCTGCCCCACTATTTGCGACGTCATTTGATGAACAGTTGAATAGCTTTCTATTTCAAAAAGCTGCGGCACCTTGACAGAACCGGGTTGGCATATACGTGAAAGATCATTTCGCAAAAGATCAACAATTATCAAATTTTCCGCCCTGTTTTTAGGATCATTAGCCAGAAAAGATTTTAATTCTTTATCTTTGATTGGATCGCAGCTGCGCGGCTGGGTGCCCTTCATCGGCTTCGTTTCTATCATTCCATCGCGATTCAAGGTAAAAAATAACTCTGGCGAACAGGAAATTATATCTGGGCCGTTTTCTTGCAAAACAAGGGTGCGGTAACTTTCTCGCTTGGCTTGTTTAAGCGCGGCAAAAATTGCCTCTGATGTCCCGTGAATTTCTGCATACATTGGAAAGGTCAAATTTGCCTGATAAATATCACCCGCCGAAATATATCCATGCACTTTCTCAAAAGCGTGGTGATAATCGGCGGCAGACCATTCTGGGGTAAACTGCCCAAACCAAACTTCTGTTTCGTCAAAATTTGGTTTGTCTTTTGGGCAGTCATAAACGCCCAATGAAATCAGCGGTATCCGGCGCTCCTTTGGCGTCAAGTTTAACAGTTTTGACTCAATCGCATATCCAAGTTCATAGCTAAAATAGCCAGCAATCCAATACCCTTCATCTAGAGCAGCATCCATCCTGTCTAAAGCCGCATCTACCTCTTATGAATGCCGCGCCAAGATCATATTCACTGGCTTTGAAAATAACGCAGCCGAGCCTTTTGGACCCGTTTCAAATATAACCTGCACAAATGCCACCCCTATACCCTTTTGCAATGGTATACGAAAGCCACGCTTGTCAGTGCATTCAGTTGCGTCCTTTTTGGTTTATTTTCCGATCCCTCTTGAACCTTTTCACTGGTTGTCTATAACGCAGAACAATTTGCGGTGCCCCAGAGTGGTCAACCTGCAATTGCTGCCACACCAAAGGTGTTTAAATGCCCAAAAGAACCGATATTTCATCGATCATGATTATTGGCGCCGGTCCGATTGTAATTGGACAGGCCTGCGAATTTGACTATTCAGGCGCCCAAGCCTGCAAGGCGCTTCGCGAAGAGGGATATAGAGTAATCTTAGTGAACTCTAACCCTGCCACGATCATGACCGATCCTGAATTGGCCGATGCTACTTATATTGAGCCAATAACACCAGATATTGTCGCCAAAATTATTGAAAAGGAACGGCCCGACGCTCTTTTGCCTACCATGGGGGGGCAAACCGGACTGAATACCTCGCTGGCCCTCGAAGAAATGGGGGTTTTGGAAAAATTCGGGGTTGAAATGATCGGGGCCAAACGCGACGCGATCGAAATGGCAGAAGATCGTAAACTGTTTCGAGAGGCGATGGATCGCATCGGCTTAGAAAACCCAAAAGCGACCATTGTAACGGCCCCCAAAAATGAAAATGGCAAAGCAGATTTAAACGAAGGCGTTCGCTGTGCGCTGGAAGCTTTAGACGATATCGGCCTGCCAGCTATTATCCGCCCCGCTTTCACACTTGGGGGCACCGGCGGAGGGGTGGCCTATAACCGAGATGATTATGAATTTTACTGTCGCAGCGGCATGGATGCGTCGCCAGTTAATCAGATATTGGTCGACGAGTCGCTTCTGGGTTGGAAAGAGTTTGAAATGGAAGTTGTCCGCGACACAGCGGACAATGCAATTATCGTTTGCTCTATCGAAAATATTGACCCCATGGGCGTACATACAGGCGATTCAATCACTGTAGCTCCGGCCCTTACGCTGACTGACAAAGAATACCAGATTATGCGCAATGGGTCGATCGCCGTATTGCGTGAAATCGGCGTGGAAACCGGCGGATCTAATGTCCAGTGGGCGGTGAACCCCGATGACGGCCGCATGGTTGTAATCGAAATGAACCCGCGGGTGTCACGATCATCCGCCCTAGCCTCTAAGGCAACCGGATTTCCCATTGCCAAAATCGCAGCCAAACTTGCTGTAGGGTATACGCTTGATGAGTTGGACAATGACATAACCAAGGTCACACCAGCCAGCTTTGAGCCCACAATTGACTATGTGGTCACAAAAATTCCTCGCTTTGCATTTGAAAAATTCCCAGGATCAGAGCCGCATCTTACAACAGCCATGAAATCCGTCGGTGAAGCCATGGCAATCGGCCGAACCATTCACGAAAGCTTGCAAAAAGTGCTGGCATCAATGGAAACTGGGCTGACCGGTTTTGACGAGGTTGAAATCATTGGTGCGCCAGATAGATCTGCAATTATCAAAGCGATCAGCCAACAAACGCCTGACCGTTTACGCACAATTGCACAGGCAATGCGACATGGTCTAAGTGATGCGGAAATTCACTCTGTGACAAAGTTCGACCCGTGGTTTTTGGCACGAATACGTGAAATTGTCGACGCCGAGAATAAAGTGCGTGAGGATGGTCTGCCAACAGATCAGGCATCCCTCCGATCACTCAAAATGCTTGGTTTTACCGATGCCCGCCTTGCAACGCTTACAAAGCTCAGTGAAGCAGATGTACGCCATGCACGTCAAGCGCAGGGGGTCACCGCAGTATTTAAGCGGATTGACACCTGTGCGGCTGAGTTTGAAGCGCAAACTCCCTATATGTATTCGACATATGAAGCCCCAATGATGGGCAAAGTGGAATGCGAAGCGCGCCCAAGTTCCCGGAAAAAAGTGGTTATTCTTGGGGGCGGTCCAAACCGGATTGGTCAAGGCATAGAATTTGATTACTGCTGTTGCCATGCCTGTTTTGCCCTAACCAAAGCAGGGTATGAGACGATTATGATCAACTGTAACCCTGAAACAGTATCGACCGATTATGATACATCTGACCGGCTTTATTTCGAACCCTTGACTTTCGAACACGTTATGGAAGTGCTTGAGGTCGAAAAGAAAAATGGCACATTGCATGGTGTCATCGTGCAATTCGGGGGGCAGACACCTCTAAAGCTTGCCAATGCGCTTGAAACTGAAGGAATTCCAATACTAGGCACAACACCGGATGCGATTGATTTGGCTGAAGACCGCGAACGGTTTCAGACTTTGGTCAACGACATTGGGCTAAAACAGCCAAAAAATGGCATTGCCAGCAGCGATGCCGCGGCTTTGGAAATCGCTGGCGATATTGGTTTCCCGCTGGTTATTCGCCCTTCCTATGTTCTAGGTGGCAGAGCCATGGAAATAGTGCGCGATATGGCGCAGCTTGAGCGATATATAAAAGAGGCTGTTGTGGTTTCAGGCGACAGTCCTGTTTTGCTCGATAGTTACCTTTCAGGTGCCATTGAATGCGATGTGGACGCGCTATGCGATGGGCAGACTGTCCATGTTGCTGGAATTATGCAGCATATTGAAGAAGCGGGTGTGCATTCGGGCGATAGTGCATGTTCTCTTCCGCCACATTCTCTATCAGACAAGATCGTGAACGAGCTAAAAGTGCAAACTAATGCTTTGGCCTTAGCACTCAATGTTGTAGGGCTTATGAATGTCCAATTTGCCGTTAAAGATGATGAAATTTATCTAATCGAAGTTAATCCTCGGGCTAGCCGCACAGTGCCTTTTGTAGCAAAAGCCACAGATAGCGCCATCGCATCGATCGCAGCGCGGCTGATGGCTGGCGAAAAAATGGACAGCTTCCCACTGCGCGCGCCCTATAAAGATGTCTCATATGGAGAAACTCTGCCGATGGCAGATCCAATGACATTGGCAGATCCAAATATGCCATGGTTTAGCGTCAAAGAGGCCGTTATGCCATTTGCCCGTTTTCCCGGGGTCGATACGATTTTGGGACCGGAAATGCGCTCAACTGGCGAAGTGATGGGCTGGGATCGCAGTTTTGCAAGGGCCTTTTTAAAGGCACAGATGGGCGCTGGAATGGATTTGCCGGACCCGTCCAAAGGACAGGTTGGAAAGGTATTCTTTTCCATAAAAGACAGTGACAAAACCCAACAGCTTGTTGAAACTGCGCAAATACTGATTGATTTGGGCTTTGCCCTTGTAGCCACCCGCGGCACAGCAGCATTTTTGGACCAAAACGGCATTGGCTGTGAGGTTACAAACAAAATGTATGAAGGTCGCCCGAATGTTTATGACCTATTGAAAGATGGTGAAATATCTCTGGTGATGAACACCACCGAAGACGCGCAAGCTGTTGAAGATAGCCGCGAAATTCGCTCGGTCGCATTGTTTGACAAAATTCCCTATTATACCACCGCAGCAGCGGCGCACGCCGCTGCATTGGCGATGCAAGCGCGCAACGAAGGGGAAATAGAGGTCAAAGCGCTACAGGCCTAACCGGCAGGCTTAACCCGACGGTAAAGTTGTCTTTAGCGATGCTCTTTGCGCGGTTTGGCTGTGCCACGCATCCAAGGCCGCACGTCCTTTGCGCCAATCCCGTGCGCCGTGACGAAAGTCGAGATAATCTAGGGCGCAGGCGGTGGCGAGGTGGGCTATGTTTAGATCGCCTTGTATCGCGGCGAACTCTTGGCGCTCTAGCGCGTCCAGCGCGTGGGTGATTTTTTCCCATTGCGCCTCAACCCAGGTCGCTGATCGGTTTTCTTCGTCCCTTAGGCGCGCTTCGTAGACCATTAAAACAGCCGCGTCCATGATCCCATCGGCCAAGGCCTCAAGCGTTAAAACATCCCAAATCCGCTCAGCAGGATAGAGCCCAGCGCCAGAAATATCGTTTAGATACAGGCATATAACCCTGCTATCGAACAGAGATTTGCCATCATCCAAAATCAAAACCGGAATTTTACCCAGTGGATTTGCACTGCGCGCCGCCGGGTCTGTGGCCAGCGGCGTGGTCTGAACGGGCATGGGCGTTACCTTATCTGTCAGCCCGCTTTCTTCGATCACAACACGGACTTTTCGAACAAAAGGAGAGGCCGGTGAGAAGATGAGTTTCATGAATTTTACCTATCTGTTTCGCGTCAGTATCGCGTTTGTATCGCGACTGTGCAAAAATCTACTTGCTCAGCGCCCGTCTGACCAGATTTATTTGTCTTTTTATGGGGTTCCGGCGCGTTGCATCAACTCCGCCAGTTCCGCCGTTTGCGCCCCTACCCTGCTATTTTTGATCTGATCCGCCGCGCCCAAACGCGCTGCATCGGGTTTGTTCTGGCCCAATTTCCAAGTGCTTTGAACATCCTCAATACTTAGGCGGCAGGGCACGATCTAGCGCATCATTTTATCCAAAACATCCGGCGTCATTTTGCTGCTTTTCCAGAGCGGTTTCGGGGCAAGGCGGGCCTCGAATTCCTCTGACAAGCGATCAATCACAGCGCGGATATTTTCCTGTGGCTTCAAAGACAGGCTGCCGGATAAATGCACGGCCACATAATTCCATGTGGGCACTTGATCTTTCACCCCGGACCAATCAGGGGAAATATAGCCATGCGGCCCGGTGACGGCGAGTTTGGCCAGGCACGCGCCGGATTTCAAAAGCCGCACCATCGGGTTTGAACGCACCAGATGCAGCTCAACCTCGCCCTGCTCTTCATCGATTAAAAAAGGAATATGGCTGACCAGCGGCCTATCACCTAAAACCGCCATAAGATTCCCAAATCCGGTTTGGCGCGCAAAATCCAAGCTGCGCTGCGTATCGGTTTTTCGAAAAATTGGATTGGGATGCATCGCAAACCTCCTTGGCTTCGTCGCATTTGAGCTTGTCAGAGGGGGTTTGATGTGACAACCTAAAAGTGTTCTCAGGGCGGGGCGAAATTCCCCACCGGTGGTATATGGGCATCGTCCCATGAGCCCACGAGCGGCCCTTTAAGGGTGTCAGCAGATCTGGTGAAAACCCAGAGCCGACGGTCATAGTCCGGATGAAAGAGAGCGGTGATAAAAGGCGCATCAAGCGCCCTTTGTCATTGTCTTGCGCCTTGGGTGACGTGTTGTTGAACCAAAGGAGAAAGATGATGACACACACCCGATACGCCTTTGTCAAAGCCAGTTGGCACGCCGATATTGTAGATCAGGCTTTGGCAGGATTTTTAAAATTGATCCCCCGCGAACAGGTGGATGTCTTTGATGTCCCCGGCGCCTTTGAAATGCCGCTGATGGCCAAAGAGCTTGCCATCACCGGCCGCTATAGCGCCATTGCCTGCGCGGCTTTTGTGGTGGACGGCGGTATTTACCGCCATGACTTTGTCGCGCAATCTGTGGTGGACGGATTGATGCGGGTGGGGCTAGACACGGATGTGCCAGTGCTTTCAGTTTCCTTAACCCCACACCACTATCAGGAAACCGAACACCACAATACCATATACAAAGCGCATTTCGTTGAAAAAGGCCGCGAAGCTGCGGTTGCAGCGCTAAGCATTCTTGAGGCTCGCACGGGTTTACAAGACAAAGCTGCTTGATAAGGTCTGGCTCATAATTTTTTATTGCGGTTGATTTTATGAGCCAGATACACGCCATTTTTCTTCGCATTTCTGCCGCCGGTCTTTTGGTGGTGATGTCGGCCCTTGTGTATGAGGCCCTAAAGCAAGCAACCCTTGGCCAAGCTATCTTCTGGCGTTCGCTCTGGTCGCTTCCGGTGATAGTTCTTTATGCAAGGGTACTTGGTCCCTTTCGGTATAGTTTGCAAACAAACCAACCCTTTGGGCATGTTCTAAGGGGGTTAATGGGCCTTGTGGCAATGGCTTTGAATTTCCTATGCCTTGCTCATCTGAACATTTCCTATGCAACGTCGCTGGGGTTTCTAGCGCCCATTTTAGTCCTGCCTTTGGCGGCGGTCTTTTTGGCAGAAAAAATCACAAAGATGGTGCTTTTTGCCAGTTTTTTAGGCTTTAGTGGTGTGCTTATGATCAGCTTTGCTGAGTTGGACACTGGCGACATGCCAATTGCCAGTTTTATCGGTATTGCGGCCGGTTTGGGCTTTGCATTGACGATGGCGTTTACCCGCGTTTTCGTAAAGCAGCTTTCGGCCAAGGACAGCGCTGCGTTGATCGCTTTGTCGTTTTCAGTGATCACGATGCTCGGCGGTCTTGCGACCCTGCCGTTTGGATGGGGTGCCCTTGGGGATGAGGCGCATCGGTATTTAATGTTTGCCGGTCTTTTGGGCGGCCTTGGGCATGTGCTTTCAAATGAGGCGGTCAAGCGCAGCGATATATCCGTGCTTGGACCTTTTGATTACACAGCCATCATCTGGGCATTGGCCATTGATGTTATGGTTTTTGGCTTTGTACCAAACAGGCTTGGCTTGTTTGGCATCTTTGTGATTGCTTTTGCGGCTCTGTCCCTTGCGGTGAAACAGGTCCGTTCAGCTTAGATATTGGCGCTGGCTGGAAAGATCGTGGCCGCTTCGCCGGCCTGCCATTTTGGATATTTACCCATCACGGCCAGAAAGAGCCCAGAGGCCAAAAAAGCCTTAAGCCAGCGCTTGAGGTCTGGCCAGTCCTGGGCATCGAACCAGTCTTTGTCGATAAAGGCAAATTGGCGCATAAACGGCAGGATAGCCATATCCGCCAGTGAGGGTTTTTGGCCAAAAAGATACCCCTGCTGCAGCCTCTGGTCCAACTGATACAGAAACTTCGACGCGCGGGCGCGGTGGTCGAGTTTATCTTCGTCCGGATAGCGAATGGCGTATTTGGTCCGGTCGAGCGCCGTTTTAAACGGTCCATCCGCTTCGGCAATCAGCGCATGCCCATCGCTCGGCATATCAAGCCAGCCGCCGGGGTCATTTTGCTGCAAGGCCCATTTCATTATATCCAGACTTTCGTCGATCACCTGACTGCCCAGCACCAAGGCCGGCACTGTTTGTGAGGGCGATACGGCCAGAAATTCAGGGGCTTTGTCACGCAAAAGAATTTCGCGCAGTTCGGTTTTGAAACCTGTGATTTGCAGCGCCAGGCGTGCCCGAATTGCATAGGGGCATCGGCGGAAGCTATAAAGGATGGGTTTGGGCATTTTGAGTATTTTCGACAAAGAAAAAATCTAGGCGGTGAGTTGGATATCGGAGTGGCCTGTGATGGCTGCAGTGACGATTTTGCCAACAGTTTGGGGCGTTTTGAAGGCCACCTCACTAAATTGTTCGGTGCGGCCCATATGAGGGTTTTCCATCAGCACGGCGTGGGTGTGACCCACTTGGGCGGCAAGATGTTTTGTAACCTGCTTGGTGCCTGCGGCGCGCAGGAGGGCAGCGCGGGATTTTATATCAGTGCCGCCAACCTGCGGCATACGGGCCGCCGGCGTTCCCTGACGCGGCGAATAGGGAAAGACATGCAGCCATGTAAGGTCACAGTCGCCGACCAGTTTGAGACTGTTTTCAAAATGCACCTCGGTTTCGGTGGGAAAACCTGCAATGATATCGGCGCCAAAGGTCATATCGGGGCGCAGCTTGCGGGCGGTTTCGCAAAAGCGGATGGCATCATCACGCAAATGACGGCGCTTCATCCGTTTGAGGATCAGATCATCGCCATGTTGCAGGCTGAGGTGAAGATGCGGCATGAGCCGCGGTTCGGTGCCGATCGCCTGCAGCAGATTATCGTCCACCTCAATACTATCAATGCTGCTGATGCGCAGCCGCGGTAGATCGGGGATCAGTTTTAAGATCCGCATCACCAGATCGCCAAGTTTTGGCGTTGCGGGCAGATCGGCGCCCCAACTGGTTAGGTCGACCCCGGTGAGTACAACCTCATTAAAGCCGCGATCAACCAGCCGCTTTATCTGGTCAATCACAACGCCTGCGGCCACAGAGCGCGAATTGCCGCGCCCATAAGGGATAATACAAAACGTACAGCGATGATCGCAGCCGTTTTGCACTTGTACATAGGCGCGCGCGCGGGTGCCAAACCCGTCAATAAGATGACCCGCGGTATCGCGCACTGACATGATGTCATCCACGCGGATTTTTTCCGCCTCTCCGATAAAATCTGCACCAAGGCTTTGCCAGACATCGGATTGCATTTTTTCGCTGTTGCCCAGAACCGCGCTGACGCCCTCCATAGCAGCAAAGCTTTGCGGATCAATCTGCGCTGCACAGCCTGTCACCACAATTTTTGATGTTGGGTTTTCGCGCTGCAACCGGCGAATTTCACGGCGCGATTTGCGCACGGCCTCAGAGGTCACAGCGCAGGTGTTGACCACCACCAGATCACTGAGCCCCGCATCAGCTGCGAGCTCTTGCATTGCGGCCGTTTCATAGGCGTTTAATCGGCAGCCCAAAGTGGTAAATTTCGGCGCTACGCTCATATTATCAGCTTGAGGAATGCGGGGGTGAGCTGGCCGGAAAACACATGGGCCGTTGGTCCGGTCATCCACACACCATCGGAACGCCAATCTACCCAAAGCCGGCCGCCATCAAGGTCTATTGTAACAGATCGGCCTGTCAGCCCACGGCGGGCTGCGGCCACAGCTGTGGCGCAAGACGACGAGCCCGAGGCCAATGTCACACCCACGCCGCGTTCCCAGACCCGCATGCGCAAGTGATCTTTGCCCAAAAGGGATGCAAACTGGACATTGGTGTGCTGCGGAAACAGCGGGTGATGTTCGATCGGTGCTGCGCTTTGGACCAGATCAACCGCCTCTGCGTCGGGAACAAAAAAGGTGCAATGCGGGTTGCCCATTCCGGTGGCCACCGGATCGCCACTGAGGGCAAGGTGAAGGGTATCCATAGGCTCTGCGAGCGGGATTTTATCCCACTCTAAATCTGGTGGCCCCATATTGACAGCGGTTAATCCACCGCCGGCATCGCGTGCGATTAGCCGGCCATGTCCGGTGCTGAGCACCAATTCGCTTTTGCCCGTTTCCTGCATGATATAGCGGGCCACGCAGCGGGTGGCATTGCCGCAGGCGGCCGAGCTTGACCCATCGGCGTTGAAAAAGTCCAAATGCACATCTACATCGCCGGTTTTCATGACTGCAAGCTGATCAAACCCCACCCCGCAGTGGCGGTCGGCAAGCGCGCAGATCAGCTGCGGCTCAAGTGCCATTTCTGTACTCCGTGCATCGATGACAACAAAGTCATTGCCAAGCCCGTGCATTTTCATAAACGGCAGGGATATGTGGATTGGATCGGCCATGGAGGGGCGTATATCCTGCCAATGCGCAGGAATCCATAGATTGGTGCATTTTCTTTGAGTTTTGGGGGTTGACCACAGGTTCATCTGTTTCTAGATAGGCCGCCTAGTGGGCCGTTAGCTCAGTTGGTAGAGCAACTGACTTTTAATCAGTGGGTCGCAGGTTCGAATCCTGCACGGCTCACCACTAATATCAAGGGTTTAGCGGAAATCACGCTGAGCCTTTTGTTTTTGGGGCTACACTGGGGC
>CABXKH010000014.1 GCA_902512685.1 Paracoccaceae bacterium | reverse complement strand
CCTCACGGCGGTATCTGCGCCGCAAACTGCGCAATCCCAACAGGCTTTAAATACAGGCCAGCGGCCACAGGTCAGACCAAAAGTATTTTCTGTGCTGCGCCCCAAGGCCCGGCCCACGTCCTGATAGGCTACATGGTGAGCGGTAAAAACTAATTTGAAGCTGCAGGCCGGCTCGCCTATACTTTTCTGTATTGTTTAAGAAAGTCATTTTTGTGCAGAATTTGTTTGAGCGGGCAATCATAGCCCAAGCATCAAAAATATGGCGGCGGGCTCGTCGAAAAATGCCCGATATGGCCGTATTGGAATTGGTCCAATTGCGCAGCGCAGCGCTTGACCTGCGCTGCGCGTTGGATGGCATCATTCGCCGGGCGGACAACCGCATTTCGCGCAGCAAGTTAAAGCGATCTGGATTTCAAAAGCCAGCCGATGCGGATTGGGCCTGGCGGCCTGAGTTATGGTCTGGCGCCATCGCATGCATAGGCGTTGCTGCGGCGCCCTCCAAGACCCCGTTAGGTCAAAAAATCCGACTTTTTCATGATTGTAAGATGGCAGATTTGACCATCAAGCAATTTCGCAATTTGCGCCGTATCGATCTTGCCCCTTTTGGCTTTATGTTGGAGGTGTTTCACTTTGGTGGGTCCTATCTGTCGTTGGCCATTGATCTTCCCCAAGAGGCTACCGTAGGATTTAAAATCGGACATATTGTTGAGCTCGAGGCCTTTATCGAAAGCGAAAGACCTCTCAAAACTCTTGCCCGTCTGAATATCAAACACGGACCGAATGTGGAACAAATCATCCGCGAGTTTACTCATGATGCCAAAGTTTCGTCGGTGGGTTTTGATCTGGGGTATCTGATGTTGAATGAAAGTAGCATTGAAGAAATTTGGCTTGATTTTATTTTTGAAGCGCCCCAAATGAATCTGATAAAAATCTGCGATTTAACCTTTTATAGACGCCCCCGGTCTGGGTTTTAAGGACGTATAATATGACACTAAAGGTGCAAGAGCTCGAGTTTCACAATGGTCTCTGGCTGGGCCTCATCAGCGGGGTTGATCCCGGCTCGGATCACTTGCCTGTGCTTGATGTGAGCTTGCACGGGGAACCGGTTGATGCGGTTCAGGTGGTCCGGTCGCAAGATACGGATGATTTGCATTTGCATATCCCCATCCCGCCGTTAGCTGTGGGTTCAGGGGTGCATAGTTTTGTGATTACCGAACATAAAGGCGCTGAGATTTTAGCGCGGTTCACGCTTGTCGGCGGTGATTTGGTGGGTCAGGACTTGCGCGCAGAAATCGATCTTTTGAAGGCTGAGTTGGACCTGCTCAAACGGGCTTTTCGGCGACATTGTTCGCAAACCTAAAGGATGAGGTTGACGCTGCGTAGGGGGTGACAAAACTGTTCTGTTGGGTGATGATTTGGCAGCTAATCTGAAAAAGGACCCGCCATGCCCACCGCCTATCCGCATATGCTTGCACCGCTCAACCTGGGCTTTACCACCCTGAAAAACCGCGTGCTGATGGGGTCCATGCACACCAATTTGGAAGAAACCAAAGACTGGAACCGGGTGGCTGAATTTTATGCCACGCGCGCGCGCGGCGGCGTGGGGCTTATGGTCACTGGGGGCATTGCGCCAAACCGCGAAGGCGGCGTATTTGCCAGTGCTGCCGGGCTTTATAATGACGATGACATTGCCAATCATAAGGTTGTCACCGACCGGGTGCATGCCGCTGGTGGGAAAATCGCCATGCAGATCCTGCATGCGGGCCGGTATGCCTATAACCCTGAATGCGTCGGGCCCTCGCCTGTGAAATCCCCCATATCGCCATTTCCGCCCAAAGAGTTGGATGAGGCTGGCATCGAAAAACAAATCAGTGACATCGCAGCCACCGCAGCGCGCGCCCGTGAAGCCGGCTATGATGGCGTCGAAGTGATGGGCTCTGAGGGCTATTTTTTGAACCAGTTTCTGGTGAGCCACACCAACAAACGCAGCGACCGCTGGGGCGGAAGCTATGAAAACAGAATGCGTCTGCCGGTTGAGGTAGTGCGCCGCGTGCGCGAAGCGGTTGGGCAGGATTTCATTGTGATCTATCGGCTTTCGATGATTGATCTTATTCCCAATGGCTCAACCCATGACGAGGTGGTCAAACTGGCCCAAGCAGTAGAGGCAGCAGGCGCGACCATCATCAACACCGGCATCGGTTGGCACGAAGCCCGCATTCCGACCATTGCCACATCCGTACCGCGCGCGGCCTTTGCATGGGTGACCAAAAAACTGATGGGCAAGGTTGGTATTCCGCTGATCACATCCAACCGGATCAACAGCCCAGAGGTGGCCGAAGATGTGCTTGCAAGCGGCTGCGCTGATATGGTCAGCATGGCGCGGCCGTTTTTGGCGGACGCCGATTTTGTGGCCAAGGCCGCAGCGGGAAAAGCGGCGCAGATCGCGCCCTGTATTGGGTGTAACCAAGCCTGCCTTGATCATACCTTTAGCGGTAAAATTAGCTCTTGTTTGGTCAACCCTCACGCCTGTTTTGAAACAGAACTGGCTGTAAAAGCCGCGCAGATGCCGAAAAAAGTTGCCATTGTTGGCGCGGGTCCGGCGGGGCTGGCCACCGCAATCACGGCTGCCCAATGCGGCCATAGCGTGACGGTTTTTGAAAAGTCGAACGAAATTGGCGGCCAGCTTAATCTGGCCAAACAGGTGCCCGGAAAAGAAGAGTTTTGGGGGCTTGTCGACTGGTTTAAAACCATGGTGGATGATCTGAAAATAGAGCTCCGGCTTTCGCAGACAGCGAAGGCTGATGATCTTGCGGCCTTTGATGAAATCATCGTGGCCACCGGTGTTGTGCCTCGCGATCCGCAAATCCCCGGCCAAGACAGCCCGCATGTTTTTGGCTATCTTGATGTGCTTAAGGGCAATGCCAATCTGGGTGAAAAAGTTGTGGTGATCGGCGCCGGTGGTATTGGTTTTGATGTGTCAGAATATCTGGTGCATGAAACCGGTCATAGCGTTACCGAAAACCTTCCTGAGTGGTTGAAAGAGTGGGGGGTTGGCGACCCTGAACAGACCGCTGGTGGGTTGGCGGCCGAGGGCGCACAGCCGCAGCCTGCGGCACGTGAAGTGACGTTGCTGCAACGAAAATCGGAAAAGCCTGGCAAGCGACTTGGCAAAACCACTGGCTGGATTCATCGCGCGGCGCTCAATATGAAAGGCGTCAAAATGCTGGGCGGGGTGAATTATGAACGCATCACCGATGAAGGCATTATGGTATCGCGCGGCGAAGCGCGGGATGCCCCCGAGGTGATCAAAGCCGATAGCATTGTTCTGTGCGCTGGCCAGCTTTGCGAGCGCACGTTAGCAGATGATCTGATTGAACAGGGCCGCCAGCCGCATATCATTGGCGGTGCTGATCTAGCCGCTGAACTTGACGCGAAACGGGCGATTGATCAGGGCGTCCGGCTTGCCCTATCGCTTTAAGCGCCCAGAAACAGTCTGGTAAAAACCCCGTTAATGTCCACGGCCTGCCGCAGTCCTGACAGAATTCCATCCGATAAAATGACAGAAATTTTGTTGATGGATAGGATAAGTTATGGATCGTTTGACCGAGATGGAGGCTTTTGCAACAGTGGTGGACCAGGGCGGGTTTACCGATGCGGCAAGAAAAATGGGGGTATCAAAATCTGCCGTTTCAAAGCATGTGGCCCGTTTGGAATCCCGACTTGGCACGCGTCTTTTGAACCGCACCACCCGGCGTGTCAATCCAACTGAAATAGGCTTGATCTATTATGATCGCGCACGGCGGGTTTTAAGCGACGCTGGGGATGCAGATGCGATGGCCTCAGCCTTGCGCGCGATGCCTGCTGGTGATTTGTGGATCAATGTTGACGCGGATTTCGGGTCTAGCCCACTTGCTCCAATCCTAAACTGCTTTTTGCTAAGCTACCGCGATATTTCACTGACGCTTGAGGTTAACGGTGACCCTATTGATATAAGCAATGACGCGTATGATGCATCAATCCGCATTGGCGCTGTGCAAGATACCTTAGTCTCTTCGCGCAAGCTTGGCGAAACCACGCTGCGCATGGTTGCCAGCCCGCAATATTTGGCCGAGTATGGCCGGCCCGAGCGTATTGATGATCTGACGGATCACAGGCTGCTGCATCATGCCTCAAGCGCGGCAACATCTGTGTGGCACATTCCAGCAATCAGTGGGGAAACACGGCATATCAGAACAGCCGGTGCTTTGAACGTAAATGATAGCCAGTCTTTGCTAAACGCTGCAGTTTCGGGTTTGGGCATCGCCTATTTGCCAAGTTTTCTCTATGCCGGTGCGCTCAAAGATGGCCGGATTGTGGATGTGATGCCCAATTTGCCCAAAAACCGGCAAGGCATTTATATCACCTATGCACCAGAGCGGTATCTTCAGCCAAAACTGCGCGCCTTGGTCGAGTTTTTGGCAGAAAAGTTAGACGCCAAAAGCTTTGATCTTTTGTAAATTACTGCAAGCGCCGTATCACCGCTTCGACACGGCGATTTTGTTCGCGGCCGCTTTTATCGGTGTTTGCTGTCAACGGCGCAAGAAAGCCAACGCCTTGCGCAGTGATCCGCTTGGCGGCAATGCCGTATTTGGCAACAAGGCGCTCGACCACAGAGGCCGCGCGGCGTTTAGACAGGGCAATATTGGCGTCACTGGCACCTGTATTATCTGTATGTCCAACCAAAATAATCTCTGCTGCTGGTCGATTTTTCATAAAATCGGCCAATTCCTTTAAGGACCGAAATGGCCCCGATCCAAGCTTTGATGATCCGGGCTCATAATCCAAATCAGACAGCACGGCATAGCCGTTTTGCAGCAATTCGCTTTGCATGTCGGTGTAAAAACTTTGGTGGGATAAGTTGGGCAGCTTTTGAGATATCGCGGCGCTCGCCGAAGCCTCGTGGTTCACTTCGATCAGTTGAAAACTTATTACGCTGCCGACTTTGCTTGCCAGCAGGGTTTTAACGCTATTGGCCTTTTCAAAGGCAATAAACCGAAAATTACGCAAATTGACAAACATCTGAGGGGCAAGAAATACTTTGATAGAATAGCGAAAATCAAACCCGCCGCACTGCACATCGTGACAATCAAAAACAACGTCATATCCGGCCTCGGTCATTTGGCTTACAATAGGCTCGGCCAATTGATCCACAGTGATCGAAGGGCTTTGCAACTGCCATGCCCGTTGCCACAGAGGGCCGGTGATCTGTTTTGTGGGAACCGCCCCATCGGCCCAAGGGCCAATTGGCATTTCATATTTCGCGACTTTGCTTTGTTCGGCAATTTGCTGTTTTGCACCGCTTGGCACGGTCAAAGTGACCTGTGCCTGCGCTGCCATGCACCAAAAGGCCAGGGCGCAGCACAAAAGCGTATTAACGATGCTGCGCGTGATAATTGTCATTGGGCCGCATATCGGTGGCGCTGGCCACCCGGTTGGTCATATTAAAAAAGGCTGCCACATTGGCGATGTCCCAGATATCGCGGTCATCAAAGCCCACGTCGCGCAGGTGCTGGCGATCGGCCTCTTCAATCTCGGCGCTGTTTCTGGTCACCTTTTCGGCAAATTCAAGCATTGCGCGCTGGCGATCATCCAGCGGTGCTGCGCGGTAGTTCATTACGATCATTTCACCAAGGATGGGATCGCCTGAAAGCTCACGTACCGCTGCGCCATGGGCGGTCAGACAGTAAAAACATTTATTGACGGATGAAACGGTCACCGCGATCATTTCGCGCTCAAGCTTGCTAAGCCCGCTGCCGGCCAGCATCAGGTTGTTATAAAGCCCAGTAAACGCATTGAGCTTTTCAATATCAAACGCATGCGCTGTCAGCACATTCGGCACCATGCCCAGTTTTTCCTGACAGATGTCAAAATATTTCTGCGTTGCCTCGGGCAACGGATCAACAGGTGGCAGATCGAGGGCAGTGACAGATTTTTTTGGGCTCATGACAGCTCCTTTTTCATACGATAATGGTACTGTCCCACAAGTTGCATCCCGAGTGAACCGTAAAGCTGGTTTGCAGCAATATTTTCTTTGGTGCAGAACACTGTAAGCGTCATGGCGCCCTGATCTTGCGCCCAAAATGCAGCTTGGCGCATGGCCCAGCGGGCCACGCCTTTGCGGCGCTGGTGGGGCAAGACCTCAAGCGCGTGCACCATGGCGACAGAGCCGTGAATCGCCACAAATCCGGTGCCCGCCGGGTGATCATCCCAACGCATTAAAAGACTGGTTTTGGGGCCTTGCGCCCGCTGCATAATAGTCTGGCGCGCGGGTCCGATGCCGCCCGTTGCCCATATTTCGCGCTGAATTTCCAACGGCTCCCAGACCGAAAACATACTGACCCTTGGCGGCGTCTCTGTGGCGATATCCGCCACCGGTGCAGAATAAAAATTGGTTGGATCGACGCATTCGTAACCGCGCGCGGCAAGTTGATCATCCAAGTTCTGTTGGGCCGGTTGCGCCCTATCGCGGATTGTAAAGAGGGCAGGTTGGCCCAAATCCTTCATGGCCGCCTCGGCTGCGTCAATCTCATCACTGCCAACACTTTGCTCTGCCGATGCCGCAGAGACCCGTTTGCCGCCGCCAAGGCCCTGTCTAATCGTCCATGGGCCCAGCACCTGCTGGGCTGCCGGGGGCCAAGTGGCATCAACCACTGCCCATGGGGGCGCATGGTCAGAGATCATTCGATGAGCATCTGTTGCAATTTTTTCTTCGCCGCCTCAAGTTGGTTGGGGTCTGTTCCGCGCAATACAATATTGGTGCCATAAATGCCATCTTTTTGAAACGGATAAGAGCCGATAGACAGCTCTGGATAAAGCTCTGCCACCGCACCCAGCGGTTGGGCTACATCGCCTTCGCCGCGCTCAAGACGCAGTGTATCACTCAGCAACGGTGCGCCCCCCGTCAATTGCGGCAGCACGCTTGCCACCATGGCTTTGAACACTGCCGGAACGCCGGCCATCACATGGGCATTGGCCAGACTAAAGCCCGGCGCTACCGAAACCGGATTGTCAATAAGCTTGGCGCCGTCGGGAATACGCGCCATGCGCAGCCGCGCGGCATTAAGCTCTAGGCCTTGGCGTTTGTAATGGGCTTCTAAAAGCGCCTTGGCATCGGCGCGCACGTCAATTGCCGCATCAAAGGCCGCCGCAATGCAATCCGCGGTGATATCATCATGTGTCGGCCCAATGCCGCCCGAGGTAAAGAGATGATCAAACTGCTTTGCCAAACTGCGCGTGGCAGCGACAATATCCGCTGCCTTATCTGAGACGATCCGCACCTCTTTGAGATCAATGCCTGATTTGGTCAGCTCACCGGCGAGATAATGCATGTTTGCATCGCGCGTGCGCCCGGATAGAATTTCATCGCCTATGACGAGCATTGCGGCAGTTGGATTTGGCATTTTGCTTCCTTTTCTTTTCTCTTTTAGGGGTATAGGGCCATGATATGCAGTTTCAAACCCCTCTTGTGCCCGCCCGTTTGATCCGCCGTTACAAACGGTTCCTTGCTGATATCGAACTGCAAGATGGGCAAACCGTCACCGCCCATTGCGCCAATCCCGGATCGATGATGGGTCTGGCGGATGAAGGCAGCAAAATCTGGGTCGAGCCAAATGATGATCCCAAGAAAAAGCTAAAGTTTGGCTGGCGATTGATCGAGCATGAGAGCGGTCATTTTACCGGCGTTGATACCAGCCTTGCGAACAAGGTGATCAAAGAGGCTTTGCTGGCGCGCCGCGTTCCCGGCTTGGAGGCTTTTGACACATGCCGGCCCGAGGTGCGCTATGGCACCAACAGCCGAGTGGATTTTTTGCTCAGTTCGGCTGGCCAGCCGGATATTTACATTGAGGTCAAAAGCGTGACCTTGCAGCGCCAAGCTGGCCTTGCCGAGTTTCCAGACAGCGTCACTGCCCGCGGGACCAAACATTTAGGCGAGTTGCAGCAGATGGTGGAGACTGGTCAACTCGCGGTGATGCTCTATTTGGTTCAGCGTACCGATTGTACCCATTTCGATGTGGCCCAAGACATTGATACGGCCTATGCTGCAGCCTATCAAAAAGCCCGCGCCAAGGGGGTTGAGGTGCGTTGTTTTGCCGCCCAAATTTCGCCAGAACACATTGACCTTGGGGCGGAATTGGCAATTATGAGCTAGCAGAGACTGGCAATTTATGCATTTAGGCGCTAGGGAGCGCTAAAGGGCTTAAAGGAGAGTGTATTTGACCACCGGTGATCCCCAGAGCAAAACGCGCGATGGCATCAGTCTTTTCAGTCCGGTTGATTTCGCCGGCATGCATAAAGCCGGAGCTCTGGCAGCGCAAATTTTGGATGAGATTTGCGATCTTGTGGAGCCCGGTCAAACCACCGGAGTGCTGAATGAGGCCATCGAAGCCAAAGTGAATGCAGCCGGCGCGACCTCTGCCACCATAGGCTATCGCGGCTATCAGCATGCCAGTTGCATCAGTGTAAACCATGTGGTGTGCCACGGTATCCCCAGCGATAAAAAACTTAAAGATGGCGATATCCTGAACATTGATGTGACGGTGATTGTTGACGGTTGGTATGGGGATACGTCGCGGATGTATGTGGCTGGCCAGCTGTCACGCAAGGCAGAGCGCCTTATTCAGGTGACGCATGATTCGCTGTTTAAAGGCATCGAGGCCGTAAAGCCCGGCAATACCTTTGGCGATATCGGCTATGCAATTCAAAGCTATGTCGAGGCGCAAAGAATGTCGGTGGTGCGTGATTTTTGCGGCCATGGGCTGGGCCGGGTGTTTCATTCGCCGCCAAATGTGCTTCACTTCGGCCGCCCCGGAACCGGTGCGGTGCTAGAAGAGGGGATGTTTTTCACCATTGAACCCATGGTCAACCTTGGGCGCCCAGAAACCAAAGTGCTGGCGGATGACTGGACCGCGGTGACCCGTGATAAATCGCTCTCGGCGCAGTTTGAACATTCGGTCGGGGTGACAGCCACAGGGGTTGATATCTTCACCCTGTCGCCTGCGGATCGCTTTCATCCGACTTTTTAAGGTCTGAAAATAAAAGGCTTCACCAAAGCTGCGGGTTTTGGATAAAGTTAGATAAACGCCTAAAGTGCCAATGGTTAGATGCAGTACTCTGGTTCCCTGGAGCCACTGCCACTTTGTTTAAATTGACTGTTTTGAAAGACCTTAATAATCCAGTCGCAGACATAGCGTAAAGCCGTGTCATGACGTCGGGTTTCATGATAGACTAGCCAGACTTCACGCGCATAACCTGATTTCAAACTGCCTTGAGTTTTATCTTCGCCTTCAGAGGCATAAGCGTCATCGCTTTTAATGACTTTCCATCCCTGATGCTCTGGATACAGCGCATCAATGCCCAGCCCCGCCCGTTTGCTCGACAGCGCTTTTTATGCCGTCAAGGGTGTTGATCCGAAGCTCAGGCTCAGAATTGAAAATTTGCTTTGCAAATTCCATTTCAGGCCAGTTATCCATGCTGTGATCAAGCCCAATCCACTTTGTCGGATGGGTGGATTTTTTAGCGAATATCCCTGTGTGGATCGCGCCAACCTTTCGGCACATCAATCTTCCCTTGCTGGGCCTTTCCAAATGCAGGGCAAGATCAACAGTGCCATCAGCGGTGCGTTCGTGTCTGTTTTCTGCCACGATGTTCAGCTCAATGCCGGGGTGCAGGTCTGCGAAGCCTGCGAAAAATCCGCTCAGATATGCCGACACAAGCACATGGGGTGCTGACAGCGTTATTTTACGAGACACTTGTTTTGCATTTTGCGCATTTAATTCTGCAGTTTCGATTTGATTGAGCGAAACTTGGAAATCGGCAGATGCTTCTGCAAGCCGTTCGCCATAAGGTGTGAGCTTCCAGCCATTGCCAAATTTCACCAATGCCGGCTCAGCCAGAGAACTGTTAAGCCGCTCAAGCCGTCGAGAAACGGTTGAGACATTGGCCTTTAGGGCAAAAGCTGCATTGGTCATCGTATGACATCTGGCCAGATGCATCAGGCATTTCAAATCATCCCAGTTTGTCATTTTACGCTCCTCACTTGGGGCATCTGCTGTTTCATAGAGCCTGCTGCTCAGACTCTGAGTGGCTAACACCCTTTATACACCATTTGGTAGTGCTTTGGTATTAAAAAAACACCCCTTGGGGTATTAAAATTGCCCTAAAGTTAACCTATTTGGTATCTCTTTGGGTCTAAAAATAATGTGAGGTAAAAATATAGTTGTTAAGGATTACAACCTTTGGTAATTTTATGGTTTGGGAATATCCAATTAGTAAAGATTGATTGACTAAATTGTGTATTAACGCAAGGTCATAAAAATATAGACCTTTAAGGAAATGAGGCAGCATTAACAAATGAGTTATATCACAACCTTAAGATAAGTGAGATAATCACTTTTGTTAAGGTTCGTTTTGTTTTTGGATAAAAATTCATAAAAATTAAGGTTTTGGCCTTTTGGGTAGTCATTTGATCAGGAGTTTACATTGAGTGTTTTGGGTGTGTTCGGTCAGAATTTGCGGAAATTATGCACCAGCCGACCGTCAATTGCGGCCGTCTGTCGTGATTTGGATATTAACCGCGTGCAGTTTAATCGGTATATGAGTGGCTATTCGTTTCCCAAGCCCAATGTTCTGGAAAAAATATGTAACTATTTTCAGGTAGATGCGCGAATCATCTTGGAAGAACTGACCGACGAGCAAATGGAACTGGTTCACAATGGAAAAAATGCCCGAAGTGCCGGAACTGAAGGCAGCTATCTGCACAATGCGGTAGAGTACTTTGAACGCGGAATTTCTTTGGGAGTGGCACAGTATGAAATCCCGGATGGTATCCACTGCTTATGGCGCAATTCGTTTATGGACACCAGAACCGCTGTAAGTAACCTTATTTTGATTAAGACAATAAATGGCAGCCGGGTGTTCAAATCCTTTGATCGACCGACAAGTGCACGGCGCTTGGTGGGAAAAAATAATTTCAATCCGCGGGAACATCGGGGTGTGGTTCTAAGCACAGCAGACGGTTTTACTATGATCGGGGTCAGCCCGCATCCCTCTTGGTATATAAACATGACCTATCTTGGGCGAGCTTATTTCAGTGACAGTATCCTCACCGGATTTTCAATTGTATCACGTAATGAATACGTTGGGCGGCGAAGGGCATCGCGCTGTGCGTTTGAATTGCTGCCGCAGCAGCCAGCCGATATTTTGCCAATGGCGCGTCAAGCGGGTGTGCGAAGACCGCTGAGTGATGTGCCTGACATTATCCGCGAATTGATTGAACCACCTTTTTCATAAGCCGGCCCGCTTTAGTATTGTTACATGCGTATCGCCGTATTTACGCTGATCAAGCAGGGTAAATCCGGATGGGGCAGCCATTGGGCTGGCCTCTTCCCACACAATGCAGGCCCCAGGGGCAATCCAGCCACGCTCCAGGGCCTTCTGCAGAGCTTTTTCACCAAGCCCTTTGCCGTAAGGCGGATCCAGAAAAATCAAATCAAAAGCATCTGTCGGACATATCGGAAGCCGCGTCGCATCAAGTTTTTTGAAAACCACCTCTGCATCGGTTTCAAACAGCGCGATATTTTTTTGCACAAGGGCGGCAGATTTGGAACCGTTGTCCAGCATCCAAATGCTGCTTGCGCCGCGGGACAAGGCCTCTAATGCCAGCGCACCCGTGCCGGTAAAAAGATCAAGAACACGGGCCTTGGCAAGACGATTGCCGATTTTTCCGCCGCTGATTAAATTGAACAAATTTTCGCGAACACGGTCGGTGGTGGGGCGCAAATGTGCTCCAATGTCCGTTTTTCCCACTGTTGCCAGCCGCCTGCCCCGGAATGTGCCTGAAATGATCCTCACGGCTTTAAAAGGTTTTTAAGGTTGCTATTAGGGTCCGCAATCGTGGCTGGATCGGGGGATTTTGCACTTTCAATCAGCCGTTTTCCAACCATATAGGCCCGCGGATCGTTCATGGCATCCACTGCCAGCAACCGATCGCCCTCATAATACCAAAAGGAGACCACTTTTGGGTCATCTGGCGCGGCGCGGGTCACAACGCTGTCGTAACCGGTGTTCAATCCGGCAATTTGCAGTTTCACATCATATTGGTCCGACCAGAACCAAGGCTGGGGGATATAGGCCTGATCAGCCCCAAGAATATTGCCGGCGACCGCTTCGGCCTGATCTATGGCATTTTGCACGCTTTCCAGCCGCAAGCTGCCAGTTCCATAGGGAAAGACCGTGCAATCACCCGCCGCCCAGACAGCCGGATCGGATGTTTGACCAAGCGCGTTGACCATGATGCCGTTGTCAACCTTTAGACCTGCCAGCGCGGCAATATCGCTTTGCGGCATGATCCCGACGCCAACAATGACAAAATCAATAGCGATCTCGCTGCCGTCGCTTAATGCTGCGCTGCTCACGCGGCCATCTACGCTGTGCAGCTGGGTAAGTCCGATACCTTCTTTAATATCAACCCCGTGGCTTTGGTGCAGCGCGCGAAAATAATCGGACGTTTGGGGCGCGGCCACGCGCTGTAAAATCCGCGTCGACATTTCCACCAGAGTGACATCTAAGCCCATGCGGGCAGCCACCGCCGCCGCTTCAAGCCCGATATAGCCGCCGCCGACAATTAAAACCCGCCGTCCGGCCACAAATTCGGGCGCCATGGCATCGGCGTCGGCAAGGTCGCGCATCGTGTAAACACCCGCCAAGGTGCCGCCGATGCTTTTTGGCAGGCGCCGCGGCGAAGAGCCGGTGGTCAGTACCAAATGATCATAGGGATAAACCCTATCACCCGCTGTGACGGTTTTGGCAGTGCGATCCACCGCGTGAACGCTACGGCCCAATGCCAAAGTAATGGATTGGTCATCATAAAAGTTTTGCGGCCGTAAAAAGAGCCGCTCTTTGCCAATCTCGCCCAAGAGATATTTTTTTGACAAAGGCGGACGCTGATAGGGCAGCTCTGGCTCACTGCCGATCAAGGTGATCTCGCCCTGATGGCCAGTGCTGCGCAGTTTTGCCACCAAAGATGCCCCTGCCTGACCGGCGCCGACTACCACAATTTTCATCACGTCTCCTTGAGCGGTGTGGTCATTTTTAAATCGACCCTATATTGAAGAGCAACCAAAATGCAATCAAAGGACAAAGCAAGATGACGATTACTGTGGGCCAGAAACTGCCAGAGGCAACATTTTTGAAAATGGGCGACAAGGGCCCCGAAACTGTTGAGCTTGGCGCGAAGCTCGCTGGTCGCAAAGTTGCGATATTTGCAATGCCCGGCGCGTTCTCGGCGACCTGTTCGGGCAGCCATATTCCGAACATCTTGATGCATAAAGAAGCGCTAGAGGCCAAGGGCGTCGAGGAAATTATAATTGTGTGCGTCAATGATCCATATGTCATGCGGGCTTGGGAAAAATCATCCGCTGCCGATGAAGGGGAACTCACATTTCTTGCCGATTCGGATGCACAGTTTTCCAAGGCAATGGGCTTGACCTTTGATGCGCCTGTCGTCGGGTTTTACGACCGATCACAGCGCTATGCGATGTTGGCTGATGACGGTGTGGTTGCCGCGCTGCTGATCGAAGAAAAGCGCGCTGCGATTACCACTTCCGGCGCGGATGCTTTGCTGGCCACGATTTAAGCCTATTGCGCAAGCTGGTCCATTTTCTCGGCCAGTTTTACATCCAAAGCGCTGAGCCCCCCAGCATCATGGGTGCTCAGCGTGACCTCGACCCGGTTATATACATTAAACCATTCTGGGTGATGGTTTAGCTTTTCGGCCCAAATGGCCACTTTGCTCATCCAGCCAAACGTGTCGATAAAATTGCCAAAGCGAAAGCTCTTTGTGATGGCATCGCGGTCTGGATGCATGCTCCAGCCGTTGTTTAAACACTCGGCCAGCGCCTCAGTGCGGTCTTGATCAGATAAAAGTAAATTCATTCTAATTCCTCCACAGTGGGTTTTCGAAACGGGCCATAACTGGTCAGGATTTCAATATCCTCACAGATCGCCCGTTTCTCAGCGTCAAGATATTGCTTCACAGCCTGCTGAAAGCTGGGCTCTGCCAGCCAATGCAGTGAATGGGTCTGCACCGGCAGATAGCCACGTGCCAGCTTATGTTCGCCCTGTGCACCGGCTTCAACCCGCGTCAGGCCCTGCGATATGGCAAAGTCTATCGCCTGATAATAGCAGGTCTCAAAATGCAGGCAGGGGTGATCCTCAGTCGTGCCCCAATAGCGGCCAAAAAGGGCATCGCGGCCAATGAAATTTAGGGCGCCAGCGATATAGCTGTTCTCGCGCTCGGCCATCACCAGCGCAATATCATCTTGCAGGCGCTCTTGTGCCAGATCGAAAAATGCCCGCGTCAGATAGGGCCTGCCCCATTTGCGTGCGCCGGTATCTTGATAAAACCGCCAAAATGCATCCCAATGCTCGGGTCGCAATTGATCGCCTGTGAACACATGAATGTCACCGCCAAAAGCCTGTGCGCGGGCGCGCTCTTTGCGGATGTTTTTGCGTTTACGCGAAGAAAGATCACCCAGAAAAGCCTCAAAGTCGGGATAGCTTTTATTATGCCAGTGAAATTGTTGCGTGACCCGATGGAGCAAGCCTTCCTCGGCCCCCTGCGCAGCTTCCTCGGCGGTGCAAAACGTAATATGCGCCGACGAAAGTTTATTATTTTGGGCAAATTGCTGAACGGCTTGGATCAACGCGCTGGTGGCCAACGCGCGGTGTTCCGGGCGGACCAGAAATCGGCGCCCGGTGGCCGGGGTAAAGGGCACAGCAAGCTGTAATTTAGGATAATAGCGCCTGCCAGCCTGTTCATAGGCATGGGCCCAGTTGTGGTCAAAAATATATTCCCCCTGCGAGTGCATCTTAAGGTACATCGGCGCGCAGCCGATCGCCATGTCGTCTTGATAGGCGGTTAAATAATAAGGCTCCCACCCGGTGCCAGAGCCCACTGATCCGCTGTCTTCCAAGGCTTTAAGAAAGCGGTGGGTGGTAAAGGGATCAAGCGCGCGGCCGGTCTCAGCCTCGGGGCAGGCGCAGCTGTCCCAGTCTTTTTCGCCAATCTCTGAAAGCGATGAGATAATCTCAACCCGAAGCGCTGCCCGGCTCATTTATAACCTCCGTTGTCCCTAGTAATGTGGCCTAATGCGAACAAGGATCAAGGGGCAATATTGGCTGGATATCCTTCAAAGGTAATATTGTCGGCAATTCGCCGCGCCTGAATTTCTTCGCGCTCTGATGTAACAGTCCAGCACAACACCGCAAGGCCGTTGGATTTGGCCTCGGCCACTTTAGAATTGGCCAAATCGCGGTGATCATGGCTGATAAATACCGCGCCCATCGCGTCGAACCCGTCGTGGCGCTGAAGGTCTAGCAAACGGGCTTCCGGCACATCGGGCCAATCCTTGGCCGCAAAGCTGTCCGTGGTTAGCCCCCGGGGAATTTCAGGGGCAAATTTGGCCATATGGGCGACTGAATGCGGATTGAACGACATCACGGCCACTGCGCCGGAATAGCTTTGCAACGCAGCCGCGGTTGCCCGTTCCAATTGCCCGCTCGTGGGGCCAAGATCAGCGTTTTGATATTTGATTTCGATCAGCAGAGGCACCTTGCCAGCAACCTGTTTCAAAATTTCTGCAAGCGTGGGGATGCCAGTTTGTCCACCTGACAGTAGAATTGTGCCAAGCTTGGCAGCAGATTTATCTAAAACCTGCCCGCTTTTGCAGGTCATCCGGTCCAGCGTATCATCATGAAACACCATCGCCTGCCCATCAGCTGAAAGCTGTAGGTCAAGCTCGATCCCGTAGCCATTGGCAACAGCATTGGCAATCGCTTCGCGGCTGTTTTCCACGCCGTTAGGGCCGCCATGATAGCCCCGGTGCGCGAGCGGCACCTGCAGGAAAGTATCTGGCAGCAGCGGGTTCATTTTATTTGAAAAATGCCTTCGATTTCGACAGCTATACCCAATGGTAAAGCGGCTGCGGATACGGCTGAACGCGCATGTTTGCCGGCCTCACCCAAAGCCTCTGCCAGAAAATTTGAGGCCCCGTTGATGACCTGTGGCTGCTCCGTATAATCAGCGGTTGAATTGACAAACCCGGTCAGTTTGACGACCCGGACCAAGCGGTCTAGATCGCCGCCGCAGGCGGCCTTAACTTGCGCGAGCAGGTTAATGGCGCAGGCTTTGGCCGCCTCGGCGCCTTCTTCGGTTGTCATATCCGCCCCCAGCTTGCCGGTGATCAGCCCGTCCATTGTGCCCGGAATTTGGCCCGAGACATGCACAATGTCCCCGACAATGACATAGGGTACATAGTTGGCTGCTGCTGCTGGTGCATCGGGTAATGTTACGCCGATTTTGGCCAAATTACTTTCAAAATTCCCGCTCATGGCTAGATCCTTTTCGCATGCTTTAAACCCTACTTAGCTCTAATTTTCCGCCACGAAAAGAGCCTGTTTAGGTGTCGCGAAATGCGCGGATAAAATAATCGCTCAAAGGTTTGAGGAAATAATTCAGCGGACTGCGTTCGGCGGTGCGGAAAAAGACATCAACCGGCATTCCCGGGATAAGCGTTAGCCCAGGCGGAAGCCGCGCCAACTCGCCCTCGCGCAGGATAATTTCTGCGCGGTAAAAGGGCTCTTGACCATTTTGGCCCTGAAACGCGTCGGCCGAAATAAGAGTGACAGTGCCAAACAATTCCGGCGTGCTGCGCTGATCTAGGGCAGAAAACCGCAAAGCCACTTTTTGGCCAAGGTGTATTTGGTCGACATGGATTGGCTCGATGTGTGCAGCGATCACCAAGGGCCGGTCTTGCGGGATCAGAAAAAGAACGGGATCAGCCGGCCGGATCACCGAGCGCGGGGCATGCACAGCAAGACTGTAAACGATGCCGGAAACAGGTGCCCGGATGTCCATCCGCGCCAGTTTTTGTTGCAGCGCACGATGTCGCTCTTCCAGTTCCAAAAACCTAAATTGCTGGTCACGCAGATCACTTATTGCCTGTTCGCGCCGCTGTGTTTGAAGCGCGTCAAGCTGTATGTTTAATTCTGTAATACGTGCGCCTGCCTGAGCACTGCGGGCGGTTAGGTCGCCAATCTGGCCGCTCAGCTGCGCTGCTGCGCGCTTTGGGCCGAGCACTTTGGCAGCCTGCGCCAAGCCGCGGTCAAATAGGGTTTGCTGGTTTTTTAACTCTTCTTCGGTAAGCTCTAGTTGAATGCCAACGGCTGTCTGCTGTGCGCTTAGCCCTTCAATTTGATTTTGAACCTGTTCGCGTTGTTTCATCAGTTGTTCGCTTTGGTGATCAATTGAGGCACGGCGCGCCCCAAATAGCCGATGCTGGCCCTGCATCAATTCGGCAATCTCGGGATATTTATCCGCACGGCGCGTAAGTCTTGGATCAAAGGTAATCTTGAAAAGCCCATCGCGCTCGGCTTCAAGACGGCCGCGCCGCGCCATCATTTCAAAAAGCTGACCTTCGATAATGGACATTTCGGATTGTTCAGCAACAGGATCAAGGCGCACCAAAATCGCATTGCTTTTGACCAGATCACCTTCTTTGACCATAATCGCGGACACAACGCCGCCATCGGGGTGCTGCACCACTTGGCGGTTTTTTTCCACTTCAATCTGGCCGCTGGCAATGAGGGCGCCCGAGAGCGAGCTAAATGTCGCCCAACTGCCGAACCCGCCGATCAAAATCAGCAGTGAAAAAAGCCCTAAAAGCATCGGCAGCCTCACAGCAAAAAAGGGTTTAGAGCCGGTCATGCAGGGTCTTTCGAAATTTCCGGCTGGGCCAGAGCTTGATAATTCTGCACTGTGGATTTCAACACATCCTCTTTGGGGCCAAAGGCTTTACCTTGGCCCCCGTCAAGCATCAAAAGCAGGTCACACTCTTGGATTGCCGCCGGTCTATGGGCCATAATCAGAACCGTTTTCCGTTCGCTTTTGAGGGCGCGAATGGCGGCGTTCAAGGCCAGACCGCCCTCGTGGTCAAGATTTGAATTGGGCTCATCCAGCACCACGATTACCGGATCACCGCAAAGCGCGCGCGCAAGACGGATGCGTTGGATTTGACCGCCGGACAGCTGTCCGCCAAAGGCGTTAACTTGGGTGTCATAGCCATCGGGAAACGACAAGATCATTTCATGTGCTGCGGCTTTTTGGGCAGCCTCAATGATATGTTCTGCGGGGCGCTCGGATGACAACCGCGCAATATTTTCGGCAATTGTACCGTCAAAAAATTCTGTACCCGCTGTGGCAGATAACCAATATGCTCGCCCAGAACTTCGGGCGCATAATTATCAAGCGGCGCGCCATCAAGGCGGATTTTGCCGCCCGCCGGTTTCCACACTCCGGTGAGGGTGCGTGCCAGCGTCGATTTATCGGCGCCCGAGGGACCTATGACCCCGACCGCAGAGCCGGGCGGTATCGAGAAGGTCAAAGATTTCAGCGCCGCGGTTTGATCGCCGGGGGGAAACACTGTCAGGGCTTGTGCATCAATCCGCGCTTGCGGCACCGAAAGCGGGGTGCGCGGCATCTCGGGGAGCGTTTCGCTCAAGAGCATCGACAGATTTTGCCAGCCTTTGCGGCCGCGCTGAACCAATGCCCATTGCCCAACGGCCAACTCAATCGGCGCCAATGCCCGCCCAAGTAAAATTGATCCGGCGATCATCACACCGGGGGTCAGTTGATCGTGCAGTACCAGATAGGCGCCAAGCCCCAACATCGCAGATTGCAATAATAACCGAAAGGTTTTGATCATTGCCGTAAACCCGCCGCTTAAGTCAGAGTTTTTAAGTTGATTGACCAAGGCCAGATTGCGCAAGTTTTGCCACCGCTCGAAAGCCCCTGCCGACATATTCAATGCGCGGATCATCTCAGCCTCGCTGTGCATGTGTTCGGCTGTTTGCGATGCGCGAAAGGTCAGCTGCGCGGCTTTTGAGCCCGCCGCGCGCGTGGTCATTTGGTTGAGCAAGGCAAACCCGATCAAAATAGCGCCACCGCTTAGGGCCAACACGCCAAGCCATGGGTGAAAAAGGCCAATTCCAAAAAGAAAAATAGGCGTCCAAGGCAGATCAAAAAATGCCATGAGAACCGGCGATGTCATTAACCTTTGGATTATTTCAAGATCATTTGCAGCACTGGCGGCCAGTGGGTCTTGCTTGATGGCCGATCTGCGCAGCATTGCGTCAAAAAACCGGCGGTCTAAGCGGGCCTGAAACCGTGCGCCGACACGGGCCATGACCCGTCCGCGGGCAAAATCCAAAAGCCCCATCATCGCATATAGAAATACAACCACCAGAGACAGAGCAACCAAGGTTGCCTCGGACCGGCTGCCCAGAACCCGGTCATAGATTTGCAGCATATAAAGAGGGCCCGTCAGCAACAACAGATTGGCAAAGCAACTAAAAAGAACGACCTCCCAATAAAGCCAGCGGCTTTCACTGCGCGCATCAATGAGTTCTTGGCGGCCATATTTGTGTGATGTAATTGCCATAAATATAAACTTAAGTATAACAAATGATCCAAAAGGATTACATGTGACTTAACTTAAGGCCAGAATTTATTACACTTTAACTTGATGTTGGTCTTAGGTGGAACTCGCGCCCTGATACGATATATATAGGTAATAGATTCTTTTTTAGCAGCTAGTTTAATGGCAGTAATAAATGATGGTACGGGCAGCATTTTTAATTAAGCTGTGTTTTGCGGCTTCCATAATTGGGCTTAGTGCGTGCAGTCCTCATATGCTCACGACCGAAATTCATGACCCATATGAAACGGCCAACCGTCAAACCCATGCATTTAATAAAAAAGTCGACAAAGCACTCATCCGGCCAGCGGCCATCGGATATTCGCGGGTCATGAATGATTCAATTGAAACCATGATCTCCAATATGGCAAATAACCTGTCTGTGCCCAGCCATATTGTGAATGACCTGCTTCAAGGAGAGCTGATATCAGCGGTGCAAAACACCGCAAAATTCAGTATAAATTCAACCCTTGGCCTAGCTGGAATTGCGACCCCTGCTGCAGATTTTGGGATTGATGGCGGGCGCTCAGATTTTGGCCAGACCCTACATGTTTGGGGGGTTGGCGAGGGGGCCTTTGTTGAATTGCCGTTGCTGGGGCCTTCCACAGGCCGGGATGCGCTTGGCACTGCTGTTGATTATGTCCTTAATCCGGTTGGCAGACTGGCCACCGCTCAGCAACAGGCGATTGCAACATCCACGCGGGTTGGATCAATTTTAAGCCGACGCGGCCAATTTGCAGGAACGGTTGATTCTGTGCTTTATGAAAGTGCGGATAGCTATGCCCAGATGCGCAGTATTTTCCTGCAGCGTCGGCGATTTGAACTTGGTGGCCAACAAGAGGATGCTTACTTTGACCCCTATGACGACATATTTGACGATGAATAAACCGCAGCGCAGAACCGTCGTGTTGGGGCTGACGGCCGCATTCATTCATGCGGCGCTGCCAGTTTCGGCGCTGAGCACAGCGCAGGCTAAAAATCTTGTCGGGCAGGTGGTCGATGACATCAACAGGGTGATTCGATCGGGTCAAAGCGAACCTGTCATGCTGGCGGAGTTCGAGAAGATTTTTCAGCGTTACGCAGACGTAAAAACCATTGCGCGCTATGCGCTGGGGCGTGATGCGCGCAGCGCCTCTCCGGCGCAGATGGCGGCTTTCACGGACGCATTTTCAAGTTATTTTTCGCGAAAATATGGTGCACAGTTTAATGAATTTGTCGACGGCCGGATCGATGTGAAATCAACCAAAGCAGTCAAGAGCTTTCATGAGGTCAAGGCCATTGTCGAGTTTCGGGGCGGCTCAAAGGTGGAGCTTATATTTTTGGTCTCTGATCGCTCAGGGCGGCCGCTGTTTTTCAATATCTTCTTGGAAGGTATTAATATGCTGGTGGCCGAGCGCACCGAGATTGGCGCGATGCTGGATCAGCGGCGCGGTGATCTAAAAGCGCTGATTTCCGATTTGAAAAAGCTGGGTTGAACGCGGCGCGGTTTTTGCGCTTAGGGGGCGCCGAGCAAGCGGCGTAAAAGTGTGTTGATCGCGCCTCTTGGGCGATTTCCGTCACCCGCATCATCGCGATTTAAAAATCCACCCTCGGGCGCCGGGCCGCCGGGCGGCTGCGGTGCGGACATCGGCAATGGCGTTGGCAAATCCGTTTGATGCACTCGGGTCATCGTTTCATGCCAGATTTGTGCAGGCAGTCCGCCGCCGGTCACCGCCGTGAGCGGGCGGTTGTCATCATAGCCCATCCAAACGCCTGTCACATAATCGGCCGTAAAGCCGATAAACCAGGCATCCCGCGCGGCTTGCGTTGTGCCGGTTTTGCCGGCCACTTGCCAGCCGTCAAGCGCGGCGCGTTGACCGGTGCCTTCAGCGACGACTTTTTCCATCATGTAAACCAATTGCTCGGCCGCAGATTGCCGGATCACCCTTTCCCCAATGCCGCCACCGGCGCCCATCACCGGCTCACTTTCATTGTTCAAACGCAACTCAAGCAGACCGTAGGGGGTCACCGCTGATCCACCATTTAAGATCCCGGCATAGGCGCCGACCATATCGATCAAAGTGGCCTCTGACACGCCAAGTGCAATCGCCGGACCTTCGGCCAAATCGGTTCCAAGGCCAAAGTCAGCGGCCACAGTGCGCACATTTTCGCGGCCAATGGCTTCTGAAAGACGCACGGCGGGAATATTGAGGGATTTGGTCAGCGCCTCGCTCAAGGTGACGTCGCCCAAAAATTCGTCAGAATAATTTTTCGGGCTCCAGTCGCCCGAACCGGGAATAGTCAGTGTCAGAGGGCTGTTATCAAGCATGTCGAGCGGCGAATAGCCTAGTTCCAGTGCTGTGGCATAGACAAAGGGTTTAAAGGCAGAGCCAGTTTGGCGCAGCGCTTGGGTTGCGCGGTTAAAGGCCCCAGAAACTTTTAATTTACGCCCGCCCACCATTGCGCGCACGGCGCCGTCAGCGGACATGACCACGATGGCAGCCTGCGCTTCAGAGCCTGTTTTAACCAGTTCCGTAAAGACATATTCAAGGGCTTCTTCAGCTGATGATTGGATTGTTGGATCAAGCGTAGTATTAATTTTCACATCTTCGGTGGTGTTGCGGGTAAAGAAAAGCGGCCCGCTTTCCATGACCCAATCTGCAAAATATCCACCTGCATTGGCTTTGGCCGCATGTGACAGAACCGCCGGGTTTTGCCGCGCGGCGGCGGCTTCTTGTGCGCTTAAGTAGGATTGTTCTTCCATCAAGCCGATAATCACCCCGGCTCGGTTTTGCGACCGCGTTAGATTGTTGGTTGGCGCATAGCGGGTCGGGGCCACCAGCAAACCGGCAAGCATCGCAGCTTCGGCCGGGCTGACATCAGCCGCCGAGCGGCCAAAATAGCGCTGCGCCGCGGCTTCAAAACCCCGCGCGCCTGCCCCAAGGAAGGTGCGGTTTAGGTAAATCGTCAATATGTCGTCTTTGGTGTATTTAGCTTCCATCGCGAGCGCATAAATCGCCTCTTTCACTTTGCGCCAAAGCGAGCCTTTACGGCAATCGGCTTCATAGGCGCGCTCGCTGGCCCAGCGGTTTTGATCATAACTCACACCCAAACACAGCAATTTTGCAGATTGCTGGGTGATAGTCGATCCACCGTGACCGGAAAGCGGGCCGCGCCCTTCGCTCAGGTTAATCCGCACCGCGCTGGCAATGCCGCGCGGGCTCAGCCCAAAATGGCGATAAAATCGTTTATCCTCGGTGGCGACAACTGCGTTCTTCAAATGCGGTGAGACTGTTTTTGCCGTGATGACGCCGCCGAATTGATCCCCGCGCCAGGCAAAAACTTTGCCCTGATTGTCAAGCAATGTAACAGAGCCCCGGGATCGGCCATCCAAAAGATCATCTAAGGGCGGAAGGCTAAACCAGACATAGCCGATTGCAAGACAGATCAGCACAAGGATGGTCAAACTTGTGCGCCACAGCACCGCCCAAACCAATTTCCAAATCAGTCGCAGAAGCCATTTGATAAACCGGGTGATCAAATTGCCTTTGGGCTTTTGCTTTGGGGTCCGTTTTGATGCTTTAGAAGCATTGACTTTTGGCGCCGCGCCCGCGCCGCGACCTTTCTTATATCGATTGTCGGCGACCAGTGGTCTGGTCGGTTTGTGGTTGCCTGCCATGTATTTGTTTAGCCTCAAGGCGTTTTTATTTTGTGCAGCATACTCGGCTTTTGTCTACTTGTTTAGGGCATTCCACCTGATTATTTCATGCAGAATATGATTAAAATATAATCAAACCAACTTAAATGCGCAATAATTATGCGCTTTTACCCTGGTTTTGACTAATTTTACCCCCCGCCCTGCTTTTCTTTTAGCTCCTAGGGCAGTCTTGTGAACCCGCAACATTCCTCAATTTGGCCATCAACTGGCCTGACTCAGAAAGGAAAATACGGTGAAATTGATTATTGCAACCATCAAACCGTTCAAACTCGAAGATGTACGCGAAGCGCTGACCGAGATTGGTGTTCGGGGCATGATGGTGACAGAAATAAAAGGTTTTGGGGCCCAATCGGGGCATACCGAAATCTATCGCGGGGCAGAATATGCGGTGAATTTTGTCCCCAAAATCAAACTTGAAATTGTGGTTGAAAGCGCCTCGGCAGACCAAGTTGTCGAAACCATTACAAAATCGGCCCAAACCGGAAAAATTGGTGACGGTAAGATTTTTGTTCTGGATGTGCAGCAAACCGTCAGAGTGCGCACCGGCGAGACCGGTCCAGAGGCAATTTAGCAAAGGAAACCTTGAACAATGTTTACGAAAAGAACGAGCTTAATTGCCGGCGCTGTTGCCGCATCTTGTCTGCCGTCGCTCGGGCTGGCACAATCGGTTGATGTCACGCCTTTAAATGGTGAAATTGGCTTTATTTTTACCACCTTTATGTTTCTGGTTGCTGGGTTTTTGGTGTTCTGGATGGCGGCAGGTTTCGCCATGCTCGAGGCTGGATTGGTGCGCTCGAAAAACGTGGCGATGCAACTGACCAAAAATATAGGGCTGTTTTCACTGGCGTCTCTTTTTTACTACCTCATCGGTTACAACCTGATGTATCCCGGTGATGGCTGGAGCATTGAAGGAACGCTTGGTGCCTTTGGTCCTGCCGTGCTTGAAGCGGTTGGATTGGCCGATACCGAGGCTGATATGACTTATGCCTCTGTCGGATCGGACTTTTTCTTCCAGCTGATGTTCTGTGCCGCAACCGCTTCCATTGTATCGGGCGCGTTGGCTGAACGGATTAAACTCTGGCCCTTCCTGGTTTTCACCGTCCTTTTGACAGCTGTGATTTACCCAATCCAAGCAAGCTGGAAATGGGGCGGCGGTTTCCTTGATGCCATGGGCTTTTTAGACTTTGCTGGATCAACTGTTGTGCACTCAGTTGGTGGCTGGGCAGCGCTGACAGGCGCTATTATTCTAGGTCCGCGCATCGGTAAATACACCAAAGAAGGCAAAACCGTTCCGATCCCGGGCTCTAATTTGACGCTGGCAACTTTGGGAACGTTTATCCTGTGGTTGGGGTGGTTCGGCTTTAACGGCGGCTCGCAACTTTATATGGATACTGCGGGCAACGTGGCCGACATCAGCCGGATATTTGCAAATACAAATACAGCGGCTGCCGGCGGCGCGGTTGCGGCTTTGATCCTTACCCAGCTCCTGTATAAAAAACCTGATCTGACGATGGTTTTGAACGGCGCTTTGGCGGGGCTGGTGTCTATCACAGCTGAGCCTCTGTTCCCAAGCCTTGGGACAGCCACTTTAATCGGTGCAGTGGGCGGCGTGATTGTTGTGCTGGCAGTGCCCATGCTTGACCGATTTAAAATCGATGATGTGGTTGGTGCGATCCCAGTACACTTGTTTGCCGGTATTTGGGGAACAATTGCGGTGGTCTTTACCAACTCTGAGGCATCCTTGGGCACTCAGCTTTATTCAATCATCGTGGTGGGTATCTTTGTAGTGATCGCATCTGCAGTGGTCTGGTTTGTCCTTAAATCAACCCTGGGCATACGCGTTGAGGAAGAGGTTGAGATTAACGGTTTGGATATGGCTGAACTGGGAATGGAAGCCTATCCAGAATTTGGCCGAAGCTGATCACGGCCTATGGTTAAACCAAAAACGGGCTTCTGAAACAGAAGCCCGTTTTTAATTAAATTCGTACTGATGCGGATAGGCACAGTATCCTGCGCAGTTATTCAGCCGGAAAATGACCGTCATAAATCGGATCAAGTGTCTCGGTTTCAAACAGCGAAGACACCGATGTGCCATTCCAGATATTCAAAATCGCTTGGGCAAACATCGGCGCAGTAGGCACAATGCGAATATTTGTTGCGGCTTTGACCGGTTCGCTGGCTTCGATAGAATCGGTGATCACCAGGGACTTCATTACGGATTTAGAGATACGCTCGACAGCTGGTCCTGATAGAACACCGTGGGTGATATAGGAGTGCACTTCCGAGGCGCCGTTTTCCAGCAAAACTTCTGCTGCTTTGCACAGCGTGCCAGCGGTGTCGCAAATGTCATCAACAATGATACACTTTTTACCTTCGACATTGCCGATCACGTTCATTTCGGCCACTTCACCGTGTTTTTCACGGCGTTTGTCCACGATGGAAAGTGGTGCGCTGATCCGTTTGGCCAACTCGCGTACGCGGGCTACACCGCCCACGTCTGGCGATACAACCATCACATCATCAAGCTGACCTTTGAACTGGTGCATAATATCCAAAGCGAAAATCGGCGAAGCATAAAGGTTGTCCACCGGAATATCGAAAAATCCCTGAATTTGCGCTGCGTGTAAATCCATGGTCAGCACCCGCTCGATACCCGCCTCAACCAGCATATTGGCCACCAGCTTGGCACTGATCGGGGTGCGGGCTTTTGATCGCCGATCTTGCCGTGCATAGCCAAAATAGGGAATAATCGCTGTGATCCGGCTGGCTGAAGACCGCCGTAAGGCATCCGCCATAATCAAAAGTTCCATTAGGTTGTCATTGGCAGGGTTTGATGTGGACTGGATGATAAACATATCTTCGCCGCGTACATTTTCGTAAACTTCGACAAAGATCTCTTGATCATTAAAGCGTTCAACTCGGGCATCAACCAAGCCCACATTAAGCCCGCGATGAAGCGACATGCGCCGAGAAATAGCATTGGCTAAAGTCAGGTTTGCATTTCCCGAGATGAGCTTTGGTTCTGTAATTGAAGGCATATAACTTTTTCCCCAGATGCACTAAGTGACAGATTCGTGACGTTGACACCGCTTAGCACGGCGTTATCGTCTGGCAAAGTGGTGGATGCAAAGGAGAGGGAATTTGCCAACAATTGAGTACTATTTTTCGGTTATTTCGCCTTATACCTATCTGGCAGGCGAAAGATTAAGCGATATTGCAGCGCGTCACAGCGCCGATGTTATCTACCGGCCTCTGGATGTGGCGGCGCTGTTTGCGCGCACGGGCGGCGTGGTGCCCAAAGAGCGCCATATCAGCCGCCGCAAGTATAGATTGCAAGAACTTACGCGTCAGGCAAAAAAAGTAAATCTGCCCATAAACTTAAATCCTGCGCATTGGCCAACCAATCAGGCGCCTGCCTCTTATGCTTTTATTGCGGCCAAAAACAGCGTCGGTGGTGATCTGGGCACATTGGTTCACGCGATGACTCGTGCCTGCTGGGCACAAGATCGCAATATTGCCGAAGATGATGTCATTCGGGACTGTCTGGCGGTCGCAGGCTTTGATCCTGATTTGGCCAACGACGGATTGCTGCAGGGGGCCGAAGAATATGCTGCCAACCTCGAAGCGGCGGTGGATGCGGGCGCATTTGGTGCGCCGTTTTATATTGTTGACGGGGATCAAAGGTTTTGGGGGCAGGACCGGCTCGACGATCTTGATGCACATTTATCCGGAGCGATTTAATGCCATTAGAAGACCGCGCCGGACATCTGACCAATTTTATGCGTTTCGGAAGTGACGGCAAACCGATTTTGATGCTGCATTGCACGATGGGCAACGCCGGTGCATGGCGCGGGCTCATAGAACATCTTGGCTCAGATCACCATTTTACCGCCTTTGATATGCCAGGCCACGGCAAATCCGCGCCGTGGACAGAACAGGGTGATTATCACACCATCGGCACCGAGATTGCTAAAACATTTCTGGATCAGCCGATGGACTTGATCGGGCATTCTTACGGCGGCACAATTGCACTAAGGCTGGCGCTTGAGCTGCCACAGATGGTGCGCTCATTGGTGCTGATCGAGCCGGTGTTGATCAACCTTGCTTTTGTCGACAACCCGGATTTGAAAGCCATCTATGCCCAAGATCATCAAGGGTTCGAAGAGGCTTGGCAGCGCGGTGATCTGGAAACGGCAGCGCGCGAGTTTTCCCGCATGTGGGGTGATGGACGCCGCTGGGCAGATGTGCCCGTGCGTGCGCAGCAGACGATGATCGATAAGATAGGCATGATCAAAGCTGGCGAACATAATGTGATCGGGGATCGCTATGGGTTTTCACAGCCCGGCCGTCTGTCCGGCATCGACGTTCCGGTGCTCTTGCTTGAAGGGGGCGTAAGCCATTCAAGCGCTGCTGCGATCAATACGGCGCTGCAACAGCGTCTGCCGCTGACGCAGCGCGCAGTGATTGACGGCGCTGGCCATATGGTGCCGATCACCCATGCGGCCGAGACTGCAAAAGCAATTGGGGGCTTTTGGCAAAGCATTGCATAAGGAAAACCTTACTATCCGAAAAACGTGTTTTGCCCTTTGGGTTTGGGGTGCAGTTTTGATAGCTCATAATTATTTTATTGAATGTAAACCTATGGTATGCGTAGCATTCAAAGAAAATATTTGATGCATGATTTGATTTAGGGAATTTTAATATGAAAGCAGTTGAAAAAGCTGTAGCGGCGGTGGTCCGCCCGGTTGGCGCAGATTTAGAATTGCTTTTGTTTCGCCATCCTTTAGCGGGGGTGCAACTTCCCAAAGGCACGGTTGAGCCGGGCGAAACCTGCACTGCCGCGGCGCTGCGTGAGCTGCACGAAGAATCTGGATTGCACCTGTCCGTCAAACCGCAGCCCATTGGTGTCTGGAACCGCTATATCCCTCACCGCCCAGGCAAAGGCCGTGTGGCGCAAAAACACATCTGGCATATTTTTGCGTTTGAAGTGAACAATCCGCTGCCCAATCACTGGCACCATCGCGCCGAAGGAAGCCCGGCGGAAGACGGTTTGATTTTTGAATTTTTCTGGCGGCCGCTTGGCCCCCGCCTGCACAAAGAAGTGCAGTCATTATTTGCCCCGTCAGTCAAAAAAATCCTGTATCACTATCATCAGGAAGCGATTTTAGCGGGGCCTTAGACCGCGTCGTCTATATCGCTTTGCACGGTTTTCTGACCGATCTTTGGCTCGGTGCCGGCCAAAAGCCGAGCGATATTTTCGCGGTGCCGCCAAAAGACCAAAGCGGTGAGGGCAAGACACAAAGCGATCATCTCGGGGCGGGTATAGATCATACACCACAGCGCCGAACTGGCCACTGCAACCAAAGCCGAAAGCGATGATATGCGGCGCAGCGCGGCCACCACGAGCCATGTGGCGCAGCACGCAGCGCCCAGTGGCCAGTAGAGCGCCAGCAATACCCCAAGCAGCGTTGCCACCCCTTTGCCGCCCCGGAAGCGCAGCCAAACCGGATAGCAATGGCCGAGCATGGCAAACAGCGCTGCGATCTGCGCTGCTGCATCGCCGGAAATGGCAAAGGCCATTAAAACGGCGATGATGCCTTTGCCACCATCCAATAAAAGCGTTAGCGCGGCGGCGGTTTTACTGCCCGTGCGCAGCACATTGGTGGCGCCAATACTGCCCGATCCGATATCGCGCAGATTTCCCAGCCCCATAAACCGCGCCAGCACCATGCCAAACGGGATCGAGCCAAGCCCATATCCGGCAATGGCCCAAAGGATCAGCGCGGCGCCAGAGCCGCTAACAGCAGGAAAAAGCATCATCCTTTATAGACCTCTCTGCCGGCCACAAATGTCCGCATAACCTTACCCTGCATCCGGGTCCCATCAAAGGGCGTGTTTTTCGATTTTGAATGCAGCTTGAAGCGATCCACAACAAACGGGGCATCAGGATCAAAAAGCACCAGATCAGCACTGGCCCCTACTGTGAGCCGCCCTGCCGCGAGCCCCAGCCGCTTGGCCGGATTAAGCGATAGCGCGCGAAACAGTGTTGGCAGATCAAGATCTCCAGAGTGATAGAGCCGCAACGCTGCAGGCAAAAGTGTTTCAAGACCGACCGCGCCCGAGGCGGCTTCTTCAAAGGGCAGACGTTTGCTTTCTTCGTCCTGCGGGGTGTGCATGGAACAAATGATGTCGATCAATCCATCGCGTACCGCTTCAACGATCAACTGCCGGTCATCTTCGGTCCGCAGGGGCGGCTTAACCTTGAAAAATGTCCGGTAGTCGGCCACGTCAAATTCATTCAGGGTCAAATGGTGGATCGAAGTTCCTGCGGTGATATCAAGCCCGTTGTCCTTGGCGCGGCGTAGCGCCGGCAAGGCGCGGCCAGTGGTGATCTGATCAAAATGATAACGCACGCCGGTCATCTCAATCAGCGCAATATCACGGTCAAGCGCCATGCGCTCGGCCATGGGCGAAACCGCTGGTAACCCGCGAAGCGAGGCAAACTTGCCTGACGTAGCAGCCGCGCCTTTTGACAGCCCCGGATCTTGCGGATGGCCCATCACCAACGCCCCAAGCGAGCGCGCGTAGGAAAGCGCGCGGGTAAGCACCTTGGTGTCGGTGACCACTCGGTCACAATCGGTAAAGCCCACCGCCCCGGCATCGAGCAAAAAACCGATCTCGGTCATTTCGCGCCCGTCGCGGCCTTTGGTCAGCGCCGCCATGGTCAGTACGTTGACCGGTGCCGCTTCATTGGCGCGTCTGCGGGTAAATTCAAGCGTTTCGGGGGTGTCGATCGCGGGCAGGGTATCAGGCCGGGTCACTATCGTTGTCACACCGCCTGCGGCCGCTGCCTGTCCGGCCGTCTTGAACGATTCCTTGTGCCGCTCGCCCGGCTCGCAAACCTTGACACCTATATCAATGATCCCAGGCGCAAGCACCTTGCCGTTACAATCAATGGACTTGATGTCTTTTGCAGGGGTATCAACTGCGGAGCCCACGGCGCGGATCACACCGTTTTCAATCAGCAGACTGCCGTCTGTTTCAGTGCCGGTTTCAGGATCAATGAGGCGCGCATTGCGTAGCAAAACTATAGTCATGCTGCGCCCTCCGACATTTGCATTTTCCGATTACGTGCCAGTAAATCCATAGCCGCCATGCGGACTGCGACGCCCATTTCCACCTGATCCTGGATCACCGAGCGATTAATGTCATCGGCAATATCACCGTCGATCTCAACCCCGCGGTTCATCGGGCCCGGGTGCATCACAATGGCATCGTCCTTGGCGGCCTTCAATTTCTGGGCATCAAGCCCGTAGCGGTGGTAATATTCGCGCTCTGAAGGGATAAACCCGCCGTCCATGCGTTCGCGCTGAAGCCGCAACATCATCACCACATCGACATCTTGCAGCCCTTGATGCATATCCTCATAGACCTCGCAGCCAAATTCGGCGATGCCCGAAGGCATCAAGGTGGGGGGGGGGCGATCAGGCGGATACGATTTTCCATTTTGCCCAACAGGATAATGTTCGAGCGTGCCACGCGGCTGTGGGCGATATCGCCGCAAATGGCGATGCTAAGCCGATGCAGGCGCCCTTTGGCGCGGCGTATGGTCAGCGCATCCAAAAGCGCTTGTGTGGGGTGTTCATGGCGTCCGTCACCTGCGTTTAAAACGCTGCAGTTGACCTTTTGCGCCAGCAAATCAACCGCGCCGGATTGTGGATGCCGCACCACCAAAAGATCGGGGTGCATCGCGTTTAGCGTGAGCGCCGTATCAATCAGCGTTTCGCCTTTTTTAATCGAACTGGCCTGCATGGCCATATTCATCACATCCGCGCCCAGCCGTTTGCCGGCCAGCTCAAACGAAGCCTGCGTGCGGGTTGAGTTTTCAAAAAACATATTGATCTGGGTCAAACCGGCCAAGACGTCTGAATGCTTGTTTGAGCGCCGGTTGAGGTCAACATAGCTGTCGGCAAGATCAAGAATTTCGGAAATAGCAGCGGGGGAAAGTGGCTCAATGCCCAAAAGGTGTTTGTCGGTGAACCCCATAAATGCGCTCCGCTGAATTTGAGCGGTTCATAAAGCGCTATCGGCTGTGGCACAAGCCCCAAGTCAGCTTGCGCAGCACTTTGTGACGTCATCAAGCAGGTGAGTAAGGGGCAAATGCGCAAAAACCTCAATCGAAAGGATAAATCTGCCAGTTTGCGTGGATGTCTTTGGGCAATTTTATCCGCACCATTGCTTGCTTTTCCTTTTGGGCCGCACAGGCTAGACTTTCGCCTATGGAATCGCAATTAGACTGGCACAGCGCGCGTGCGCTTTTGGAATGGCAGGTGGAATTGGGCGCAACCGAGGCAATCTTGGATGCGCCGGTGGACCGGTTTTCGCTTGAGACAACAGCGCCAAAGCCCGCCCCTGTGACAGCGCCCGCAGCGCAAGCCGCTGTGCAGCAAGCCAGTGTGCAGCCAGATCCGGCTCAAATAGCCAAACAGATGGCCGAGACGGCTGGATCACTGGACGCTTTGCAGGCTGCATTGGCCGGCTTTGAATATTGTGAGCTGAAGCGCGGCGCGCGGAATTTGGTGTTTAGTGATGGAAACCCTGCCGCACAGGTGATAATTGTAGGTGAAGCGCCGGGCCGCGACGAAGACCAACAGGGCAAGCCTTTTGTTGGCCGCGCCGGACAGCTTTTGGATAAAATGCTGGCTGCGATTGGTTTGGACAGACAGTCCCAAGAGCCCGCAAATGCGGCATATATCACCAATGTGGTGCCGTGGAGGCCGCCCCAAAACCGGGAACCCAGCCCCGAAGAGATTGCAATGCTCACGCCTTTTTTGCTTAGGCATATCGCGTTGATCAAGCCAACCGTAGTGGTGGCGATGGGAAATATTTCCTGTCAGGCATTGCTTGGCAAACGCGGTATTTCCAAGCTGCGCGGACAGCTGCAAAACAGCCGCGATATTGATGTGATACCGATGTTCCATCCGGCCTATCTTTTGCGCAATCCAAGCGCCAAGAAATTGGCCTGGGCCGATCTTTTAATGTTAAAAGCAAAACTGGCCGCATCATGAGCCGTATTGATGAAACACTTGAGTTTATTCCGGTTAGGATAGCTGTTCTAACGGTGTCTGATAGTCGCAGTTTGGCTGAGGACAGCTCGGGTCAGACTTTGGTTGATCGGCTTACAAAGGCAGGCCATCAACTGGCAGAGCGCACACTATTGCCCGATGAGCGCTCCCAAATTTCCCAGCAACTGCGGCAATGGGTCGAGAGCCCGGATATTGATGTTGTCATCAGCACCGGCGGCACCGGCCTTATCGGCCGCGATGTCACCGTAGAGGCGCACCGCGATGTCTATGAAAAGGAAATCGATGCCTTTGGCACTGTGTTCACCATAGTGAGCATGCAAAAAATTGGCACCTCGGCAGTACAAAGCCGCGCCACGGCCGGTGTGGCGGGCGGAACCTATCTTTTTGCCTTGCCCGGAAGCCCCGGCGCCTGCCGCGATGCATGGGATGAGATTTTGCTCAAACAGCTCGATTTTCGCCACCGGCCCTGCAATTTTGTGGAAATAATGCCGCGTCTTGAAGAAAAGTTACGACGGAAATAACAAAGCCAGCCGTATAATACTGGCTTGGCAAACCGGTAATGCACACTACAACGTAAGGGCATAGGCGGAATATTGGCGCTGAAAGGGGCAGGAAAGTGCGATTTTTTCGAAAGAGCCTTGTTGGGCTTATGCTTCTGTCCCTGACCTTGGGGCTTTTTGCCTACGCCGGGCAGATGGTCAGCTCTGCCATGAAAGAGCGTATGTCGCGAAAGCCCCGAACGTCGCAGCAGCGCGAACGGGTGTTCACCGTTAATGTTATCACCGCAGAGCCGCAATCCATCACTCCGATGCTTGAAGCTTTTGGCGAAGTTCAAAGCCGTCGGACCCTTGATTTGCGAATGGCTACGGGGGGGCAGGTTATAGAACTGGCCGAGGGCTTTGTCGAAGGGGGGCAGGTGCAGGCCGGCGAAGTCCTTGTGCGGTTGAATGATGCAGATGCGCGCTCAGCTCTTGGCCGCACAGAGGCTGATGTTACTGATGCGATGGCTGAAGTTGAAGAAGCCGACCGTGCGCTTTTGCTGATCACCGATGAATTGGAAGCCGCGCGGGATCAGGCAGACCTGCGCAGCCGCGCTTTAGAGCGTCAACTTGACCTGAAAGAGCGAGGTGTTGGAACTGCCGCTGCGGTGGAAACTGCTGAGCTTGCAGCGTCTTCTGCGGCTCAGGCGGTGCTGTCTCGGCGCAGCGCGGTGGATCAGGCCAAAGCCCGCAGAGCGCAGGCCCAAACCCGCCTGGCAAGAGCAGAGTTGGCTTTGCAAGATGCCAGTCGGCGGTGGAAAGATACGGTTCTAACATCGGAATTCAGCGGGACGCTAAGCACTATAAGCTTGGTCAAAGGCGGTCTTGTTAGCCCGAACGAGAAAATTGGCAGCTTGATTGATCCAGAAACGCTTGAGGTCGCCTTTCGGGTTTCAACCGAACAATACGCACGGTTGATCGACCGATCAGGAAAGCTGATCAAAAGCCAGGCCAAAGTATCGCTAAATGTGTTTGAAACAGAACTGAGCACAGATGCAGTTTTAAGTCGGGACAGCGGATCTGTCGGCACAGGGCAAACTGGACGGCTGCTGTTTGCCAAACTGCTAAACCCGCGCGGCTTAAAACCGGGTGATTTTGTGACTGTCGCGCTGAGCGAGCCTACGCTGGAAAACATTATCAAGCTTCCATCATCTGCGCTGAATGCAGATAGCGCTGTTTTGGTTTTAACCGAGGACGAGCGGCTTGAAATCGCTGAGGTGCGGGTTTTTCGCCAACAGGGCGATAACATTTTGGTGCGTGGACGCGGTTTAAGCGGCCGCGAGGTGGTGGCCGAGCAAACGCCGGTTTTGGGCAGCGGGATCAAGGTCAAACCACTTAGAAGTGGCGAAGCCAGCACCCCCAAAGAGCCTGAGGTTATTGAGCTTAGTCCCGAGCGCCGCGCCAAACTTATCGCGGCCATAGAAGGGAATGCGTACATTCCCAAAGATGCCAAAGAACGGATTTTAAAACAGCTCAAGCAGGATAAAGTGCCGGCCAAGGTGGTTGAGCGCATCGAAAGCCGGATGGGAGGTTAGCAATGGTGCGTGATCTTCCCAAAGCTGCTGGCGGCATTCTATCGTATTTCACCCGCCATGGCACCGCAGCAAATCTATTGCTTATTGTGCTGATTATCGCTGGGCTGGTCAGCTTGCCGCGGATGCGCGCACAATTTTTCCCGGATGTTATAATCGACAATGTAACCGTAAGCGTAGTGTGGCGTGGCGCTGGCGCGGAAGATGTTGACGATGCGATTGTGCAGTTGCTTGAGCCAGCTTTGCTGTCAGTTGAAGGTGTCACGGGCGCAAAAAGTACATCGCGCGAAGAACGCGCTAGCATTCTTTTAGAATTTGAACCCGGCTGGGATATGGCGCGCGCAGCGGCCGATATCGAAACGGCTGTAGATCAGGTCACAACGCTGCCAGATGATGCAGAAGATCCCATGGTGCGCCGTGGGGCTTGGCGCGACCGGGTGACAGATGTGATTATCACCGGCCCGGTGGATCCTGCACAATTGGCTCTTTTTGCCGATGAGTTGGTTTTACGCCTGTTCGCAGAAGGGGTGACGCGCGCGACGGTTACGGGGGTGGCGGCCCCAGAAACAATCATTGAGGTGCCAGCGGTTAATCTGGTTGCGCATGATATTACCATGCAGCAAATCGCGGCGGTCATAGCGCAAGAAGTAAGCGCGGATCCAGCAGGCGATGTGAGCGGCGCAAATGCGCGGGTTCGCACCGGTGTGGAAAAACGCACGGCAGAACAGATTAGGCGCATCGTGCTGCGCTCGAACGCGGATGGATCCCATTTGCGCATTGGAGATATTGCACAGGTTCGGGTTGAAGGGGTCGACCGGCAAAGAGGATATTTTGTCAGTGAAAACCCGGCAATTTCGGTGCGTGTGGATCGGTCGCAACAAGGCGACGCCATCGAAATTCAGGACAAAGTTCAGCAAATTGCCGACCGTTTGTCGGAAACTTTGCCGGAAGGCACTCAGGTCGAATTAATCAGAACCCGCGCTGAATATATTTCCGGTCGACTGAATATGCTTTTGGACAATGGGCTGAGCGGCCTTGGGCTTGTGCTTATTTTGCTGTTTTTGTTTCTAAATGCCCGCACGGCCTTCTGGGTTGCAGCCGGTATTCCCACAGCGATGCTTGCGGCGCTTGCAATCATGTATGCTGCAGGCATTACGATTAACATGATTTCATTGTTCGCTTTGATTATCACCTTGGGGATTGTGGTCGATGATGCCATTGTGGTTGGTGAACATGCTGACAGCCGTGCCCGCAAGGGGCTTGGCCCGATCGAGGCCGCTGAAACAGCTGCGCGCCGTATGGCGCTGCCAGTGTTTGCGGCAACCACAACCACCATTATAGCCTTTTTTGGACTGGTTGCGGTTGGCGGCCGATTTGGCGATTTGATCGCAGATATTCCCTTTACCGTTGTGGTGGTACTGGCGGCCTCATTTATCGAATGCTTTTTAATTTTACCCAACCACATGGCGCATTCGCTCAGCCATGGGGTTAAAAATCACTGGTATGATATGCCTAGCCGCGTGGTGAATATTGGCTTTGAGTGGGTGCGCGAAACCCTGTTTCGCCGGTTAATGGCTCTGGTCATTCGCGCCCGCTATGTTGTGCTGGCAGGCACCGTTGCGATTTTGGCGAGCCAAATCGCGATGTTCATGTCCGGCCAAGTGAAATGGCGGTTTTTCAACGCACCAGAGCAGTCTTCGGTCAGCGGTAATTTTGCCATGGTTTCCTCTGCTGGGCGAGAAGATACAATGGAAATGATGCGCGAAATGCAGCGTGCAACCGAAGAGCTGGGGCGCGAGTACGAAGAACGCTACGGGCGCAATCCGCTTGATTATGTGGTTGCCCAAATCGGCGGTAATTCAGGGCGTGGGCTATCGGGTACGGAAACCAAAACACCTGATCAGTTGGGCGGGATTTCCATTGAACTGATTGATCCTGATTTTAGATCGTATTCTAGCTTTGCCTTTGTCGGCGAATTGCAGGATAAAGTGCGTCGGCATCCTTTGGTCGAAACAATCTCGTTTAGGGGATGGCGCTCGGGGCCGGGCGGCGACGCGCTGGATATACAGTTTTACGGCGCAAAGGCAGAGTCCCTCAAAGCCGCATCAGAAGATTTAAAGGCCGCATTGACCCGCTTTTCAGAAGTTTCAGCAGTTGAAGATGATCTGTCCTATGACAAAGAAGAGCTGATACTAGAGCTCGCAGCACAGGGTCAAGCCTTGGGATTTACCATTGACGGATTGGGTCAGGTGCTGCGCAACCGCTTAAACGGGTTGGAAGCCGCGAGTTATCCGATGGGTCCGCGCAGCGCCGCAATTCGTGTGGAATTGCCTAAAGATGAGCTGACGGCAGATTTTCTAGAACGTATGCAGTTGCGCACTGTTACTGGAAATTATGTGCCACTGGCCGATATTGTCAGCGTCAAACGTCGGTCCGGCTTTTCAACTGTACGCCGCGAAAACGGAATTCGGCTGATTTCCATTACCGGAGATATCTCTGAGGATGATCCTGCGGCTGCAGAAGAGGTATCGCTTGCACTGGAAAGCGAAATCCTTCCCGAGATAGCCAGTAAACACCAAGTGGATTGGCGGCTTGCAGGTCTATCCGAACAAGAAGATGAGTTTCTCAACGATGCGCGCACCGGCATGATTTTGTGTTTGGTGGGCATCTATTTGGTGCTGACATGGGTTTTTGCCAGCTGGACGCGTCCGATTGTGGTGATGGCTGTTATTCCCTTTGGATTGGTGGGCACGATATATGGGCATTACATTTGGGATGTTCCGCTATCGCTGTTTACTGTGGTCGGACTTTTGGGGATGACAGGTATTATTATTAACGATTCCATCGTGCTGATCACATCGATTGATGAATATGCCAAAGAGCGCGGGCTTATCCCTTCGGTGATAGAAGGCACGGTGGATCGCCTCAGGCCTGTTATGTTGACCACGCTAACAACAGTGCTTGGTCTTGCTCCATTGCTGTATGAGCGTTCCTCACAGGCGCAATTTCTCAAACCCACAGTGATTACATTGGTCTATGGTCTGGGATTTGGCATGCTCTTGGTGTTGTTGGTTGTCCCGGCCCTGATCGCGGCACAGCATGATGTACGCCGCCATTTCGTTTCGCTTCGCCATGCTTTGTTTGGGCGCGCCAGATCGATACGTATCGCAACATGGGGTTTGGCGCTGTTGATTGCTGGGTGGTTTGCCGTAACGATGGGGTGGATGATGAATTTTGGAGTCCTGCCGCAGCACCTTGCCAGCGGGCTGCCATTTTTAGCGGCCGATGCCTCAATGCCGATCGCTTTTGCGCTGTTTTTTGTAGGCACTTGCGGGATTATTTTGGTTGGGTTTTTTGCCAGTTTGATCATGCAGGGTGTTGGCCGTCTGCGCGCCTAAGGGGCGCATGTGCCGGCCTCAACCGCATAGTTCGACCCAATGACCGTGATATTCACGTCTGCACGCTGGACGCCAATGGGCCGGCCTGTGTCGCTGTGTAAAAAACCCTTTGCCGAAAGCATCCGGCCATTTCGCTTTGGAAGCTGCATTGATACCCAGTGACCCTCGCGTGAATATTCCAGCATCACGATTTCTTGTCCTCCAGTGGGCGGCAAAGACAGCTGGACATCTATTTCCATCGCGTCATCCGATGGGCTAAACGTACAGCTGACTGCTCTAAGATCAGCCTCGATTTTTGAGTAGGGTGCATTGGCCAGTGCGGCAATAATCTTGGGGTCGGGCGTACGGCTGTCTGGCAATAAGTGGCCTGAAAACGAAAGCGCCGCCGGTATGCAGATATCATCACAAATGCCCAGCGACGCCTGTAGTTTAAGCTCGACTGGCGCATGGGGATCTGAGGGGTGAACAATCAATGGCAAAACCACATGACCAGAATAACCGATTGACCACATATCTTGCGGTCCAAAAAGCATGGGAGCAGGCCAGATGATCTGTACATCTTGCAAATTATGTGACCCGCTAAAATCAAATTTTGGTGGAAAGCCTGCCTCTCCTGGCGCGCGCCAATAGGTTTTCCATCCCGGTGCAAGGCGAATTTCCAAAGCAGCTGTATACTGCCCGGCGGATTTGAACCAACCGCTGCGGAGATCATGCCCAATCACACCTTGAGTTTCGGCTGCCAGACTGTGCGCGCTCAAGAGCGCCCAAAAACTTAGCCAGGAAAAAATACCATTTGTTAGCCTCATGCACAGTGAATGCGCGAATATTTGCCATTTGCCAAGACACATTTATGCGATTAGGCCGTGTGCAAGACATTGCAGTTGCATAGAGGGCTGTCTCGGGTCATTCTGAATATAACGAAAGGATTTGGCATGAGCGGGCCTGATCAAAGCTTAGAACTAGCCGGAAAGCTACTGATTGCGATGCCAGGGATGATGAATCCACGGTTTGATGGCTCTGTGATTTATATATGTTCGCACAGCTCAGAGGGCGCAATGGGCTTGGTGATCAACCGTCCAATAGAAACTGCGTCCTTCAAAGAGCTTTGCAGCCAGTTATCGATAGAAGCCACCAATGCACGCTCTATTCCAGTGCTTTTTGGTGGACCGGTTGATCAGTCGCGCGGATTTGTCGTGCACTCGCAAGATTATCAGGCAGAGGTTTCAACCCAAATTATCGGGCAAACGCTTTCGATGACGGCCACACGAGACATCATCGAAGCTGTTGCAACGGGCCCTGCGCCCGAGCAGGCAAGTTTATTTATGGGATACTCTGGTTGGGGCGCAGGTCAGATCGAAGATGAGATTGCCAATAACGGCTGGCTCGTTTCTGACGCCAACGAGGACATGGTTCTAAGTGTTGACCATGGGGGCAAATGGCAATCTGCGTTGGGATTAATGGGGATCGATGCTCTGATGCTGTCAAGCTACGGCGGAACAGCGTGACGGGCATTTATCGTGGCGCTGCCGCGCGCTTGAGCCTGTCGTTGATTGCCAGACCAAGCCCGGTTTGGGGGATGGGGGACACTGCGATTGTTGCTTTTCCCTCAGCATCTAGGCGATGCAAATGAGCAAATAGATTTGCCGCCGCTTCAACTAAATCAGCCGAGAGTGACAAGTTTAGATCGCAATCTACTGCACCAAACCCTAGACGCGCTTCATCAGGACGCCAGTGTTGTGCATCCAGCCGAACCTTTGCCTGCGGCGCATAGTGTGAATTCAACTGACCCGGCGCGGTGATTTTCTCGACATTCGGGCGGATAGAAACAGGTCTGCCGATTTCCTTTTCGATATCCTCGACTGCCACACCCCCGGGGCGCAATAGTACTGCGCCATCATCAAGTTGAACGATGGTAGATTCCAAACCTACTGTACACACTGCTCCGTCCACAATCGCATCAATGCGGCCGTCTAAGCCGGATCGTACATGCGCTGGGCTTGTCGGGCTAATTTGCCCCGATGGGTTTGCTGATGGTGCAGCAACGGCTCCGCCAAATTGCGTAAGCAAGGCTTTGGCCACGGGATGTTTGGGAACCCGGATAGCGATTGTCGGCAAGCCCGCACTGAGCAAATCCGATAATACGGCGTCTTTTTTTCGCGGCAGCACAAGCGTTAAGGGCCCGGGCCAGAACGCTTTTGCCAATTGATCCGCCAGAGTGTTCCATTGCACAAACCTGCGCGCCGTTTGCACATTTGCAACATGCACGATCAATGGATTGAACTGCGGCCTGCCTTTGGCTTGATAAATTTTTGCGACCGCCTGGTCATTGCTGGCATCGGCGCCAAGCCCGTAGACTGTTTCGGTTGGAAATGCCACCAAACCGCCGTTCTGTAAAATTGTGCTCGCCTGCGCAAGATGCGCAGCTGTGGGGGACAGAGCAAGAGTGGCGATGGTTTTCATATTGACGCGGCGTTTTGGTTGCTGGTTAAAGATGGTCGATTAAGTTAGGCTTGTGAGTTGCGCATAATAGCAAATG
>CABXKH010000013.1 GCA_902512685.1 Paracoccaceae bacterium | reverse complement strand
TACATTAAGACCGGCGCTCAAATGTTTGCTCCCGAACGCAAAAACTCCCTTGGTTTTGATCTCTCGGACCAAACTCAACTCTCGAAGGTTTTAAAGGCGCGAAAAGCTCACAAGAAAACAAATTGGGTCGCTGGTCAATCACTCTCAGATGTCACTCAATATTCCATTAATAAAGCATTAATTAAAAATCCAAGCAACTTTAATGACCTTGTCGGGTCTGTTCATCCTGCAAGTCCTGAGGTGTGTGCAAAAGCAATAAAAAAAGCCAAATCTTGGAATGCACCTGCATCAGATCGAGCGGTGATACTTAACTCTGCCGCAGACCTTTATGAGGCTCATTTCGGGGAAATATTTGCTCTGCTTACACGCGAATCAGGTAAGACTTTGCCGGATGCATTGGCCGAATTTCGTGAGGGGATAGATTTTTTGCGCTACTATGCATCACAAGCTCCAAAAGGGCCGCCGGTAGGGTTATTCACATGTATATCGCCATGGAATTTCCCTCTAGCGATATTTACCGGACAGGTCGCAGCTGCGCTTTCAGCAGGTAACGCGGTTCTTGCCAAACCAGCAGAGCAGACGCCTCTCATTGCCGCATACCTAGTAGATTTATTGCATACAGCTGGCGTGCCTAAATCAGCGCTGCAACTTTTACCTGGCAACGGATCTATAGGGGCATTGCTTTGCTCTGACCCACGCATAGACGGCGTGGCTTTTACCGGATCAACCAAAATAGCAATGAGTATTCGCGCTGCAATGGCGCAAAATCTAGCACCCGGTGCGCCCCTAATTGCTGAGACAGGTGGGCTCAATGCGATGATCATCGACAGCACGGCCCTGCTTGAACAGGCAGTTACAGCTGTGATTGAAAGCGCATTTAAATCTGCGGGACAAAGGTGTAGCGCATTGCGATGTCTTTATGTCCAAGAAGACATTGCAGATGACTTTACCCAAATGCTAACCGGGGCCATGAAGGAGCTTCGGGTAGGCGATCCTTGGCTGCTGGAAACCGACGTTGGGCCGGTAATTGACAAAAGTGCTCAAGGTGAAATTTTAGAGTATATAAACGCAGCCAAGAAAGCTGGGCGCGTCAAGTATCAACAAAAAGCTCCACTCGCTGGCACGTTCATTCCACCAACACTTATTGAGGTCGGCGGAATTGAGGACCTTACACATGAGGTATTTGGACCTGTTCTGCATATTGCGCGCTTTGCACAGCATCAACTTGCTGAGATTACTGAAAATATAAATGCAACAGGCTATGGGCTAACTTTTGGGCTTCAAACAAGAATAGATGATCGTGTCCAATACATCGCGGACCGGATCAAGGCTGGAAACATCTATGTCAACCGAAACCAAATCGGTGCCATTGTAGGCAGCCAGCCCTTTGGCGGTGAGGGTCTATCCGGAACTGGTCCAAAAGCAGGCGGTCCACATTATTTATCGCGCTTTAGCAGCGCAACTAAAGGCAAAGCAATAAGCCATTGGGACCAAAATATTTCTATAGAAATACTGGTCAAAACTCTTACAGAGTCTGTTCCTGCCCGACCAAATCCGCCAACTGTATTGCCCGGACCCACAGGTGAAAGCAACCAACTGTCCTTGCACCCAAAGGCGCCCATCCTATGCCTTGGACCAGGCCAACAAGCCTGCGATGAACAAGTTACGCAGATCCGTAAACTCGGAGGATACGCAGTGCCTGTCAAAGGAGGCATTGAGCCGGCCGCCCTTATAAATTTGCTGCCAATTGGCGGCGTAATTTGGTGGGGAGATAACGCTGCAGCGCGCAGCTACGCGCTCGCGCTGGCCAAACGAGCTGGCCCTATCGTTCCGCTGATCACAAGCCAACCCGACATGGCCCATGCCGTCTGCGAGCGACACATTTGCATAGACACAACTGCTGCTGGCGGGAATGCCGAACTTTTAAGCGGTCTATCTTGACCTTGGGAGCTAATAGCCCCAGTTAAGATAAATGTTTCCATTTCGCGATCATAATCCTTCTGGCAAAACGCCCATTGTAACTTATGCATTAATCGTCGTTAATTGCCTTGTTTTCTTTGGCTATTGGGGAGATTTAAGTAATTACCGCGTAATGTCTGAAATTTATGGAAACTGGGCCCTAATCCCTGCTCGGCTTGGCTACGGCGAAGGTTACGAAACTCTCCTCAGTTCCGCATTTTTGCACGGCGGCATTTGGCATCTAGCTGGCAACATGCTGTTTTTACACATCTATGGCGACAATCTTGAAGACAAAATGGGGCATGGAAAGTTTTGGGGCTTTTACCTGTTGTGTGCCATTGCTGCTGGCTTTGTTCAGGTAATGTCGGCCCCCTACTCAGATATCCCTGTCATAGGCGCCTCTGGGGCAGTTGCAGGTGTCATGGGAGGATATTTACTTTTATACCCGAAGGCAAAAGTCGACGTTCTTTTCATTTTCATAATATTTTTCAGAATATTCTCTCTGCCTGCTTGGATCATTCTTAGTATTTGGTTTGCCTTGCAATTTTTCAATGGGCTTTCCACCCCTGCGGACATAGGAGGCGTCGCTTATTGGGCCCATATAGGCGGCTTCATAGCGGGTATTTCACTGTGCCTTCCACTGTTTAAAAGATTGGGCGGTTCCAGCTTTTGGTCAAAAAATCTTGGGCTTCCTCCGCACCCAGACGCCCACTATCGAATTCAAACTTCAAATATTCCCAAAATTCGTAGGAGACGAAAATGAAAGCCACATGTCATTGCCGCGCTGTAGAATTGGATGTCACTTTAACTGAAGGGCTTGAAAAAGTTCGCCGATGCGACTGCAGTTTTTGCGCGCGGCGGGGTGCAATTGCGGTTTCAGCGCCAATAGACGGTGTAAAAATTGTCGAAGGCAGTAACAACTTGACCCTGTATCAATGGGGCACAAAAACAGCAAAGCATTATTTCTGCAAAACCTGCGGGATTTACACTCATCATCAAAGGCGCTCGAATCCGAATGAATTTGGTGTAAATGTAGCCATTCTTGAAGGCATTAATCCGCGTCAACTTGGTGAAATTCCTTGGGTGGACGGCATTAATCACCCTTCTGATACAAAATCCTCAAGACGTGCGGATGAGCTTTGAGAACTGTTCAAATTGAACTTCAGTGGCACAAAGAACATCGCCGCTGTCCTCTGGTTTTGTGCCTTTCACTACGCCCTCAACAAGAGCACCTGCTTCACGTGCAAGAATAAGCCCCGCGGCAATGTCCCAAATATTTAGCTCGCGCTCCCAAAATCCATCATAGCGACCAGCCGCAACATAGGCTAAATCTAGGGACGCAGCCCCCCAGCGACGAACACCGGCACAGGCCGGCAGAAGCTGAGCAAGATCGCTCAAGGTCGCCGGCAAATCAGATCGGCCAGCAAAGGGAAGTCCGGTGGCATAAACGCTCTCGATCATTCGGTGACGATCGGAAACCCGAATTCGCCTGTCGTTCATCCAGGCTCCTTTTCCTTTTTCGGCGACAAAGAGTTCGTCTTTGCTCGCGTCAAACACAACTCCAGCAATGATTTGACCCTTATGTTCCAGAGCGATTGAGACCGCCCAATGTGGCAGGCCATGTAAAAAATTAGTGGTTCCGTCCAATGGGTCAACGATCCAGCGTCGGGTTGGGTCTTGTCCAGCAACAGGGTCGCTTTCCTCACCCAGCCAGCCATAGGTCGGCCGGGCTTCGGTAAGCTCTTCCTTGATAATCTTTTCTGCTGCGATATCTGCTCGTGATACAAAATCACCGGCACTCTTGGCAGAGACCTGAAGATTTTCAACTTCTTGGAAATCTTTGATCAAAGACCTGCCCGCTTTGCGTGCGGCTTTGATCATTACATTAAGGTTTGCGCTGCCTTGCATGTTTAGGTCCCCAATTTACTCAAGCCGCCGCTATAGGACGCTTTGAGTGGAAAGCCAAGACAAGAACCAAGATTGGAAGAGAATCTTTTATGCTGCGAAGGTCTTGGTAATCAAAACACCCGCCCAAGCAGATGTCCCGGTCAGAACCGCGCCCCACACTACGTCAACCATGACCATTTGTACCGACCAACCCCGTAGGGTCGCAAAATTGGTGAATTCGTAGGTTCCGTAAGCCAATATTCCCAAAATGCAGCCCGTTATGAAGGCTTGGGAAGGTACACCTGAAGCCAATGCAGGAATTGATACAAACCAAAGCACACCGGCAATATATACCAGATAAAATGCCGTTGCCGCGCCCATTCGAGGATCTTCAAGCATAATTGATCCAATATTTGAAGAAAACAATGGATAGAGTACTTTTCTCAACATCACCACATCTAAGACTAGAAACACAAGCGCTGTACTTGCATAAAGTGTAAGATAGGTCATGGCGATTCCTTAGCTAAACAAACTTATTACGAGAATTAGCTTCTTTTGGATCACTTTCAACAATATTCATTAAAAATGATGCCATTTACTCTTCTGCACTCATATTGGCCATTGATCCGACAGCATATTATCAATGGCTTGCTGCAATAGCTCAAGCGTCGCTCCAAAATCCCGCGTATAATATGGGTCTGGTATGTCAGGCGGCATGTGAGCTGAAATATAAGAGCCCATCAAGAGTAACTGCGCAGTATCAGTTTTTAGTGACAGGGTCTGCAAGTCATCCATATTGTGCTGATCCATAGCAACGATGAGATCATAATTTAAAAAGTCCTTTTGCGTCACTTGCCGGGCACGCAAAGGCGACAAGTCATAACCAAGATCAGAGGCCGCAACCTGCATTGGCTCATATGGCGGCTTGCCTATATGCCACCCGGCTGTTCCAGCACTATCCACAGTGACTGAAAGTCCTCTGCGGGTGGCTTTATCACGCAATATCGCTTCAGCAGTTGGTGAGCGGCAGATATTTCCCAAACAGACAAATAAAACACTGTTAACCATCATGCTGCTCATCCTTTGATTAATGGCTATGCGCCATATCTTTCCGCTCAAGATCAATTGGGACTTCAATCATCATCTCGCCGGCATTTTCGAATACCAACGTCAGTTGTATTGCCTCGCCATGTTCCCAGGGGGCAACCAATCCCATAAACATGAGATGATCACCACCCCGTTTCAGACTGCGCATGCCATGCGCTGGAATATCAAACCCATCAGGCACATGGCGCATTTTCATAACCCCATCTTCGTCCTTTAGGTGAGTATGCAGTTGAACCATTTTGGCGGCATCTGATCGGACTTCAAGCAAACGGTCCTCAGCGCCAGTGTGATTATGGATCATCATGAACACACCACCGGCTTTTGCCATCTTACCAGAGGACCGCGCGTACGCATCATTGATTTCAATACCACCGGCAAAAACCGGTGCCGCAAAAAGGATAGCCGTGACTACCATCAGAATTTTTTTAATCATGGACATAATCCACTCCTTTGTTTTTCAGAATTATTATAGTGTTTTAGAATCTGAAGAATTTGGAGGTGCGCGCGGCAAACAGACGGCCCAAAAAGAATGTGTAACAAATTTCGGTAGTTCAAAATGAACAGATTGATCATAGAGCAACCTCAAAGGTTGGATAAATCGTCCCTCATCTGCTCCTAAATACACAAACGCCATGATGCAGTCAGGGCAAATATGAGCTCTGTCCGCGGGTTGCCCTTTAGCATCCATCAAGATGGTTTTCGCGCCACCAGAGGTGCAAATTACCATCTGACCAACCGCAGCAGGCATTACCCGCACCTGCGCCATACTCTGACCTGTGAGAATCAAGACCAAAATCATGGCGCCAAGAAAAGCCTGTTTGATTTGGTTTAACTGCACGGTTCGTATCCTATATTGGGCATAAAAAAACCCTGCCACATCTAGGCAGGGTTTTCAAATTTACTTATCGTCGCAGAGATTGTGAACCTAAATTAGGCTTCAACTGCTTGGGCTTTTGCAATCTCTTTTTTGACCTTAAGGGCATTGGCTGAAAGTTCCGTGTCTTTGGCCTTGGCTAAAAAAGCGTCCAACCCACCACGATGATCTACTGTCCTCAATGCGGCAGCAGAAATCCGCAATTTAATTCCCCGCTTGAGGACTTCTGATTGCAGGGTCACATCGTTTAAATTGGGCAAAAAGCGACGTTTTGTTTTGTTGTTGGCATGGCTGACATTGTTGCCAGTCATCGGGCCTTTTCCGGTCAGTTCGCAACGGCGCGACATGTCAGTTACCTCGTTTTTCTGTTAGGGCAACGGCAGGTTCTGCCGGCCAATATAAAAAGGCGCCGCAAAAGGGCCGCGCCAAAATCTGATGATGGGCGTTCTATTGCCTCTGCGATGCCGCGTCAAGCACATGCAGGCGTGAAATATGACCATGATTAGTTTTTTCACCCCTAGCAGCGCAATCTGCGTCGATTGCAAGCTTCAAAATGTCACCATTAAAAAAAACGAATCGCTAATCTTGAGATAGTTTTGCCAAAATCTCGGCTGCGGCAACGGTGGGCAAAAGGTCTCCTTGAAAAACCCGCTCACCCATTTTTTGGATATCTTGTTGTATTTCTGATTGTGCCAGAACTGCAAGCACGCCCTGCTTTACATCTTCTTCAAACCAGAACCGTGCCTGAGATGCCCTCTTGATCTGAAAATGTCCTGCCTTCTTTCTCCATTTTACTAAATCACGCATAGATTTCCAAGCTTGTTCAAGGCCAGTTTCGGCCACAGCGGACACCAACATAGCCGCCGGGAAGTGATCTGGATCTTGTTCACGCTTTCTCAATAAACGTAACGCCCCCGCGTAGTCCGCGCAGGTTCGGACCGCTGCTGGCTTCAAGTCGCCATCAGCTTTATTGACCAAAATGATATCGGCCATTTCCATGATCCCACGTTTGACACCCTGCAGTTCATCGCCTCCTGCAGGCGCAAGCAGCAAAACAAAAAGATCCGCCATCTCGGAAACAATGGTTTCAGATTGGCCAACCCCAACAGTTTCGATAAGCACAATATCGAAGCCAGCAGCCTCACAAATTGCAACGGCTTCCCGGGTGCGCCGGGCTACACCGCCCAAATGCGACTGGCTTGGCGATGGCCGGATAAATGCTTTAGGATCACGCGCCAGCCTGTTCATGCGGGTTTTATCGCCCAAAATAGACCCCCCAGAGCGCGTTGAGCTAGGATCAACCGCAAGCACGGCCACACTCAAACCTTGTGCTGTCAAAAAACTGCCAAAGGTTTCAATGAATGTAGATTTTCCAACCCCTGGTGTGCCCGAAAGGCCAATTCGCAAAGATTGGCCACTATCTTGATGCAACCGTTGAACCAAATCAACAGCCTGTGCGCGGTGATCCTTTCGGCTGCTTTCGACCAACGTTATTGCGCGCGATAAAGCACGCCGATCCTGCGTCAAAATTTTTTCTGCCAGTTTTTCTACATCTATCATATCTTTTCGGCAGCTTTCCGCAATTTTGATTATAAGTCATTGACCTTTGTTTTCATTTCTTGCCTTGATCTACGGGATAAAGTCCAGCATGGCTTGGGTCCAATGAACAAAATCGGCAAAAAAAAGTCCTTTTTTGAGGTATCAACCATATTCTTTATGGTTATATTTTCATTTTCTACGGCTATTGCAGACACTCAACAGTACCGTTTTGATGTCCACATCCGTGGTATTAAGGCAGGGGTGCTGCGTTATGCTTTAAATTCGCAAGGAGAAAAATACAGTATTCACGGTATTTTGGAATCAACAGGTCTTGTCGGTATTTTGGTTCGGTACAAATTCGACGCCCAAGCTTTAGGAAACCGCTTTGGCAATACCTATCAACCAGAGTATTATTCCGAGGTTTCTGATACAGGTCGGCGCAAAAGCGAAAAAGTTATTCGATACCGAAGCGGAGTTCCTGAAGTCACCAGTAAAAAACCAAAAAAACCACATTGGCTTGATCCATCAACGCAAAAAGGAACGCTTGATCCGATGACGGCGATGGCAGCTCTTTTATCTGACCAGCTTAAGAAAAATTTATGCGAACTTAATTTACCTATGTTTGACGGCACCAGGCGGGTTGATATCACTTTGTCGGGGCTGAAGATGACTGAGAAGGGCCCCCGATGCACTGGGGTGTATCAACGTATTGGTGGCTTTACTGAGAAAGAATGGTCTGATGGTGAGAGCTTTCCATTTATCCTAGATTACGAATTTGAAGGCGGTCTATACCGAGTGAAGCGCTTTGACATCACAACATTGCGGGGACGCGCAAGCTTTGTTCGGAAATAGACATCTGTGAAGCAAACCCTTCCCATACATCAGGTTATTCCTGATTTGCTTGCCGCTTTGCAAAAAAGCAAACGCGCAGTTCTCACAGCGCCCCCAGGGGCTGGCAAAACCACATATGTTCCTCTTGCCCTGTTACAATCTGGATTGATAAACGGCCGGATCGTGATGCTTGAACCGCGCCGATTGGCGGCCCGTACGGCGGCGGAACGGATGGCTAAAACACTAGGCGAACCTATTGGAGAAACCATAGGTTATCGCATCAGAGGCGAATACAAAAGTTCGGCCAAAACAAAAATTGAAGTTGTTACAGAGGGCATTCTTACGCGAATGCTGCAAAAAGACCCCTCGCTAGACGGCGTAGAGGCCGTGATTTTTGATGAATTTCACGAACGCTCATTAAACGCAGATTTAGGTCTGGCTCTATGCCTTGAGGTCGCATCTGCGCTGCGCGATGACCTGCAACTTATAGTTATGTCAGCCACATTAAATGCCAGTGAATTGGCAAATCTTTTAGGCAATGCACCTATCGTTAATTCAGATGGACGGGCCTATCCTGTGAAACCAATCTGGCTAAACCGGCCACTGAATAAGCAAGTTCGCCTTGATGCCGCACTGAAAGATCTGGTTATCAAAGCTGTCTCAGAAACATCTGGTGGTGTTTTGGTCTTCCTTCCCGGTGAAGCGGAAATTCGTCGCCTGATGGGAAATCTGCAAACCTATCTACCACGTGACTGCACTCTTCATCCACTCTTTGGAGCCATGTCTTTTGCAGATCAGAGAAAGGCGATTTCACCAAGTCAGCAAGGACGAAAAATAGTGCTGGCAACGGCAATTGCGGAAACATCGCTTACTATTGAAGATATCCGGGTAGTGGTGGATGCAGGACGGGCCCGCCGCGCTCGTTTTGATCCCGGCACTGGCATGTCACGCCTTGTGACCGAGAAGGTGACAAAAGCCGAAGCCGTTCAGCGAATGGGCCGGGCTGGCCGGGTTGCCGATGGTACGTGTTATAAACTTTGGTCGAAACCAGAAGAAGGCGCAATGCACGCCTATCCGCCTGCCGAGATTGAAACTGCTGACTTGTCTGGATTTGCGCTTGAACTAGCCCTGTGGGGGACATCCCCAGATCAATTGTCTTTTCTCACGCCTCCTAATTCAGCACAATTTGACGAAGCAGTAGCGCTTTTGAAAAACCTTTCTGCGCTGGACACAAAAGGTAAGATTACGGATCATGGTAAGGCTTTAGCCGCTCTTCCTCTGCATCCACGTCTGGCCCATATGCTGAAACTAAGCGGCCCTCAGGCAGCAGGGCTTGCTGCATTGCTTGCAGACCGCGACCCTTTGCAGCGCGGGGCGCCAGGCGATTTGGCACTTCGTCTAGAGGCCTTAAGTGACCCCAAACGGTTTGAACAGCGGCGGCCCTATAAAATTGAGCGCCCAATACTTGAGCGCATTAAGTTGGAAACCCGCCGTCTTAAGCCTTTTTGCCCAGATATCTCCCCAAATTTCAGCAAAGCTCAAATGGCGGCAATGGCTTATCCGGATCGCATCGCGATGCGCCGCAAGGGATTGCCGCCTAGATATCTACTTTCAAGCGGAAAAGGCGCGATACTTGCGGCTGAGGATTCTCCTTTAACCCAGCGTTTACTGGTTGCTACAGACCTTGACGGCGACCCAAAAGAAGCGCGAATTCGTACCGCAATATCAATTTCTGAAGCTGAACTGCGGGAACTTTTTGCACTACAAATTTGCTGGCAAAACACCTGCTCTTGGTCTAAAAGAGAACGCCGCGTGCTCGCCCGTAACCAAGAGAGGTTCGGGGCAATTGTACTTAACGATAGAATTTGGAAAGACGCTCCACCAACTGCAGTTTCTTTGGCAATGTTGACAGGCGTACGTGACCTTGGATTGCACCTTGATGATTCTGTAAAGCGATTTCTGGCACGTGTAAGGCTTGGCGGCAGCACTATGCCAGACGTATCTGAACACACCCTAATGAACACTTTAGAAGAATGGCTATTGCCACATTTAGGAAAAGTTCAGACGGCTGAAGACTGGAAAAAGTTTAATTTGCTTCCTGCTATTCGCACTTTGCTATCATGGTCACAAATTGAGCGTCTAGATCGAGTGGTTCCGGCGCATTTTGATACACCGCTAAATCGTAAAATTCCAATCGATTATTCGACCAATCCGCCAGAAATAACTCTTCGCATACAGGAGATGTTTGGGCGAACGCGCCACCCGATGGTGGGTGATGTGCCATTAAAAGTAACTCTTTTGTCGCCAGCTGGCAGACCTTTGCAAACCACAACTGACCTTCCTAACTTTTGGCGCAGTAGCTATCAAGATGTGCGCAAAGATATGCGGGGGCGCTATCCAAAGCATGCATGGCCAGAAAACCCTGCCGAGGCTAACCCGACGCTTTCTCCTAAGAAACGCCGTTCATAGTCTTAGAAGGGTTATTCTATTTTTCCGCTTGTAAAAATTAGCAGGAGCGGCCCTAGTGCGGCTTTATGCCTGTTCACCTGCTTTTGATGATTTTGAAAATTCAAACGGTGCCTGTGGGTAACGCACACCTGACAGATACAGGCCTTGCGGGGGGCAAACCGGTCCACAAGCAGAGCGAACTTTTGCCTCTAGCGCAGCTTTGACATCTTTAGGATGCCATGCGCCGGCACCAACGCGCTCCAATGTGCCAACAAAGCTACGTACCTGATTATGAAGGAAACTTCTGGCGCGCAGCGAAAACTGAAATTCAAGACCAGCCCGGCCAAGCACACGTTTGATTTCAAGAGAATCAAGAGTTTTAATTGGGCTTTTAGCTTGGCAAATAGAAGATCTAAATGTGGTAAAGTCATGCATCCCGATCAAATACCTAGCGGCCTCTTGCATTGGTTCAAGCTTTAACTCATGGCCAATTTGCCATACCAAGCCCTTATCATGGGTGGCAGGTGCGCGGCGGCAAAGCAGACGGAAAAAATAGTGCCGCTCTAAAGCTGAAAAACGCGCATGCCAATCGCCTGAAACCTCTGCACAAGCGACCACTGCAACCGGCAAAGGCTTTAAATGGTAGTTTAACGCCTGACCTAGACGAAAAGGGTCCCATGTTTTGCTCAAATCACAATGTGCAACTTGTGCCAGCGCGTGAACCCCTGCATCCGTCCGGCCCGCCGCTGCAATTGAGTGCACGCCGGGCTCTAATTTTTCCAATCCAGCTTCAATAGCGCCCTGCACTGAAGGTTGATCCGACTGGCGTTGCCACCCTGCAAAGGGTGCTCCGTGGTATTCGATCTGCATTGCATAGCGTGGCATACCTGTTGGGTAGACCAAATTAATAGGTTAGAAAAGAGCTCTTTTCTGCCACTTATTTTCAGCAGACTAGCGTTTTCGTCTTGTGATGCCTATCTACTTAGATAGTCAAAGGAGATCGGGTTTTGGCAATAAGCACTGTGCCGCAGAAAATGCTTGGCGGGTTTGACAATTTTGCGGCGCGTGTCAGTGAAAGCATTCTTGGCTCACCCGTTCGGTTAGGCGTTACCGGATTGGCCCGATCGGGGAAAACCGTTTTTATTACCTCGCTTATTGCCAACTTATTGGAAGGCGGGCGTCTCCCGCAACTCGCTGCTTTTGGCCAAAACCGTGTTCAATCTGCCTTTTTGCAACCACAGCCTGACGACACTATTGCCCGTTTTGATTTTGAATCACACCTTGATGCATTTTGCGGCCAGAAGCCGATTTGGCCTGAAAATACAAAAAACGTCAGCCAGCTACGCTTGTCTATAAAATTAAAATCTCATGGACTGATCTCTGGGCTCCGCGACTCATGCGTTCAACATCTTGATGTTGTAGATTATCCTGGAGAATGGATTCTTGACCTAACACTTTTGGGAAAATCCTACGCACAGTGGAGCGAGGAGACGCTTGCCCGCCTTGGCTCTCGAGATATCGGAGAAACCTATGTAAAGATGATCAAAGACCTGCCCAAAAAGGCTTCATTTGAGGAAACCCAAGCACGAAAATTAACGCAAGGTTACTGTCGCTATCTTGCCGCTGCTAGAGCAACTGGATTTAGTGGGTTGACCCCTGGGCGGTTTTTATTGCCAGGTGATTTAGAGGGGTCTCCTGTTTTGACCTTTGCGCCTCTGCCGCCCGAGAATAACTCAAAAAAGGGCAGTTTATGGCATGAAATGCAACGCCGCTATACTGCCTACAAGCGGCACATTGTGCGCCCGTTTTTTAGAAATCATTTTGCTCGTATTGATCGCCAAATTGTATTGATTGATGTTTTGGAAGCTTTGCACCAAGGCCCCTTGGCCATTGAAGATCTGCGCCAAACAATGCGCGATATTCTGATTGCCTTTCGGCCTGGATCCAATAGCCCTTTGGGGCGGTTAATCCGCGGTACAAGAGTTGAGCGGATTTTATTCGCCGCAACCAAGGCCGATCATCTTCATCATAATCAACACGCCCAACTGACCGCAATTATGCAAGAGTTGACAGACGACGCCGCATGTCAAGCGCAGTTTCGTGGTGCCCAAACCAAGGCTTTGTCGCTGGCCAGCGTGCGCAGTACCACCGAAGATCAGCGCGATCATCAAGGACGCCGGATTGACTGCGTGCGTGGCATTGATCTTGAAACGCGCCTTCAAGCCGCTTTTTTTGCAGGCGAATTGCCTAGTAATCCAAAAGATTTACTCAGCCATGCGCGCCAGGGCGCTCATAAATGGCTAAGCTCAGATTACAGCGCTATGCGGTTTGCTCCGCCGCCTCATGCTCTGCGCCAAGGGCAAGGCATAGCCCATATAAGGCTCGACAAAGCGGCTCAGTTTTTATTCGGAGACCGGCTTTGATAAGACCAGCCCTGCCCCTTGATGCCGGCCAAGTCGGTGCAATTCTTTCCGATTTTATTGATAGCACCACTTGGATGCCGCGAATGCATACACGCGCCGAAGAAATAGCTTTTGCCGACAGGCTAATTGCCCAAAACTGGGTAAATGTCTTTGAACGAGCCGGGATAGAGGCTTTTATAGCACGACAAGGGTCTAAAATTCATGCACTTTATGTCAGCTCTCCGGCAAAAGGCCATGGCATTGGAACAAGATTGCTAAACCATGCCAAAAGCCAAAATGACACGTTAGAACTATGGACTTTTCAGAAAAACCTAAGAGCGCAGCAGTTTTATTCCCGCCACGGTTTTATTGAAAAATCTCGCACGGACGGCCGTGGCAACGACGAAAAGCTACCCGATATCCATCTAAAATGGCAAAGGAGTAAAGGATGACCGTTGAAAACGGACCAGTGGTGATTTCTCTGGCAGATGAAACCGAGATGCCTCATCCGGCCGATGCCCCCCAAGTGATTGATAAAGAGGATGAGATTTTCATAGGTAACAATAGACCTAAAGCAAAGGTGAGCCGAGGCTATGTAAAGCGCCTTGGTGGTTTATTTTTGGCACTTTGCAGCTTTTACATTGCCATAGGTTTTTGGAACTTTGCCCAAAACCTACTTGAACAAAATCTTTTTCTTGGCGCTGGTTTTTCCGTTATTCTTTTTATCTTTGGGGCAATTATCTTCGGGTTTATTGCCGCTGAGCTTATCGCTCTGCACCGTTTGCGGAAAATTGAGCAATTTAAAATTATGATCGAAGATGTTCGCAGTAACAACAATTTGGCTCAAGCATGCACCATTACCAAACAACTGCGCGGACTTTATAGGGCACGCAATGAAATGTTATGGGCAATCAGCCGATTTGACGAGCAGACTAAAGATCAATTGGATGCCGACGGAAAATTGGCTTTGGCTGAGACTATTTTAATAACGCCACTGGATAAACTCGCGCAAAAGGAAATCGAACGATCAGTTCGCCAAGTTTCTACTATAACCGCATTGGTGCCACTTGCTTTGGTGGATGTTGTCACGGCGTTGATCTGTAATCTGCGGATGATTCGGCGGATTGCACAAGTTTATGGCGGGCGCAGCGGGCTTTTTAGCAGCTGGCGCCTGCTGCAAAAAGTAACCGGTCATCTTATTACAACTGGTGCGATGGCCATGGGTGATGACTGGTTAGGATCTGTGTTGGGTGGCAGCCTTTTTTCCAAGCTTTCCCGCCGTTTTGGAGAAGGCGTTATAAATGGTGCCCTAACGGCACGAGTCGGTCTTGCAGCAATGGACATATGCCGCCCAATGCCATTCCGAAACACTCCAAAACCTAGAGTTTCAGGATTATTGAGGGATGCTCTTACAGGGCTTTTTGATCGCACGATGAACTAAGGTTGAAGAGGAAGCTGTTCTACGCGGCCCATCAGGTCTTCCCGTCTACCGTCACCAAGCGCTAGCCCCAAAACCCGGGCAGGGTTCACAGGCGGCGGCATTTCAATGTCTTGCAATAGGGAAAACCCAAAACGGCTATAATAAGGTTCATCCCCGACCAATATCACATACTGCCAGCCCAACTCAGCAGCTTTCTTTAGGCTTTCGCGAATTAATACCCCGCCCAAACCTTCGCCTTGGCGCGTTGGATGCACAGCGACCGGACCAAGAAGTAAAACCGGATGCCCAGAAACCTGAACTGGCCAAAAGCGGATTGCGCCGCCTAAAATACCACTTCGGTCGCGCACAATATGGCAGAGATCAAAAACCGGATCTGCATTATCGCGTAGACGATAAGAAGACAGCGCTTCACGTCCGGGTGCGAAGCACAAATCAAACAGTGCTTCGACCTCCCACCAGTCCTGTTTTGTCTCAGGTATCAAGTCCAGCACAACACTCACGGTCCATATTTTGACTGGAAAGCGAAGTAGCATGCGGCTAAGTCAGGATCAAATAGGAGTTTTAGGTAATGTTTTACAAACCAAAAGATGGGCATAATTTGCCACACAACCCATTTAATGCGATCGTGACACCTCGTCCGATCGGGTGGATATCCAGCTGTGATCCAGACGGCCATAATAATCTAGCACCCTATTCATTTTTTAACGCAGTGGCTTATGTGCCGCCGCAGGTAATGTTTGCATCAACAGGAGTAAAGCCAGATCAGACAGGCACAAAAGACAGTGTCGCTAACATTCGCAAAACAGGAGAATTTTGCGTGAACATCGTCGAGAACGCTATGATAGATGCTATGAATGCCAGCTCTGCTTCTCTTCCGAATAGCGTTGATGAATTTTCCCATGCAGGGATAAAAAGCGAAAAATGTCATACTATTAACTGTCAACGTGTCGCCGAAGCGCCGGCCGCACTTGAGTGTCGCGTTACCCAAATTTTGCCTTTAGAGGGCGAAGCTAACTTTGCGGTCTTTGGTGAAGTTATCGGTATTCACCTGCGCGACGACTGTCTGGTAGAAGGGATATTCGATATTACAAAATTCACCCCATTGGCCCGTTTGGGATATCGTGATTATACTAAGGTGGAAAACTTATTTTCTTTGTCGCGTCCCGATAATTGAGTTTTGGATTGCAAAAATTCAACTTTTATGCGACACGGCAATTATGACAACTTTTCAGGCATACGCGGCGCTGCGACGCCGATAAACGGTAAGGCCCAGCATGGGCCCGAACCCTGAAAGCTGTGTCTTTACCAGACATTTACCATTAGATTGCCACTTGGGCGCTAAACTCCACCTAAAAGGATTACTTTGATGACCAGCTCTATTTTGCCAACTTACTCTCGCGCACCTTTGACCTTTGTCAAAGGCGAAGGCAGCTGGTTGATTGAGCAAGATGGCCGTCGATTCCTGGACTTTGGCGCGGGCATAGCAGTCAACGCCCTTGGCCACGCACACCCCGCTCTGGTGAGTGCGCTGAATGAACAGGCTCAAAACCTTTGGCATGTCTCAAACCTATATCAAATTCCGCAGCAACAGAATTTAGCTGACAGGTTGGTCGACCTTACCTTTGCAGACACTGTTTTTTTTACCAATTCCGGCACGGAAAGTTGCGAATTGGCGATTAAAATGGCGCGTAAGTACTGGTATGATAAAGGCGCAGAAGATCGCTTTGAAATTATCGCTTTTGACGGCTCGTTTCATGGCCGTTCGTCTGCCGGTATTGCAGCAGCTGGCAGCGAAAAACTGACCAAAGGTTTTGGCCCCCTTTTACCCGGGTTTGTGCACTTGGATTGGGCCGACCACGAAGCTGCAGCTGCCGCGATTTCGCAAAAAACTGCTGCCATGATCGTTGAGCCGCTGCAGGGTGAAGGTGGGATACGACTGCTGCCAGACGCGTGTTTGAAAGAACTGCGCAGACTTTGTGATGATCACGGTATTTTGCTAATCTTGGATGAAGTACAATGTGGAATGGGGCGCACCGGCAAACTTTTTGCTCATGAATGGGCCGGTATTGAGCCCGATATTATGATGGTGGCCAAGGGCATTGGTGGAGGTTTCCCGTTAGGAGCAGTCTTGGCAACCGAAAACGCAGCTTCAGGCATGACCGCAGGCACTCATGGCTCAACCTATGGGGGCAACCCGCTGGCTTGTGCTGTGGGGTGCACCGTGATTGATCATATTGCTGAGGAGGCGTTTTTAGAGGGCGTGCAACGCAAATCAGGGCTTTTACGCCAACCGTTGGAAAGTTTGGTCGCTGCCCACCCGGACATCTTCCAAGAGGTCCGCGGTTCTGGCTTGATGCTTGGGTTAAAATGTAAAATTCCCAATAGCGATTTTCTAAAAGCTTGCTACGATGCTGAATTGATTACAGTGCCCGCAGCAGATAATGTCATTCGCTTATTACCACCTTTAAACCTAAGCGAAAAAGAAATCTCCGCAGCTGTTGCAAGATTGGACAAGGCCGCAAAAGCTTGTGAAACATGTGTATGAATTGCGATATTATATCCACTCATACTTTCAAGTCTGAAAACAAAAAGAGATACCTTAAATGACCCACTTTCTAGATATAGACAAAAGTAATCCCAAGGCACTGCGTGGTATAATTGATACCGCATTGGAAATGAAGCAGGCTCGGATTGGGTCGCCTAAAGGAACTCTTGATAAAGATCAACCGCTTTCGGGTCAAATGGTGGCATTGATTTTCGAAAAACCATCGACCCGCACCCGGGTCAGCTTTGATGTCGGTGTTCGCCAAATGGGTGGGCAAACCATGCTTTTATCCGGGGCCGACATGCAATTGGGCCACGGTGAAACTATCGCAGATACGGCGCGGGTGCTCAGTCGCTACGTCGATCTAATTATGATCCGAACTTTCGAAGAGGCAACGCTTCTGGAAATGGCGGATTTTGCCACTGTTCCCGTCATTAACGGGTTGACCAACAGAAGCCATCCTTGCCAAATTATGGCTGATATTATGACATTTGAAGAACACCGAGGGCCAATCAAAGGCCGCAAAGTAGTGTGGTCAGGCGATGGCAACAATGTCTTTACCAGTTTTGCCCACGCAGCTGTGCAATTTGGCTTTGATCTCACTTTTACCGGGCCGGAACCATTAGACCCTGACCAAAATTTGCTTCAAAAAGCACGAGATAAAGGCATAAACGTCACAATCGAACGCAATCCGCAAAAAGCAGTTCAGGGCGCTGATTTGGTCGTGACTGACACGTGGGTTAGCATGCACGACCCACAATCCGCACGGGAACGGCGGCACAACCAGTTACGGGGTTATCAGGTCAATACTGATCTGATGTCAAACGCCAAGCCAAATGCACTTTTCATGCATTGTCTGCCCGCACACCGTGATGATGAAGCCACCTCAGAGGTTATGGATGGTCCCCATTCTGTCATTTTTGATGAGGCTGAAAATAGACTGCACGTTCAAAAGGCCATCATGCGCCACTGTTTGGGAGTTTAACTTTAGGGATTTATTTAAACTTTAGTGCTTTGGCTTTTCTTCGCAAATGCCACCCATAAATGAGGGGCGCGAGAATTGAATTGTAGATTAAAATCGCAATCTGCCGAATACCCGGGAACCCGACAAAAACTGCGAAAGGTCGATACCTTGGCATTTGCCGCCATAGGATTAAAAAAGCCGGAATGCCAGAAACCAGTTCATCCTTATGGTGTACATATAATCGTCGAGCCGCCTGATCTTCACTCAGTTGCCATAGCGCGAGATCACTTTGATTTAAATCCTCAAACTCTAATGGCAATTGATGCTTGCGACTATAAGATGCATAATGATCAATCTCAAAACTGCATACCGGGCAGTCGCCATTATATAAAACCTTGGTGATATTGCTCATGTGTTAAACCCCTAAGGGGGACATAGGTGGATTTCAGGCACTATCAAGCCATTTATAGGCCCTCAAAGTTACAAAGTGCGTGAACGTCCATGCCCATCGCCTTAAGCTTATCGCGCCCCCCCAGATCGGGCAGATTGACAATAAAATCGCAACCCATGATTTCGCCCCCCAACCGCTCAACAAGCTTTATTCCTGCCTCGGCCGTACCACCAGTAGCCAGCAAATCATCGACAAGCAAAATGCGCTCACCCGGTTGAATAGCATCATCATGCACTTCGACCACGGCCGCTCCGTACTCAAGAGTATATTCCTGACTGATCGTCGCTCCAGGCAGCTTGCCCTTTTTGCGGATCGGCACAAATCCTGTACCCAGCTGATGCGCAATCACACCGCCTAGGATGAAACCACGCGCTTCTAAACCCACAACCTTATCGATCTGCTTTCCAGCATAGGGGTGAAGCATCTGATCCACCGCCATCCGAAACCCACGCGGATCAGAAAACAATGTGGTAACATCCCGGAACAAAATACCTTCATGCGGGAAATCAACAATTGTGCGGATATAATCTTGGACAGCTTTCATCACTTTTCTTTCTCTTATGACCGTATTTTACTTTTAACATTAAGGCGCTTGGATATGTCTATTGCAGAAGGGCAAGCTTGTTTCAAAGGCACCATTCTAAAGATTTATGAACATCATAGCTTTCACATCAAGTTGAAAAGCTCTGTTAAGCAGATTCTAGAACCCGTTTTAAAATTGCATCCAATTTTAACGAAAGGTCTGGATCGCGTTTGTCCGGAGCGGTAAGGATCGCAAAATCCAACGCGCGGTCGCAGCCATGAGGGCAAGCTGAAAGATCTGAGCCTAGTTTCTCTGGCAACCGCCGCACCAGATCACGGCCTTTATCTGCATTGCCCGTTAAAACCTTAATGATCTCTGTGACGTCAACCTCTCCGTGCTCAGGATGCCAGCTGTCGTAATCTGTAACCATCGCAACCGAGGCATAACAAATCTCAGCTTCGCGGGCCAATTTCGCCTCAGGCATGTTGGTCATACCGATTACATCAGCGCCCCAGCTTTCGCGATACATGCGGCTTTCTGCCAAGGTAGAAAACTGCGGCCCCTCCATCGCCAGATAAGTGCCGCCGAAATGAACGGGTATACCAGCATCATTTGCGACATCAAAACACGCTTTGGAAAGCCGGGCGCAGGTTGGATATGCCATAGATACGTGCGCCACACAGCCGCTTCCAAAAAATGACTTTTCCCGTGCGAAAGTCCGATCAATAAACTGATCCACAATGACAAAATCCCCAGGAGCCATTTCCTCGCGAAATGATCCGCAGGCTGATACGGACACTAAGTCACTGACCCCCAATCGCTTTAAAGCATCGATATTTGCACGGTAAGGGACCGTGCTGGGACTAAGAGTGTGGCCGCGTCCGTGGCGCGGTAAAAAAGCCATTTTTACACCGTTGATCTCACCTGTCAAAATTTGGTCGGATGGCGATCCCCATGGTGTATCGACAGTTTGCCATTCAGCATCCTGCAAGCCATTAATTTCATAAACCCCTGAACCGCCGATTACCCCTAGAACTCTGGCATTCATGCTGAATCTCCCTTTTGGACTGCCGCAAACTACTTCACCGTGAAGCGATAAATACAGCCTGATTGTGGGGTTGGAAAGTTCCCTCATAATATTTTGTTTTACCTTAAATAATGCTGGGATTGATCGCCCTAAGTACAGCTTTACATGACATCAACCGTTACGCACTTTGTACAAAAAATAACCTAAATGAACCCAGTTTTTCAAAAATAGGCCAATAAGGCGATATTCTAGGCATTAATTGCAAACTTAGAGCGACTTCGGGGGTTTTCGTTTGCGGGGAAACACGTTAGGGGGTTCCAGACACTTCCGTCAAAGGACATACCCCAAATCATGAAACGCGCTATTTTTGGCAGTTTTGCCAATTTAACGATGCTTGATCTAGGCTTAAGCAACGAAAAAAATCTCAATGCAGGACGCATCGGTACCGAACTTTTAGCCGGTTTAACAGTTGCCTTGGCCTTGGTGCCAGAAGCCGTAGCATTTGCCTTTGTTGCAGGTGTGCATCCGCTCGTTGGACTTTATGCTGCCTTTCTTGTTGGTTTGATCACGGCGGTCTTTGGCGGTCGCCCCGGAATGATTTCAGGGGCAACCGGTGCGCTGGCAGTTGTGATGGTTGCTTTGGTGGCTGAGCATGGGGTCGAATATCTTTTTGCCACAGTGGTTCTGATGGGGATGCTGCAGATTTTTGCGGGTGTCATGCAGTGGGGGAAGTTCATTCGACTGGTGCCGCATCCGGTGATGCTGGGCTTTGTGAACGGGCTGGCAATTGTGATCTTTCTGGCTCAAATGACCCAGTTCAAAGAACCTGGCAGCGTGACGGTCGGGGCCCATGGCGCCACTGGGGGTGCTTGGCTTAGCGGCGGGCCTTTGCTCACCATGTTGGGGCTTGTCGCTTTGACCATGGCGATTATTTATCTTCTTCCTCGGGTGACCAAAGCCATTCCAGCGCCGCTTGCCGGGATCGCTGTTGTGGCCGCTGTGGTCATAGGCTTCGGTTTGGATGTGCCGCGCGTTGGGGACATGGCTTCGATTAGCGGCGGCCTGCCTGCATTTCATATTCCGATGGTTCCGCTCAACCTGGAAACGCTTGAAATTATCCTTCCCTATGCGGTGATCCTGGCCGCGATTGGCCTGATTGAAAGCCTGCTTACGCTCAATCTAGTTGGTGAAATGCTTGGCAAACGCGGCGGGGCCAGCCAGGAATGTATCGCCCAAGGCGTTGCCAATACGGTCACCGGATTTTTTGGCGGAATGGGCGGCTGCGCGATGATTGGTCAGTCTATGATCAACGTCAAATCGGGTGGGCGTACGCGGCTGGCGGGCATCGCTGCTGCATTGTTTTTATTGATCTTTATCGTCTTGGGATCGCCTATTATCGAACTCATTCCACTGGCGGCGCTTGTCGGGGTGATGTTCATGGTTGTGATCGGCACATTTGCGTGGAATTCACTTAGAATTCTGCGGCGTGTGCCACTGCCAGATGCTTTTGTGACCATCCTTGTCACCGTGGTGACGGTGATCTCTGACTTGGCAGTGGCGGTTGTTGTTGGCGTGATTGTGTCGGCCTTGGCCTATGCTTGGAATAATGCCCGCCGGATTAGCGCAAATACAGCCATTCACGATGACGGTCACAAATCCTATCTCATTCAGGGGCCCTTGTTCTTCGGTTCATCCGAGGGTTTTGCCGAACTTTTTTCACCAGAAAAAGATCCCCAAACCGTGATCATTGATTTTGCCGAAAGCCGGGTTGTGGATCAGTCCGCCCTGCAGGCCATAGAGGCTTTGGCGACCAAGTATGAAGCGGTGGGCAAGAAAATTCAGCTGCGCCACCTCAGTCGAGACTGCCATAAATTGCTCACTCGGGCGGGGCATTTGGTCGTCGGTAGTGAAGATGATCCCGACTATGGCGTGGCGGTGAACTACGGGGTCAGAACCGGTATTCTGGAAAGCTGACAACACTGCGTTAAAAGATGCGCTTTTGCCCAAAACGGCGCATCGGTATCCCGTCGGTATCGCGGCAGTATCACGGTGGTGCGGATTTTACCTATAAAACCGCCCTGCCCTGATGTAATTCATAGCAAATTTGTCAAAGTGGCAATCAGCCGCGATTTGAGTTTTTGATCTGTAAATATATTTGTCTGCTTTTTAACGGTGCCGTTAATTTGGGCCTACCAATGGGTTTATTTTCGTATATGTCTCAATCCTAGTCTCATTTTTGAATAGCCCAATGACACAGTCCTCGACGCCAAACATTATTATCACTCTGACGTTGTTAACGGCCGTCCCGTTGATGTCCCTTAATATGTTCCTGCCATCCTTGGGCATCATGGCACAGGACTTCAACGTTGGCTATTACACAATGGCCATGGCTGTCTCTGGCTATCTGATGTTTACTGCAGTTCTTCAACTTCTGGCGGGTCCGGGGGCCGATAGGTTTGGCCGGCGGCCGGTTTTATTGGCCAGCCTCGGGCTTTTTGCTGCAGCCTCTGTTGGATGCGCTCTGGCCGAGAATTTTAACAGCTTTCTCTTTTTTAGGGTTTTGCAGGGCGCGGTGATCACTGGGTCGGTTTTATCACGCGCTATCGTAAGCGACGTCGCTGCCCCAAAACAGGCGACCATCATTTTAGGATATATTGGCATGGCCATGAGCCTTGCGCCGATCCTTGCGCCCTCACTTGGAGGGTTTCTGTCAGATGCAGCGGGCTGGCGGGCAAATTTTTGGTTCTATGCAGGCACAGGTATCGCGCTATGGGCGTTGGTCTGGATCAGGTTGCCGGAAACATCTTCAGCCCAGCGCGCTGGAGCAGCAGTGTTTATAAAGACCTATTTTGAACTGATCAAAAGCGGGCATTTTTGGGCCTATACTCTTATCATGGCATTCTCAATTGGGGCTTTTTATGTTTTTGTCAGCGGAGTGCCTTTGGTGGCCGTAGAGCAATTGAACATGACACAAAGTCAAATTGGTCTAGCCATAGGCTCAATGACCATGGGATTTTTAACTGGCAGTTTTCTATCGTCTCAACTTGCACGCAGACATGCGGCAAACACGGTGATCTTAATGGGCAGAAGTATTGCCATGTTTGGATTGCTTGTCTGTTTATTATTGCTTTGGACCAATTCGGTGCCGCCTTGGGCTCTTTTTGGCGGCGCAATCTGTGCAGGTCTCGGCAATGGCCTGACCATTCCAAGTGCAAGCTCGGCCATCTTATTTGTGCGCCAAGACCTGGCTGCCAGCGCGTCTGGGCTTTTTGGGGCTGTCATTGTTGTTTTTGGAGCCATCTTTAGCACCATAACAGGGGCGCTTATTCAAGCTCACCCAACGGCTATTGTGCTCATTAGTCTGATGCTCATGCTGTCCCTTATCAGTCTGAGCATCGCCATTTGGATATGCTCCGGCTCTCACAAGGCGCACCCAGAACACGTAGGCTAATACTGTTCTGGCTTATTGGGATATTTGCAAGAAAGCGCAATGGCGCAAACAGCTAACGGCGGTTTACTTTAACCAGACGTGGATTTTAAAACCGCCCCCGGATTCATAATGCCCGTAGGGTCAAGGGCAGCTTTGATCGCCCGCATCGCTGTCAGTTTCACCGGATCGCCATAGCGCTCTAAATCATCGGTCTTAAGACGTCCGATGCCGTGCTCAGCGCTGACCGAACCATGCATCTGATGCACCAGATCATGCAGCGCGCGTTTGATCTGATTTCGTTCTTTTTGGTAATCATGTCGGGTTTTTCCGGATATCGGGAAAACATTATAGTGCAGATTGCCGTCCCCAAGGTGACCGAAACAGTTGATCCGGAACGCACCAATCGCCGCCAACACTTCACGGCCTTTGGCGATAAACTCTGGCACCATCGACAGCGGCAATGAAATATCATGGCTGGACACGGACCCAATCAACCGGTTGGCTTCGGGAATTTTTTCGCGAATGGCCCAAAAGTCATTGCGCTGGGCCTGTGTTGTGGCCAACAGCCCATCACTGACCAGTTCCGCCTCTAACGCGCTGGCAAACATACCTTCAAGAATGCTTTGGGCTGGGATGTCACTGCTGAGGCCCAGCTCGATCAACACGCACCACTCAGGGGGCGCCTCAAAAGGCTGGCGTACCTGCGGCAGTTTCTCGGACAGAAACGCAAATCCTTGTCTGTGGATCAACTCAAAAGCACTAATGGCTTCGCCTGCATGATCGCGTGCCATATCTAAAAGGTTAAGCGCAGCCTGCGGCGAGGGCACGGTCAAAAGCGCCGTAGCCACTGACGACGGCCGCGGGCTTAGTTTTAGCGCAGCGGCGGTTATCACCCCCAATGTGCCTTCTGAGCCTATTAGAAGATTGCGCAGATCATATCCGGTATTGTCTTTGCGCAGCCGGCTGAGCCCGTTCCAGATGGAGCCATCCGGCAGCACCGCCTCAAGCCCAATACAAAGATCGCGCGCATTGCCATAGCGCAGCACATTCACGCCGCCAGCATTGGTGGCCAGATTGCCGCCGATCCGCGCCGATCCTTCGGCCGCCAGAGACAGCGGAAACAGCCGGCCCTGGTCTTGAGCGGCCGATTGTATGTCTGCCAATATTGTGCCTGCATCGGCAATCAAGACATTCTCAGAAGGATAAACAGCGCGTATTTTAGTCATCCGCTCAAGTGAAATGATCAAAGGCGCCGGCCCGTTTGCATAGATCTGGCCGCCGACCAAACCCGTGCCGCCCCCGTAAGGCACTACCGCCACTTTACCTGCCTGTGCATAGCGAATGAGGCAAGCCACCTGTTCGGTGCTTTCAGGCAAAGCCAAAACGCCTGCCTGCCCCGCCCAGCGGCCGCGCGGCTCTTCAAGATATCGCGGCTCTGGCGGGCGGAAAATCCGCTCAGGTAGATCTCGTTTTAACTCTGTTAGAAACCTATCGTCAGCTGCGTTCAACCGCATGCTTTCTCCTCATGCTTTCAACTATCCCGCCGAGGTTTTGCCCCGGCGATCATTTCTTAAAGCTGCATATAGCACGTGGGTACGCCACCGGCCATTAATCTGCAAATAAGCTTGCGCCACACCCTCGTATTTGTACCCGCATTTTTCCAAAACCCCACGCGAGGCTTTATTTTCCGGCAAACACGCACTTTCGATGCGGCTGATATCTAATGTGGTAAAGGCATAATTGACCATCGCGCTCAATGCCTCGCGCATATAGCCTTCACGGGTATGCTGCAGTCCCACCCAATAGCCCATGGTGCCTGCTTGCGCGGGCCCGCGGCGAATATTGGACAGGGTGATCGCTCCGATCAAAGCATTGTCACTGCGGCGACTTAAAAACAGCGGCATCCCACTGCCCTCATTGATGAGCCGCCGCGCCCAATGAACCCGGGTTGTGAAAGCTTTGCGTGTGAGGTGATCTCTGGCCCAGGTCGGCTCCCAAGGGGTCAGAAATTCGCGGCTTGAAGACCGTAGCTCCACCCATGCACGATAATCGGAATGCATCGGCGCGTGCAAAGTAAGCCGTTCGGTTTCGATCCGGACTTTGCGCTTGAACAAAAACATCACGCAGCGCGTCTTTGTTGCAACTCCGCCCAATCCGGCGCCTTTTCAACCGGGCCATAGAGCGCCAACGCTGAAGGCGCGGCAATCGCGATATGTTCGCCATAACGGCGCAGGTCATCAACCGTGACCGCATCTATTTTCTGCACGGTTTCTTCCAAAGTGGGCACATAACCCCAGATTTGAACCATCCGCGCCAAACGCTCGGCGCGGCTGGATGCGCTTTCCAGCCCCATCAAAAGACCGGCTTTCATTTGCGCCCGCGACCGGTCCACTTCTGCAACCGTAAGATCACCGGCAGCCCGCTTCAACTCATCCAGCGTGAGTAAAGCCAGATCCCCAAGCTGTTCGCCGCTTGTGCCGGCATAAATAGTTGTCATGCCAGTATCGCTGAACGCACCGGTTTGAGCAAAAATAGTGTAGCAGAGGCCGCGTTTTTCACGAATTTCCTGAAACAGGCGCGATGACATTCCACCGCCCAGCGCAATGGAAAAAATCTGCGCTGCATAAATTTCCTTATCGCGGTAGCTTGGACTTTCAAACGCCAAGGCCATATGGGCCTGTTCTAATGATTTCGCCTTTCGAAAATCGCCACCTTGAAAGCTGGCTAGACCGAAATTTTCGCTTGGGCCACCGGCCTTAAGGTCGCCAAAATGGTCTTCTGCCATTTTCACCAAAGCTTCATGATCCACCCCACCAGCGGCGGCTAAAATCATACGTTCTGGCCGATAATGTTCTTCTATAAAACTACTCAGATCACCGCGTGAAAAGTTTTTCACCCGCTCGCTAGGGCCCAGAATCGTGCGGCCAAGTGGCTGGTCCGGATAGGCCGTTTCCTGTAGCCAGTCAAAAATGACATCATCAGGGGTATCCAAGGACTGGCCGATCTCCTGCAAAATCACTCCGCGTTCCGTTTCGATTTCCTTTTTGTCCAATACCGAATTGCGCAGAATATCGGCTAGGATCGTAAAGGCCAGAGGCACATCATTTTTGAGCACCCGTGCATAATAGGCGGTCACTTCACGTGAGGTATAGGCGTTGATATATCCGCCGACATCCTCGATCGCTTCTGCAATTTGAAGTGCGCTGCGGCTTGAGGTGCCTTTAAAGGCCATATGTTCGAGAAAATGCGCGATGCCGTTCTGGTGGGGCAACTCGTGCCGGCCGCCGGCTTTGATCCACACACCGATTGATGCGGATTCCAAACCCGGCATCTGTTCAGTGACGATTTGAAACCCGTTCGATAGGGTGTGATGCTCTACGCTCAAGATGTAATCCGTTCTTCAATAAAAGCTTTCAACGCACTCAGGTCATTGGCCACGCGCGACATCCGTTCGGGCCGATCATAAAGATCAGCCATACGCTCTGGCAGCGGCGGGTGCAAGCCAGCAGCGGCTTCAACTGCGGCCGGGAATTTGGCCGGATGGGCGGTTGCTAAAGTGATCATTGGGGTTGCGTTGTCTCGCATAGCCTTGGCCACGTGAACACCAATGGCAGAATGCGGACACAAAAGCTCACCTGAGTGCTGATGCCAATGGGCAATCGCTGCAGTGGTTTGTGCTTCAGAAGCGCGGCCAGATGTAAAATCATTGGCCAGACGTTGCTGCACGCCCTGAGATACGCAAAAACCACCTGTGGATTTTAGATCCTCCATCAGTTGTGCCACTGCGGCGCCATCGCGGTCATAGGCATCAAACAAAGCGCGCTCAAAATTCGAGCTGACCTGAATATCCATCGACGGGCTGATCGAGGGAATAACCTCTTGGGTTTGATAGGCCCCTGTGCTCAGGCAGCGGTGTAAAATATCGTTTTGGTTGGTGGCGACCACCAGTTGATCAATGCCAAGCCCCATCCGCTTTGCGATATAACCGGCAAAAATATCGCCAAAATTCCCAGTGGGGACTGTAAAGCTAACCTTGCGGTGCGGCGCCCCAAGCGCAACAGCTGAAGAAAAATAATATACCACTTGGGCCAGAACCCGCGCCCAGTTGATTGAGTTGACCCCCGCCAATCTAACCCCATCGCGAAAGTCAAAATCGTTAAACATGTCCTTAAGCCGCGCCTGACAATCATCAAAATGCCCATCAATAGCGATGGCGTGGACATTTGCCTCGGTCGGGGTGGTCATTTGCCGGCGCTGAACCTCTGAAACACGGCCATGTGGATAAAGGATAAACACATCGACCGCATCAAGGCCGCGAAACGCTTCTATTGCCGCACTGCCGGTATCACCGCTGGTAGCTCCCACGATGGTCACCCGTTCGCCGCGCCGCGCCAGGGCAACCTCAAACAGCTGACCGATAAGTTGCATGGCAAAGTCTTTAAACGCCAATGTCGGGCCATGGAACAATTCAAGCAGGAAGTGATTGGATGAAAGTTCCACCAATGGCGCGCGGGCGCTGTGGCCAAACCCGGCATAGGCGTGGGCAATGATATCGCCAAATTCAGCATCGCTAAACGTATCGCCCACAAAGGGCCGCATGACGCGAAAGGCCACCTCTTCATAACTGAGCCCGGCCAATGCGGCGATTTCTTCTGCAGCCATTTGCGGGATGGTTTCGGGCACATACAGACCGCCATCACGGGCCAGCCCAGTGAGCATTGCCTCTTCGAATGTCAGTATTGGCGCTGCGCCGCGGGTCGAGATATATTTCATCCGTTCAAGCCTTTTTTCGGGTGCGCGTGCGGCGCAGGAAAACCGCACTCATAGTGATCCAAACCGCGGCCAAAGAAAACCAGGTTATGGCATATTGCAGGTGATCGTTCGGAATGCCGCTGCTGTCTATTGGCAAGGGCGACACAGCTTTCTCTGACGGCGACACTTTTGAGGCTACAATCAGAATTGGCAGGGTTCCAAGCTCTTTGGCCATGGCTTCTACATCACGGGCAAACCAGATATTTTTTTTCCGATCGGGGGGGGGGAGTATAGCCATCTATTTCATCCGGCCAATGCAAATTCCCAAGCACTGAAACGTTTTTCGATATAGAGGATGGCAAAAGTGCGTCGACCTTGATGAAGCCGCGGTCCAATAACACCCTTCGCCCATCGGTTTCAAAAGCTGAAATCAGCCGGTAGCCCGCGCCAATCCTTTTTTGGCTTACCAGCACCCGGATGGTGTTTGGTAGCAGCTGTCCCTTTGCCTCTACCGGTAAATATCGGGCGTTTAAAATGGTCGGTTGTTGTGGAATATCCACAGGCTGCGCCGAGATCTTGCTGTCAATTTCGTGCAAGATGGCCTGTTTCCAAGACAGCCTGTCCAATTGCCATTTGCCCAAGGCCAATAAAACGGCAGTGCCCGCCAATCCAAAGACAATGACAAAAAGCACGCGTTTCAAGCTATTTTCCCGTTGGTTAAAAAAAAGCGCACATTTCCATGTGCGCTTTGGTTATGCGATAAGCTGAGTTGGGCTGCAACTGCAATTGCGCCCCTAGCCACCCCAGATGTAGACCGCCGCAAACAAGAACAGCCAAACAACATCCACGAAGTGCCAATACCAAGCGGCCGCTTCGAAGCCGAGGTGGGATTGTGCCGTAAAGTGACCACGCAGAACCCGCATCAGACAGATGAACAAAAAGATGGTTCCCACAAGCACGTGAAAGCCGTGAAAGCCGGTGGCCATGAAAAAGTTGGCCCCGTATATATTGCCCGAAAACCCAAAGGCGGCATGGCTATACTCATAGGCTTGGAACACAGTGAATACCGCGCCAAGAGCAATCGCGATAATCAGCCCCCATTTCATATCTTCGCGGTTGTCTTCATGCACCAAAGCATGGTGGGCCCACGTTGCTGCTGCGCCAGAGCAAAGCAGGATTAACGTGTTGATCAAAGGCAAGTGCCAAGGGTCAAACGTTTCAATCCCAACGGGGGGCCACACGCCGTCTACGATTGGGCTCATTTCACCCATCGGATACATCGCGTGTTTGAAAAAGCTCCAGAACCAGGCAGCAAAGAACATCACTTCGGACATGATGAATAAGATGAACCCATAGCGTAGTCCAATAAGAACCACAGGGGTGTGATCGCCGGCAAAGTTTTCAGCCACGGTTTCAGCCCACCAGCCGTACATGACATAAAGCACACCCAAAAGGCCTATCAGCATTATCCAAGGGCCACTGCCGTGGAAAAACAAAACCGCCCCAAAAAACAGTATAAAGGCCGCAACAGCCCCTATAAACGGATACAAAGAAGGGTTTAGAATGTGATAATCGTGGTTTTTTTCATGCGCCATAATGGTCCCTCGCCGGACGGTTAGTTGCTAGGTTTTAAGAGGCTCTGCGCAAGCGCTGCTGTGTGCTGCGGCAGATCAATTTCGTAAAAAGTATAGGACAGTGTAATAACCTTTGTAAACTTGGCATTGCGGTCTTCTACCAACTCTGGGTCGACAAAAAAGCTCACAGGCATTTGAACCCGCTCACCGGGTTGCAAAATTTGTTCTTCAAAGCAGAAACAGTCTATTTTGGTGAAAAATGCACCCGCCTCATAGGGGGTGACGTTATAAGATGCCGAGCCAGCAATCGGCTTGTCTGTGGGATTATAGGCTTCATAAAACGCCAAACCCGTTTCCCCGATACGCAGTTCCATTTCCCGCTCAACAGGCGCGAACTGCCATGGCATATCACGCTCAAGTGACGCATCGAAGCGTACTTTTATGGTTTTGCTTAATATCGCATCTGATCCTGCATCAGCAACATTGGTGATACCGCCAAAGCCTGTGACGCGGCAAAACCAGTCATAAAATGGCACCGATGCCCATGCCAGCGCTCCCATCACAACAACAAGCGTCAAAGCCTGAAGGGCGGTTTTGCGTTTTGCGCGCTCTGACACAAAATCAGACATTAGCCCTGAACCTCGGCAGCGGCCCGTCCAAAATCGCCATTGGTCACCTTAACGACTGTCAACCCAAAGACAATCGCGACAAAAGCCACCAATACCAAGCCAACGCCCATATTGCGACCAAACCGGCGCTTATGTAGTTCGTGATCGGGGCGAAAACTCATAGCAAGCCCTCAATCCCATAGCGGTCCAAACCTGCTTCAACCAAAATAGCCACAAAAAGGGAAAAGAGATAAAACAGCGAAAGCTTGAAGAATTTGCGCTCGACAAGAAACTGATCCGCCGCACTGTCCGCTTCACTGCGCCGCCAGATTTTTACCGCCCCGATGACAAACCAAATATTGAGCAGCAGAGCCGTGACAAGATAAATCACGCCACCAATGGCGCTAAAGCCTGCGCCAATGGCAATCAGCGCCAAAATCACAGTGTAGACTAAAATATAAACCCGGGTTGCGCGGCGGCCATGGGTCACGGTCAACATCGGCACGTCTGCATTGTCGTAATCATCGCCCATAAACAAGGCCAAAGCCCAGAAATGCGGCGGCGTCCACATAAATATCAGGGCAAACATCAACAGCCCTTCAACCGACACGCCTCCGGTGGCAACGGCCCAGCCGATCATTGGCGGAAACGCCCCCGCGGCCCCGCCGATCACAATGTTCTGCGGTGTCGAGCGTTTTAGCCACATGGTGTAAATCGCCACATAAAAGAAAATCGTAAAGGCCAAGAAGCCTGCCGCAAACCAGTTGGCCGCAAGTCCAAGCATCACCACTGAAAAACCAGACAGAGCGAACCCCAGCGCTTTAGCTTCTTCGGGGGCAACCAAACCGGCCGGTATGGGCCGATTGCGTGTGCGCTTCATCACCCGGTCAATATCTGCGTCCCACCACATATTCAAAGCGCCCGAAGCCCCGCCGCCGACCGCAATAAAAAGCACCGACACCATTCCGACAAAAGGATGCACAGCCACCGGCGCTGCCAACAATCCAACAAACGCCGTAAACACCACAAGCGCCATCACCCGCGGCTTGAGCAAGGCAAGGTAATCGCCAAACTGGGCCTCAGTTGTTCCTAGATGTACGCTGGTGGTATCGCTCATTGCTAACTCACTTTGTCCGGCCCCGCACAATCACCGGGCCATTCGCTTTAGTCGGCTTGCGCCACATCATAACTTAGGGGCGTGCCGGCATATTCTTCGATTGCACCGTTCAGCCAAGCATCATACGCCTCTTGGCTAACCACTTTTACGGTAATTGGCATATAGGTGTGGTCTTTGCCGCAAAGCTCAGAGCATTGCCCAAAATAAATGCCTTCCCTGTCCGCTTCAAACCACAGTTGAGACAATCGTCCTGGCACAGCGTCCTGCTTGACCCCAAAGGCTGGAATGGTCCAGCTGTGGATCACATCAGCGCCGGTCAGTTGCATAACGACGACCTTGTTCACAGGCACAACAACGGCTGTATCTGTGGCCAGCAGAAATTCGTCTCGGCTATACCCGGCTGCAACCAATTCGGCTTCGACCTCGTCATTCATCACTTTGCCATCGCCGATCATAAAGCTGTCAAAGCCAAAATCATGGTCGACGTACTCATAGCCCCAGTACCACTGGTACCCAGTGACCTTTATATTGATCTCGCCTTCTGGAATCTCTTGTTGTTTAAACAAGACAGGAAGAGAAAAAACCCCAATGAAAACCAGAATGAAAATTGGCACGACGGTCCAGGCCACCTCAAGCGGTGAATTATGGGTAAAGGATGCAGGATTTGGATTGGCGCGGCGGTTAAACCGGAAGATCACAAAGAGCAGCAAACCCACCACAAAAAGAGAAATGAGCGTGATGATGATCAGCACAATATTGTCGAGTGACTGTAAGTCACGGGCCAAATCTGTTGCCGCCGGTTGAAAGTCGATGCCACGCTCTTTTGGCCTGCCGATGATCTCTAACGTGTCTTGGGCATAAGCTGGAAAAGCCGAGCAGGCTGCCAAAAGTCCAAATAGCTTTGTTGTCAGTCGCATAGTTCACCCCGGTCCTTTGAGTGGTGTATTCACTAGGAATTTACAGGATTCATGATCGGTCTACAGAATCCCGTTGTACTTTGGTTGTTAAAGAACATATTCTGAGGCAGAGATAAAGAAAGAAGCTTGCGGCAAACGGACGCTTCTAAACACTTCTTTGGAAAATCGCACCTGATTTGGACCCCCTGCCATGACAGAAATTGCTTTTGCGCCCTTTGATACCCTCCTTGATCAGCAAACCGCCCTGTCCATTCTGCAAAACACTGTTCATCAAGCAGAAGACGGTGAGTTGTTTCTAGAGCGTAGGCGATCTGAAACTCTGGTGTTTGACGACGGCCGTCTGAAATCTGCAAATTTTAACGCAGAAGAGGGCTTTGGCCTGCGGGCGGTTTCGGGCGAAATCACAGGCTATGCCCATTCAACGGAAATTTCCGAAGCCGCGCTTAAACGCGCCCAGGCTACAGCGGCACTGGCCGCGCAGTCCGGTGGTGGAACATGGGCCGATGCGCCAGCGCGCACAAACCGCGCACTCTATCGCCCAATTGACCCCACCTCAGAGAATACTTTTACAAGTAAGGTTGATCTGCTGTGCGAAATTGACGCTTTTCTTCGCGGCCTGGATCGGCGGGTGGTTCAGGTAAGTGCGGTGGTCTCTGCCGAATGCCAAGACGTGGTCATCCTGCGACCGGACGGGGCACTTTACAGCGATACCCGGCCAATGACACGGGTGAATATATCCGTGATTGTCGAGCACGATGGCCGCCGAGAAACGGGATCGGCAGGCGGGGGCGGGCGCTATGAACTTAGCCAATTGATGCGCGCCGAGGATTGGAAACCCAAAGCCCGCGAGTCTTTGCGCATTGCCCTTGTTAATCTAGAGGCCGTGGCGGCGCCAGCGGGTGAAATGGATGTTGTATTAGGACCGGGATGGCCGGGGATATTACTGCATGAGGCTATAGGGCACGGATTAGAGGGCGACTTTAACCGCAAAGGCAGCAGCGCCTTTGCCGGTCTGATGGGCAAAAAAATAGCATCTTCTGATGTAACGGTACTGGATGACGGCACCCTTCCCGACCGCCGCGGCTCGATCAGCATGGATGACGAAGGCACCCCGTCAGGCAAAAATACCCTAATTGAAAACGGCGTGCTTGTTGGCTATATGCAGGATCGCCAGAACGCGCGGTTGATGGGCGTTGCGCCAACGGGAAATGGACGCCGGCAAAGCTATGCCCATGCCCCAATGCCGCGCATGACAAATACCTATATGCTGGGCGGCAATAATGCGCCCTCGGATATTTTATCTGATCTCAAAGACGGTATTTATGCGGTTGGCTTTGGCGGCGGTCAGGTGGACATCACAAACGGAAAATTTGTATTTTCCTGCACCGAAGCCTACCGCGTTAAAGACGGAAACATCGGCCAACCGATCAAAGGCGCTACCCTGATCGGCGATGGGGCTACGGCCTTAAAACAAATCCGCGCCTTGGGTAATGATATGGCACTTGATCCCGGCATGGGCAATTGCGGCAAAGCCGGCCAATGGGTTCCTGTCGGTGTTGGCCAACCCACAGTGATGATTGGCGGTCTGACCGTGGGCGGCTCTGCTGGATAACTTTGGCGCTTTTACTCTGAATTAACCTGTTCTGCCTTAAATATGATTCTGTAAGCGACGGAGTTGTGATGGCCGACGAGATATTCTCTTCCTCTCACCCCCTACTGCCACCCACCACGGAAGATGACCGGGTAGCATGGCTTCGTCTCTTACGCTCTTACCGGGTCGGGTTGAGCACCTTTTACCGATTGATGTCTGACCATGGCTCGGCGCAAACCGCACTTGCGGCACTTCCGCAAGTGGCAGCAGATGCGGGGCTGCAAAACTACACTGCCTTTTCAGAAAGCGCCGCTCTTGCCGAATTGAAGGCGGGCAAAAAGCTTTCCGCCCGGTTAATTTTCCGCGGCGCCCCGGAATACCCCTTAGCCCTCAACGATCTTGTGGATGCGCCACCATTTTTATGGGCGCTCGGCGATTTAGAGCTTTTAAAGCGTCCTAAAATTGCCCTTGTGGGCGCGCGCAATGCCTCGTCATTGGGGCTTAGGATGACCAAATTGATGGCCACAGATCTGGGCGCTAAAGGGTTTGCTGTGGTCTCTGGTCTTGCCCGAGGCATCGATACGGCGGCCCATGCCGCATCGCTTGCGACGGGTACAATTGCAATTCAGGCCGGCGGCGTTGATATTAAATATCCAGCCGAAAATACAGACCTGTGGAAAGACATCTTGCGAACTGGCTTGCTGCTGTCCGAGCAGCCGATTGGATTGCCGCCGAAAGCCCGGCATTTTCCAATCCGCAATCGTTTGATATCCGGGCTATCCCAACAGGTTGTAGTGGTTGAAGCCGCCAGTAAATCCGGCAGTTTAATCACTGCCAAAACAGCGTTAGATCAGGGCCGCGACGTGCTTGCCGTGCCAGGGCATCCCTTTGATGCGCGCGCTTCGGGCTGTAATCTGCTGATCCGCGACGGCGCAACGCTGGTGCGCTCTGCCCAAGATGTTATCGAAGCCATCGGGCCAGTTACGCTGCAAACCGAAAAAGCGCCCGGGCACTCTGTGCCGAGCAAAAGCACCCAAAAACCCCGCAGCTTGCAGCAAACCGCCAAGCTTCATCAGTTGATCCTAGATCGGCTGGGGCCCTCGCCGCTGGCCGAAGATCAGCTAATTCGGGATTTAAAAGCAAATTCTGCAGATTTCTCTGCGGCTATGATAGAGCTTGAAATTGCCCGAAAAGTTCAACGTCAGCCCGGCGGACTGGTGTCGCTAGACCAACCGTAAAAATATTCTGAAAATACACCTATAAAAGCCTTACATCCCGGGTGTTCAATCAAACTATTGTTGTTTTTTTCAGAGTTTCGAAATGGCTGCATTGACAAACACACTCAATCAAACGCATCTTCCGCCGCCAAAGAGGCCCAACCGAGTCGAAAGGAAATTGCATGCCGGTCGTTGTGGTAGAATCTCCAGCCAAAGCAAAGACAATCAATAAATATCTTGGTTCGGATTTCACGGTTTTAGCCTCATACGGGCATGTTCGGGACCTTCCAGCCAAAAACGGATCAGTCGACACAGAGGCCGATTTTGAAATGCAATGGGAGGTTGGCGCCGACAGCCGCAAACATATCAAAGCCATTGCGGATGCCCTTAAAGATGACAATGAGTTGATCCTCGCAACAGACCCCGACCGCGAAGGCGAAGCCATCAGCTGGCACCTTGAAGAAGCGCTGCGCAAACGCAAAGCGATTAAAAAAGACACGCCCGTCAGCCGCGTTGTGTTTAATGCAATTACCAAGGCAGCCGTCACCGAAGCCATGCAAAACCCGCGGCAGGTCGATGCGCCATTGGTCGAGGCCTATTTGGCCCGCCGCGCCCTTGATTATCTGGTGGGCTTTAATCTTTCGCCTGTTTTGTGGCGCAAACTGCCCGGTGCAAAATCTGCCGGACGGGTACAATCAGTTTGCTTGCGGCTTATCGTTGAGCGCGAAATGGAAATCGAAGCCTTTAACGCCCGCGAATACTGGTCGGTTAAAGCGTTGCTCGGCTCACCGCGCGGGCAAGATTTTGAAGCGCGTTTGGTCAGTTTGGCCGGCAAAAAGCTAGATACCCATGATTTAGAAAACAGCACGCAGGCCGAATTGGCCGTGCAGGCAATCAACAGCCGTGATCTGCAGGTCACATCGGTTGAAGCCAAACCCGTTAACCGCAATCCATCAGCGCCTTTTATGACCTCGACGCTGCAGCAGGAGGCCTCGCGAAAGTTTGGCATGGGTGCGCGGCAGGCCATGAATGCAGCGCAGCGGCTTTATGAAGCCGGGCTGATCACCTATATGCGAACTGACGGGATCGATATGGCCCCCGAAGCGGTCATGGAAACCCGAGATGCCATCAAAGATCGTTACGGCGATGACTATGTCCCAAGCAGCCCTCGGATGTATAAGAACAAGGCAAAGAACGCCCAAGAAGCCCATGAGTGTATCCGCCCCACAGATGCGCGCCGCGATACGGCAAGCTTAAAGCTGACCGATGCCGACCAGAGGCGGCTTTATGATCTGATTTACAAGCGGACTATTGCCTGCCAGATGGCCGCCGCGCGGCTTGAACGCACCACTGTCGAGATCGGCAGCGAAGATGCGCAGGTAGGGCTGCGCGCCACTGGCCAGGTGGTGCTGTTCGACGGGTTTTTAAGGGTCTATGAAGAAGGCCGCGATGATACGGCAGGCGATGATAATGACAAACGCCTGCCGCAATTGGCGCAAGGCGATGCGCTGGTCAAGCAAAGCATTACACCCACGCAGCACTTCACACAGCCGCCGCCGCGTTACACCGAAGCCACCTTGGTCAAACGGATGGAAGAGCTTGGCATTGGCCGCCCGTCAACCTACGCAAGTATCGTGACAACCATTCAAGAACGCGAATATGTCCGCAAAGAACAAAACCGTCTCTTTCCCGAAGACAAAGGCCGCATCGTTACCATCTTTTTGCTGAATTTCTTTCGCCGCTATGTCGGATTTGATTTTACCGCCGGGCTGGAAGATCAGCTTGATCATGTCAGCGCTGGCAAAACAAACTATAAAGAGGTGCTGGGGGCGTTTTGGCGTGATTTTTCGGTAGCTATTGCCGAAACTTCAGAACTGCGTATCACGCAGGTGCTTGATATTCTTGATGAAAATCTTGCGCCACAACTATATCCAGCCCGAGAAGACGGCAGTGATCCGCGCGCTTGCCCGAAATGCGGCGTGGGCCGCCTCCATTTAAAGACGTCCCGCACCGGCGGTTTTGTTGGCTGTGAAAATTATCCCGAATGCCGCTACACCCGCCCCATCTCGGGCGAAAACGCCGAAAGCGGTGATCGTCTTTTAGGTGAAAATGAAGGTGATGAAATTCATCTACGCACTGGCCGGTTTGGGCCCTATGTGCAGCGCGGCGAGGCCACTGAAGAGGTTCCAAAACCGCCCCGCGCCAGCCTGCCCAAAGGGTGGTCAGCTGCTGATTTGGATTTGGAAAAGGCGCTTATGCTGCTTGATTTGCCGCGTGAAGTTGGGCCGCACCCCGAAGACGGTGTGATGATCGAAGCCGGCATTGGCCGTTATGGGCCGTTTGTCAAACACGGCTCGCTTTATGCCAATATCAAAGAAGTTGACGAAGTCTTTACCATTGGCATGAACCGCGCTGTTGAAGAGCTTGCCAAAAAAGTGGCTAGCAGCGGCGGGCGGCGGGCGGCGGCCAAGCCGATTAAAGAACTAGGCGAGCACCCAAGCGAAGGCGGCCAAGTGAATGTAATGGACGGCCGCTATGGCCCTTATGTCAAATTTGGGAAAATCAACGCCACACTTCCCAAAGATGTGGCACCCGAAGACGTGACCATGGATATAGCCGTGGCTTTAATCGCAGAAAAAGCAGCAAAAGGTGGCAAAAAGCGCCCCGCCGCCCGAAAGAAAGCCAAAGCGAAATAACTTTTACCGCACCGATTTGCCGGCAAAATTGCGCTGCTTTGTTCAAGCAGGCTTTGATCTACCCAGCCAAACCAAGGTTTTTTCGAATTCCTGTGCGAATTTAAACTTTTGACACCCAGCTCTGAATTGACTCTGCGCCCGGCTTTGGTCACATATCTTTTAAAGTCATATCAGGGAGATATTTTCAATGAAGAAAGTTTACGGATCAGCGGCCGAAGCGTTAGACGGTTTGCTGTTTGACGGGATGTTTGTCGCATCGGGCGGCTTTGGCCTGTGCGGGATACCGGAACTGCTTCTGCAAGCTATCAAAGAGGCTGGCACCAAGGATATGACTTTTGCGTCAAACAATGCAGGCGTGGATGATTTTGGCATCGGCATTTTGCTGCAGACCAAACAGGTCAAAAAAATGATCAGCTCCTATGTGGGCGAAAACGCCGAATTTATGCGCCAGTATCTTTCGGGCGAGCTAGAGCTTGAGTTCAACCCGCAAGGCACGTTGGCCGAGCGGATGCGCGCAGGCGGCTGCGGCATTCCGGGGTTTTACACCAAAACCGGTGTTGGCACCGTGATTGCCGAGGGCAAAGAGCACAAAGATTTTGACGGTGAAACCTATGTCATGGAGCGCGGTATTTTTGCTGATCTGGCGATTGTCAAAGCTTGGAAAGCCGATGAAACCGGAAATCTTGTGTTTCGTAAAACAGCGCGCAACTTCAATCCTCCAGCGGCCATGTGCGGCAAGACCTGCGTTGTCGAGGTGGAAGAAATTGTCGAAACCGGATCGCTTGATCCAGACACTATTCACCTTCCGGGGATTTATGTGCACCGCTTGATCCAGGGCGCGCATGAAAAACGCATAGAACAGCGCACAACGCGCCCAGCCGCATAAAGGAGATTTGATCATGTGGGACCGTAATCAAATGGCCGCGCGCGCTGCGCAAGAACTGCAAGACGGCTGGTACGTCAACTTAGGCATCGGCATTCCAACGCTGGTCAGCAACTATATCCCTGAAGGGATCGAGGTGACGCTGCAATCGGAAAACGGCATGCTGGGCATGGGCCCGTTTCCGGTCGAAGGCACGGAAGACCCCGATCTTATAAACGCCGGCAAACAGACCATTACCGAATTGCCGCAGACCGCCTATTTCGACAGTGCCACCAGCTTTGGCATGATCCGCGGCGGTAAGATTGCAATGGCAATTTTGGGCGCAATGGAAGTGGCCGAAAACGGCGATCTGGCCAATTGGATGATCCCCGGCAAGCTGGTCAAAGGCATGGGCGGTGCGATGGATTTGGTGGCCGGTGTGGGCCGCGTGGTTGTGGTCATGGATCACACCAACAAACACGGACAAAGCAAAGTGCTAAAAGCCTGCACATTGCCGCTGACGGGCAAGGGCGTTGTTGACCGGATCATCACCAACTTGGGTGTGCTTGATGTGGTTGCAGGCGGTCTGAAAATCGTCGAATGCGCCGAGGGCGTCAGCGAAGCTGAGATGCGCGCCTCAACCGAAGCCACAATCGTCGACTAGGCTAAATTAAAGATCTAAGCCCTGGACCGCGTGATTGTTTTCGGACTGCCCGGACACTTTTGTTAAACCGTTGTGATTTTGGTACTTTTATTGCTATCAACTGGATATATGATGCACAAAACAGTGATCGGGCAACCAAAGGGCAAAAATGAAAACGACTAATGTGATCAGACTTTTGTTTGCGGCAATGCTAAGTATATTGGGCGTAGCCCATACTTTTGCACAGTCTATAAACCTAAGTGAAATTGACACGTCGGTGCGCCTTCATGCCGATACGTCGCTGATCATCACGGTTCCCGACGGCATTCAAGAGGTTACCATTGCCAATCCCAGGATCGCAGATTTTTCCGTGGTATCGGATACATCGCTATATTTAATTGGTAAATTACCTGGTCTGACCTCGCTTACCTTTCTAAGCGATAGCGGTGCTCATTTAAAAACCATCGAGGTTAAAGTCGAAATCGATGTGCGTGAATTACGCGCCAGACTTCGCGAAGTCTTGCCAAAAGATAAGCTGCGCGTAATGCCTGCCAATCAGGGGGTCATATTATCCGGAACTGTTAGCAGCTCGAAAAAATTAAAGCTGGCGATGGAAATTGCAGAGCAGTTTTTCCCGGGCAAAGTGTCCAATGCCATTACACTGCACACTGCTGTTAAACACAGATTTTCTCTTAATGTAATTAAATTAAGCGAGCCTCAGATTGCCAGCCTAAAAAGCAAAAACCAACTTTTTGAAGAGCCTCGAAGTTCCGCCAGCGCAAAATCGCAAGATTTAAGCCAATTCACCCTGCTTATGGACATATCAAAGAAGCAGAAGTTCATATCCGATCATCAAATCCCGACTATTAATCAACAAACGTTAACCATTAGTTCGGCAAAAGCCCAAACAGCTTTTTTTGGTCAAGCATTTGATGCCCCGGTCCTGACCAAGGGCTCGCAAATCACTATTTCACAATTGCGCAGTGGTCTGTTTGTCACCAGTAAAATCAATGCACAAGCCAATAACCTGGTTGAATTGCAGCTAAAAGTGGAAAGCGCGACCCCGCAAGCCGTCAGCGCCAAGCCCAGAGGGTTTACCACCTTTCTGATCGAGCGTCAGTCTGTCAGCCATAAAATGGCGCTGAACAAAGGCTTTATCACGCTTTTGGAAATCGGAGGCCCCTCAGAGACGTTACAAAGGGTGCACAGCATCTTTGATTTCTATGTCAACACATTGGTTCAGCCAAAATCAAAGCCGCGTAATGACGTGCGATATTTCTTGGTATTCGATGGAACGGCGAGCGGGTGAATTACCTAATATGCTGTGCAGGGCAAAATTCTAGAGCGCGCTGTGCCTAGCCAAACCAATTAATTGGGCTAAAAAACCCTAATGACAAACAGCGCCGACATAGTTCTTAAATGGATTTCAAGCAAAGGCTGGCACCTGTTTCCCCACCAGCGCGACATGCTGCACAGTGCCGATTTACCCGCCCAGTTGTTAATCGCCCCTACTGGCGCAGGAAAGACTCTGGCCGGATTTCTGCCCACACTGGCAGAATTGGCAAGCCACCCACACCAAGGCCTGCACACTATTTATGTCTCACCGCTGAAAGCTTTGACCGCAGATATAAAGCGCAACCTGATGACCCCAATTCATGATCTGAATTTGGATATTAAAGTTGAGGATCGCACCGGCGATACATCTTCGTATATCAAACGTCGCCAACGGGCCGATCCGCCACAAATCCTTTTGACCACACCAGAAAGCCTTGCGCTGCTGATCTCTTATCCAGAGGCCACAAAAATTTTTGCCGGGGTGCAAAGGGTATTGGTGGATGAAATTCACGCATTGGCCGAAAGCAAACGCGGCGATCAACTGGTCTTGGCATTAAGTCGTCTCAATGGAATTTGTCCCACCCTGCGGCGGGTTGGATTATCTGCCACAGTGGATGATCCGCAGGCGATCACCGAATTGCTATCCGGCTCAGCCGATGGCTGCCCCGTCTGTCTGGCCGATGGCGGACCAGCGCCCGATATATCAATGCTTAAAACCGATGTGCCTCCACCTTGGTCCGGAGCGGGCGGGCGCTATGCGGTTGAGCCTGTACTAGAGCAGATTAAACAGCATAAAACGACACTTATTTTTCACAACACTCGCGCACAGGCAGAGATATTTTTTCATCACCTTTGGCTTGCCAACAACGATCATCTTCCAATTGCGATCCATCATGGCAGCCTTGATCGGGTGCAGCGGCAAAACGTTGAAACCGCAATGACAGCAGGAAAGCTGCGCGCAATTGTATGTACCGGTAGCCTAGATCTTGGCATTGACTGGGGCGATGTGGATTTGGTCATTCAAATTGGCGCGCCAAAGAATGTAAAGCGCTTGGTTCAGCGCATCGGGCGTGCCAACCACCGCTATAATGCCCCCTCCAAAGCCTTGATTGTTCCAGCCAACCGGTTTGAGGTTGTTGAATGCGTGGCCGCGCTTGAAGCCGTGATCGCAAATGATCTTGATGGTGAAAAGCGCGGCAGCAAACCATTAGATGTGCTCTGCCAGCATATCGTATTGGTCGCCTGTGCCGGGCCTTTTGATGCGGATGAACTTTATGCTGAGGTCTGCACCGCCGGCAGCTATAGCGCGCTGAGCCGGGCCGATTTTGACCAATGCGT
>CABXKH010000012.1 GCA_902512685.1 Paracoccaceae bacterium | reverse complement strand
CTAATGAACCCGCATCCAGCCGTGGTATCATTCTTACCTTCCTTGCTCATTACGGCAATTTTTACTACAGAAGACGGTGAAAGTAAAAATTATATGAGGCGAAAAATGAGAAAAATGGTGGCTGGAAATTGGAAAATGAATGGTCTTCAAGTTTCCCTTGAAAACATTGCAGAATTAGCCACCGCTCATGACAGCGCGCGCGTTGATATTATGATTTGCCCACCGGCCACTCTGCTATCGAAAGCCTGTGAAATTGCAAGATCGCTAAAAATTGGTGCTCAGGATTGTCATTCGGCTGAGCACGGCGCCCATACCGGAGACATTTCCGCAAATATGATCGCTGATTGTGGCGCAAAGGCAGTTATTTTAGGGCACTCTGAACGAAGGGCAAACCATAATGAATCTGATGCTATCGTGCGAGACAAAACTTCCGCGGCGCAAAGCGCAGGCTTAACAGCAGTGGTGTGCATTGGAGAAACTCTCGAGCAGCGGGAAGCAGGTGAAACGATTGCGGTTTTAGAAACTCAATTAAAGGCGTCAATTCCAGATAAGGTTGATCCCTCTCGAATGGTTGTCGCTTATGAGCCGGTTTGGGCAATTGGCACTGGTAAAATCCCTACATTGGAGCAAATCACTGAAGCGCATCAATTCTGCCGCCGCACATTACTCAAGAGATTTGGCCCGGCGGCCAATAATGTTCCTTTGCTTTATGGAGGGTCTGTAAAAGCAAGCAATGCAGAGGAAATATTCTCTCTGCAAAATGTCGATGGCGCTTTGGTTGGCGGTGCCAGCTTGGCACCGGTGGATTTCTCTCCGATCATACATGCGCTTGAGGCGACTGTTTGATTTTTATCTACCTTAGTTTGTGTTGGGACCGCAAAATTTGACCAACCCGCTTCTGCTCTTTATGCAAAATAGAAGTTAAAATTCTTTAACTTCATCAGCTTTCGGTTATCCTACCTGTCAGTTCTAATAAAAAATGGCATGAATTGATGAAACAAGGTGACAGATATCTTTTTTTGATAAATCCAAAGTCGGGAAAGATGCGCCTGAAGGCAAAGCAACAACTCATTGCTGAAATTGCCGACCCAAACAAATCACAGGTCTTGGTTGCAAGCTCACCGGAACACTCTGGCCAAGCAGCCAAAGACGCAATGTTAAAAGGTGAAATAGTGGTTTCTTGCGGCGGTGATGGACTGCAAAACATCGTTGCACAACAAGCAGTTGAAACAGGTGGATTGATGACTGTATTGCCGCTTGGACGCGGCAACGACTTTGCGTCGTCTTTAAAAATTAACAATGCAAAAGACACAGTTCTAGCCCTAAAAAATGGCATCACACACCACGCAAGATATGCGTCGGTTGAATTTTCAAACCACTCGAGGATCACATTGACATGCGCCGGCGTCGGCCTGCTCAGTGAGGCCGCTTTTCGCGCATCGAAAATACCATTTCTGCAAGGCAGGATATTATACACCTTGGCCTCTTTACTTTGTTTTATAAATTTGAAGTGCCATAGCTACCAATTGAATACAGACGGTAAAAAGACCCGCCAAGAGAACTTAATTATTGCAGGCGCTGCAACCGAATATACAGGAGGCGGAATTTTCATTGCGCCGCTTGCAAGACAAGAGCCCGATTTATTGAATGTTTTATCTGCAAGCTCTGTTACAAGACTGTCAGCCATTAATCTTCTAAACAGGGCAATTTCAGGAAAGCACCTCTCCCATCCAAAAGTGACTAACAGTTATTTTGCACAATGCGAAATTGATAACCAAACCGCAGGTTCCTGGGCAAAACTCGTTTACGGCGATGGTGAGTTTTTAGGTGAGTTGCCCGTAAAACTAACACTGGGCAAAAGGCCTCTTCGTGTTCTTACTCCGACAAATATATAATATTTCTGCAAAATTATGTCTCACAAAATGGCATCGTATATGGCTAATGATTTTAAATACTCTAAATAAAACAAGACATATTTATCACTTCTTAACTCAACTCAATCCTCAAGCCATCAGCGCCTAAGAAAAATTGCCCCGCCCAATTGGGCTTTACGGCCTCATGCCAATGTTCAATTGTAAAGTTAGGATCGTCGGTTGGAATGAGATGATTAAGCGCAAGCATTTTTACCTCAGCCAAAGCAGCAATTTTGGCCGCATCCGACGCTGATGTATGTGATGCATACAAATGCTTCAACAGCCGGTCATCGCCGTTGCCAACCCTTTTCACCAAAGGAATAATCGCATCTTCCAACATCGCTTCGTGAATAAGCAAATCAGCTCCTTTTGCAAACTCTGCAAGCTCAGGTAAAAATGCAGTGTCTCCACCAAACACAACATGGTTCGTTGTAGATTTAAAAGACAGCGCAAATGTATCAATCAACGGCGGGTGCAATGTGCGCAGAGCCGTTACATGTAAATCACCCAGTGTAACAACGTCGGGTTGGTCGATAATATGAAACCGCACCAACTCGCGGATATCGGGGCGCCCTTCGTCCTCAATCCGTAGATCTATATCGCTTTTCATTGATGCTAGGAACCCTTGCCAATAAATATCCAATCCCGCAGGGCCATAAACATCCACATTGGTTTTAAGTCCCGCTGTCCAAGCAGTGTGCAGAAGCGGGCCAAGTTCAAGATAATGATCGGAATGCAAATGTGTAATGAAAATCAAACTTAGTTCTTTTAAGTGCATGCCTTGGTTGGTGAGCCCACGCGCAACCCCCAGGCCGCAATCAACGACTATCTTCTGCCCATCCAAATTAAGAAGGTTAGATGTTGGCATATTAGAGCCCGGATTAATCGCAGGGCCACCTTTGGTACCAAGCAGCGCAACAAAATTGGACATTATAACTCTCCTTCAAATAAAACCGTACTCTAGTCTTGCATCAGGCGCTCTTTTGGCGGGAGTTTTTTGGCAGCAGCACCAAATTCCTAATTCCTCTTAAAATAGATAATCGGAACAACTGGATCTATCAATTGCTTTCTAAAATACTGCTGGATAAGATTTATAGACGGCCGCCTAATTCTGCTTTAGTCTCTGGATAGAGCAGGTCGGTTCACGTTAAAAACATGTTTGACTTATCTAGAATTCCAGACGGTTTTTTTGAAAACCCATATCCTTTCTACAAGGACCTTTTAGAGGGCCCCTCTGTATTGCCCCAAAATGATGGCTCTGTCATTGTTTCAAAGCATGCTCTTTTAAACTTGATTTACAAGGATGTTAACACTTTTGTTTCGGATAAAAAACTAGCTTTTAGCCCAAAATTTGGTGTTGGCTCTGCACTCTTTGAACACCACACTACATCTCTGGTTTTTAATGACCCACCACTGCATACCCGAGTGCGCAAAATAATGACGGCAGCTTTAAACCCGCGAGCCATTCAGGGCATGAAAGAAGGGTTAGAGGCAACAGTCATTGCTCTATTGGACGAGTTAGAACTAAAATCTACCAAAACGCAGGAAATTGATTTAATTGACGATTATGCAAGTAAAATTCCAATTCAAATTATTGGGAATTTACTCGCAATACCAATGGAAGAGCGTGAGCCATTGAGAGACTGGTCTTTGGCAATCCTCGGGGCTTTAGAGCCCAATTTGACCAGCAGTCAATTAGAAAAAGGCAATGCAGCAGTCTGCGAATTCAAGAACTATCTCAAGGGGCTTGTTTCCAGACGAAAAAAAGCCCCCAAAGACCTCGAGACCGATGTTTTGACCCGCCTAATACGGGCACAAGACAATCAAGAATTATCGGAAACTGAATTGTTGCAGAACTGTATTTTTATTTTGAATGCAGGACATGAAACGACGACAAATTTGATAGGAAGTGCACTTCATATGCTTTGGAGCAATCCCAAGCAAAAAGCGCTCCTTGTTGCTCATCCTAACTTAATTGATACCGCTGTCGAAGAAGTTCTACGAACTCAATCTCCGAACCAATTTGGAAACCGGCAAACGTCAAAACAAATCAAACTCGATGGTGTCTTACTGGACAAAGATACACTTATTCATTTGTGTATTGGCGCCGCGAACCGTGACCCAGATGTATTTCCCAAACCCGATGAATTTGATATTCAGCGTACCAATGCCAAACGGCATCTAGGGTTTTCGGCAGGGCCCCATACCTGTGTAGGACTGACACTCGCGCGGTTGGAAGCGAAGATCGCATTAGAAAGTTTTCTTCATCGCTTCCCAAACTATACGCTGTTTGAAGGGGCTGAAATTTCGCCGCGTATTCGCTTTCGGGGTTTTTTAAATTTACCCGCAACCCTCGATCCAACTTAGGTCAGAAAAAGGCAAATCATAAGCTTAAAAATCACGGAAACTGCTTGAAAAGCTTATGGGTTTGTCACAATTTCAGGTGTTAATTGGTGCAGTTTTGGGGGCATTTGTTGTGAGCGTCTTCTTATATTACCTACTGATCAAATTCACACCGCTTAGTTGGATCATATTGGGTTACAAAAAATCGTGGCTGCAACCATTCAATTAAAGATAAAAGTCTGCTGGCTAAATATTTTTATTTCGATTTATATAACTCGGTTTTAGATAGAAGCGCTAGCAATGCCATCGCTACCATGTAGAAGTCACCTTCGTATTCACTTCAAGGAAGTTTTTGTCGCTTATGAGATTAAATCAAGACTGGATGGTTGTTTACTGTAAAGTAATCCAGAGCAAGCTGAACTACCAGTAGCCTTTCTTGGCATACATCATCTTTATGTTGCATTTTGCAACCATTCGCGACACTATTGCGCAAAGGAGATTTCCATGCCCCAATCTGTAAAACTGTCTGATGAGCTGATCAAGCAGGCGCGTCACTATGGCGATGTATATCATCGCTCAACCGCCAAGCAGATCGAATACTGGTCCACGATCGGGAAAATTTCAGAGGAAAACCCTGATTTGCCCTATAGCTTTATTAAAGAAATCTTATTGGCGCAGCGAGAAGTTCTCAGTGGAGACGTCACGCCTTACGAGTTTGGATAAAAGATGAAAGTCCTTCAGTCTCGGCAGTTTGCGAAAGCCGTTAAAAAGCTGCACCTGAACCAGAAGTCTGATTTGGACAAGGCTGTGCAGATTCTCATGCAGGACCCACTTATTGGTGATCGTAAATCTGGAGATCTAGGTGGAGTCCTCGTCTACAAATTTAAAATGGTCAATCAACTGAACCTTTTAGCATACATCTATGAAGATGAAGTTTTGACACTAACGCTGCTCGCTCTCGGGTCTCATGAAAATTTCTATCGAAATCTCAAGCAGACGCTGTGAAAGCTAAAACCCTATCTGTAATCCATCGTCACTCGCACGCCACGGCCTGGTGAAACAGCATCATCAGTAACGGCATAAATACTGCGGTTACGACACGCAGACACCACATCGATAGAGCTTGTTTTAAGTTCCCAAATACGCGCATTCATATTTGGATAGAACTTATATCTCAGTATAAAGCGCGGGTGACATTCCGAGAAAAATTTCTATTTAAACTGTCAACGCCCTCGAATTTCATTTTGCGCAGCTTCAGCCAAAAAGCCCGGCCTAGATAGCCCCCGCATCCGAGCGGCGGCGTCAATTGCATCAACAATTCCCTTGTCTAAACTTAGGTTGACACGCACGGAACGATTTTTAGCAGTCACGAGCGGCACAGCAATGAGATATGTGCCAGATGCAAGCTCTTGTGCAACCGCGGGATCACTCGCAACCTCGTGCACCTGCCGTGCATGTGGATGTTCTTCATCTTCGAGATGGAGTAAAAGCGCTTCAATTGCATTGCTCATGATATCTTCTTCACGATCCGCCGCTGAAAAGCATCCCTCTACATCCGGAAACCACAGCCCGTATGCGCTGTCATGATCTTTGCTGACCACTGCAAAATATGTTTTCATTTATCACTTCTCTCAGTCCACTCCGCGGCGCTTGCGATAGCCTTTGCTGTACCAAGGGGTAGATCCCTTTTTTTGGGTGAGGGATCGTAAGACGGTTTTCATCTTTGACGAATTGGTGATGAGACCCTTTAACATTGCGAAGGGTCCAACCTTCTCGTTTGAGACGCTTTATAATCTTCTTTGTATCCCGCTCCATAACGCTACACTATTCGTGCATCGTAAGAAGCGCAAAATAATGCGCAAAATAGTAAGCCAGAGCATTGAGATAGATAGGGTTTGGGACCCTGTGCAAATATTAGCTTGGGCACAATTACGACCTAGAATCTATGCTTATCGGAACCCCCAAGCCCCTGATTTTCCGCCTCTTTCCACTTAACCGCGTATACCCCAAGCGAAAGCTTACACTTTTGTTCTGCGCCCCGCGCAGTTAGGCGATTTGCATGCGCAAGTACCTGGACATCCCCCTCACCATCGCCGTGACGCTCGCCCTGACCGTCGCGATGCTCTGGCCAATGGACCAGCCGGCGGCGGAGGGCAGCGACAAGCTCGTGCACCTAGTCGCCTTCGCCGCGCTGGCCTTCCCGGTGGCCCGCACCGGCCGATTTGGCCTGCTGCCGGTCTTCATCGGCGCCTCAGCCTTTGGGGGTGTCATTGAACTCATCCAGCCCAGCTTCAACCGCAGCGCAGACATAAACGACTGGATAGCGGATATCGTCGGAGTTGTCCTGGGGATTGGCTGCGGCTTGCTTTATCGGCGTATTCGCAGGCGCTAGGCTTACTCTCCTATAGATTGTAATTTAAGTTCGTTTCGGGAATTTAAGTTTTCGTCTCAATTGAAGGCGCACCAATCCCGTAGGGCCTTCCGTCGCTGCGCCCGCGCCTCACCGAGGTAGCGCCGGTAGAGGCGGCGCTCACGTCCCACCTCGACGAGCAACTTCTCTACTTGCCGCAGGCCAAACTCGGCGTATTCCAAGTCAAACGGATCCGCAGGCCCGTCGGCGACCCTCTCGGGCAGTCCAACCAAGATAAAGCGGACGTCTGCGTATAATTTGTTTGCCACCTGCTGCGCAGAATTCGGCTCCGTGTCGTGCGTGTCGACTTTGTGCAGGGCGCGGTGGTAGCGCGCCTCCGCGATTGCTAGCCGCAGCGCCGCCTCGCGCCTCGGCTCATCCGCGTTGGGCTCATCGTAGGCGTCCCCTCCATTATCAAGGATCAAGTTGAACCACGTGGCGACCAGGTCCTCGTCCGGGGGTGCATTCAGCCCGTGCTTGCGCGCGTTTCGAGCAGACACTGCCTTCCCCTCGGCAGTCTTCGGGCCCGTGGAGCGCCGCGTCACTTCCTCAATCTCCCGAAACTGGGACGACGTCGATGGGCCGTGCCTTCTGGATCTCACGGTACTCCGCCGACAGCAGGCGCGCGCGCTTCTCCAGGTCGGGCAGCTTCTCGGAGTGGCGCCGATACCCCAAGTTGTTGACGAGTTGCGCGCTGAGGACCAGCCGCGGGTCGACGCCCAGCGCAATTGCCGCAGCCGTCGCAGCCTCCCGCTCACCTGGATCATTGGACTTCAGGCCGGCCACGGTATTCTCAATTTTCTCCTCGATGGCATCCCAGTCGACGGGGTCTGCGAAGTCATCCTCGTCGCCGCCGGCCTCCTCGAACGCATATAGCTGCCGCCTGTATTCGCGCTCGCCGTCGCCCTCGAGTTTCGCATTAAGCTGCGCGCGGACGGTCCGCTCCGTTCCACTGGAGAGTTCCACGTCCGCGCAGGCCTTCGCCTGCAGGATGGCCCAGTTCAGGTCCGCGAGTTGTAGCGCCTGGAGGTACTCATACTTTGTGACCGGCGCGAGGTCGGCGATTGTCGCCTCCCGGAAGGCCTCATAGGCCGGGCTGAACTCGCCAATGAGCGCCGGGCGCTCTGGTAGTAAATCGTTAATGGCCAGTGATCCAAAGTCACCGCCAATAGTTGGATTTAAGTCGTGCGCCATGTAACTGCTCTTAGTTGTTATTGTTGGGCAGAGTTTACCACACCACTACATATGGGAAAACCGCAATATCTTTATACTGCATATAGTTTGCGGTTGACTATCCGTCAGGATTGATTCGATTTTGACCAGAGGCGCACGCCAGGCCCGTCGCCCGCGTCCCCAATGAATTCTATGCCGGCGGCTTGCAGGGTTTCGCGGATAAGGCGCAAGTTTGCTTCAGTTGCCTTTGATATACCTTCTTGGGATTCTAATCGCTTAATAGTGCTTACACTCACCGACGACTTTTCAGACAACTTTGCAATGCTCCACCCAAGTGCAGCACGCGACATTCTAATTTGATCACAAGTCAGCATTGACTCAATCAACCTTATGCACTATTATAGCTCATATGAGCTATTTTTATAAATCACTCGAAGATACTCTGAACAAGCTGCAAGGAGCATATGCGCCGAATACCTTGAAGTCATATTACGCCGACGCGCGCGCATTTGTCGATTGGTGCGATGAAAGAAATCTTACGCCATTCCCAATAGACCCTGAAACGCTCTGCGCATACATCGAATGCCTGCAAATGAACTCCGCTTACAGCACAATCCGCCGGCGGATTGCATCACTGCGGAGACTAAACAGAATGCTGGGATTTGAGGATCAGACGCGCACCGAGGAAGTCTACCTCGCAATTCGGCGATTGAAGCGCTCGAAATGCCTGGAGCAGAGGCAGGCCGTCGGAATAAACCACGACATCCTCGTCAAGATGATCGACGCCCAGCCCGACACACTCGCGGGCAAGCGCAACCGCGCCCTCCTATCCCTGGGCTACGACTTCCTGGCGCGCCGCTCGGAATTGGTGGCCATTCGAAGCGACGACCTAAAGTTCACGCCGGACGGCGCACTGAAGGGGATGATTAGGAAAAGTAAAACCGACCAATACGGGAGGGGTCGGCTCGTGTTCGGCTCCGAGAGAAGTGCGAAGCTGGTTCAGAAGTGGCTGCGGCTAAAGCCTCCAGAAATTCAGCCCGTCTTCTGCGCCATTAATCACGGGCGGTGCGAGGACCGCGCCATCTGCGATAGGAACGTTAACGACATCATCAAGCGCAGTGTCGTGAAGGTGAAGAGATGCGAGCGGCCGAGTGACTTGGAGGTTTCGGGGCACTCACTGCGCGTGGGCGCCGCGCAGGACTTACTGATTAGGGGATACGATTTGGCCGCCATCATGCGCGCCGGGGGCTGGTCAGATCCGAGTACCGTTTCGCGGTATTTGCGGTTTTCGCAACACAATATTTGGATTAAACGAGCAAAGAAATCCGATTTTCAGTAACCAACAACAATCTTTCCACTTCATTATCATTTTTAAGCTACAAAATAGTTATAGTATTCGTAACTAAATACTGTTTCGTCTTAATACCTTTAAGAGTGTTTTTACTAAGATTTTAAAATATAATATTATACTAACATTATTAATCCAAAATAAATCAAGCTTTATCCGTTCTTCCAAACTTTTAATGTCACCATTAATCTGTGCAAGTCCAGTTATGCCAGGCCGCAAATAATGCCGCTGCGACCAAATTTGTGGCGAATAATCTAACTCCTGAATCGGCACATCTGGCCGCACACCTACCAAAGACATATGCCCAAATAAAACGTTGATCAATTGCGGTAATTCGTCCAGATGAATTGGTCGAATATACTTACCCACTTTTGTAACGCGTAAATCATTCTTTTCAGTAGTCTCAAACCGAGCTCGTAAATCATCTTTAGAAAGCGTATCTATGTAATCTCCTTGATAGCGCTGGCTGTCGTATATCATTGTGCGAAATTTAAAAATTTTAAATTTACGATTTAGTTTTCCGACCCGTATCTGAGTAAATATAACTTGATTACGATCTTCAAGCCATATTATCAAGGCAATTAGAGACATTGGTAACGCTAAGACTATTAAAACGCCCAACGCAATACAAATATCACAAATCCGTAAACATATCATAGTGAATCTAAATGAGGGCCTATCTCTATGTTTTGATAACCGCTTACGTAGCATAAGTATTAGTTCCTAGTGTCAAAGAAGAATTTCAGTATGCATTAACTTTTGTTAGCGCTGCTTGTGATAGTTGAAGCGTCGACAGCAAATCCACAAGCCTTTCAGCAGTTCTTCCATCGCCATACTGATTGGTAAAAGGGGGACCCAAGGTGCGGGCTTCGTCAAACGCAATACGCAGTGACTCATGAGACATGTGCTCACAATCAACCACGTTTTCGTTACGCAACCGACCTTTTTGACGTACACCGATATTAATACATGCTAAGCCTAAACTAGCACTTTCTATAATGCCAGAAGAACTGTTACCAACTAACATCCTGCAGTTTGCAAGGCAGTTAAGATATTCAGAACGTCTTAAATGTTTTAGGACCCGAAAGCGTTTCTTTACTTCTATTTGTTGCGTTAGCTCATCTAATACTTTGTCTATTCGTTTCCCACCCGAATCTGAATTCGGACGCATAATTACACCATGACAATCCTCACCTAATAAATACTGCAAAAGTACATTAAATTGTTGAGATACTAAGGACGTTTCCTGCACCACGGGATGAAATACAACTATTACTGGATCACCTTTAGGTTCTAAATCGAATGTGTTGCTCAACCAATTAGGCTCGCGAATTACACCCTTGCCAATATCGACCAGTCCAGGCGCACCTACAGCCCATATACGACTTTTACATTCCCCCATGCGAAGAAGCCGCTCAGCAGCTTCATTGGTAGCTGTAAAGTGATAGTGTGCCAATTTAGAGATTGCATGTCGAAAACTTTCATCTAGCGTGCCAGAAACTTCTCCACCATGAATATGAGCTACATGGATGCCCAAATGTATCGCAGCTAGTGCTGCAGCTAACATTTCCCCCCTATCACCTAAAACTAAGACCAATTCAGGACGTTCACTTTGCCAAAAATCAATAAAACCCAGCAACTCTTTACTAAACGCTCTTCCCATTTGGGCCCCGCTCTCACCGTTTAGTTCAACGGGTATTTGGGAAACAATTTTTAGCTTGCTGTCGATAATGTCAGAAAGCGTGAGACCATAATGTTCTATTAGATGCTGACCAGTCACCACACAACCGATATCAATATTGGATTGCGCATCCAAACACTGCAGTACTTTTTTCATTAAACCAAAGTCTGCGCGACTACCGGTGACGTAATGTATTTTCATTATTAAACTACTGACCTTGTATCATGAAATGACTTCAGCCTTACCCAAAATATACTAAACAACTTGATTTTCATTCTTCAAACCGCATTCTATAGTGCTATATTTTACCTTGCCAATCGCTCACTTAATGACGACTTTAATAGAATAAAGGTCGAAGAAGTTCTGGGTAATTTGTCAACGCCTTCTTGTTGACAGAGTATTGCCTGCTTAGGAAGTCATTGGCAACCTGATCGGTGAAATCAGAATTTCGCGTATACCTTAATTCTTGACTTTTATCTTGGGCTACACGGTCCATAGAAAATATATTGCCATCACTTAACGCTTCACATAAGCCATACTGTGCGGCGGCAACAGACTGCATTGTAAAATCAAATGGAGAGTGTCCATCACTTAATTTAGGAAGGCAATGGAATAGCATATCACCGCTGTCTAGACCTTTACTGAGCATATGTATAGTGGCGCCCACATAATTTGGATTATTATCATAAAGAGCCCAAAAGTTGCACGATGAGCCCCGATAATAAGGAGAGATACCCATATGAATATTCAGCGCGTAATTCTCTACTAAAAAATCTATTAACCACCCTTTTATATAACTCGCGCCGAAAACTACATAGACATCAGATTTAAGAGCTTCCTCCAATTTTGATCTGTTCAAACGATTTAAATCACCACTCTTAATTGATAACGTACGAACGTTATTTGGAATAAACCCAATTTCACCAAAAATCTTTGCTTCGGACGCTATTACCTTTTCAAAATACTTTTGCATCACTTCACTTTTGTTGAAGAAGTCAGCAACCTTTCCAGGGAACACAGTATTTACCTCAGATATATAGAATACTTCATCGGCAATTCTCCCAAGCTCTCTCGCTAAGCTAATATGTCTTGGTTGGTTACTTGAAAAAACAGTTATTTTCATGAATTCATCTCTTTGTAAATGTTTGCATGATCTTCTCTGGGAATTTCAAATTTACTATTAATCGTGCTTATGGCGGTATTAGAGCGAAACCCGATTTTCAAACCCAAGTCGCCAAGGATCTTTATTGTATCTTCGTTGTAATCACCACATGGGTGAGACATACAAATAATATCACCAACAATCGGTGTTAGATGTTCTAAATTTTTTCTATACTCAAGAAGTTGTTCTCGGTGACTAAGTTTGCTCATTTGTACTGGATGTGTATATGAATGTAGCCCTACAAGGTGTCCTAAGTTAGAAAGTTGTCTGAGATGAACTTCTGACATCCAAAGATCATTTATTATTGCAGCAGGCGAGAACACCTTGATTTTCATGAAGTGTAACATTAACTCCTCGTAACGTTCGACACCTAAAATTTCGTTTCTAAGAAATCTAAACAACCTATCATTTTCAGTATAGATTGGCCATGCGCTAAGATATCCAATATTCACACATCGAGTTCTGTGTTCACCAATTCTATCCTGAAATTTAATTTCATAGAGTTCGAAAAACTGACTGTAAAAATCTTCTATGTCTGTAAATTTGTTTGTCCGGAAATAGCGAAATACTTCTAAATTATCCGGGGTACCAGTAAATACGGATGAATATACAAAAAAAAATGCATCAAGCCTACGCTTTTCCAATATTGGTAAAGCAATGTCATATTGGCACAATAGGGCATCATCGAATGATAAACAGATGTCACGGTCTGCTAAATTAGAGGTTTCGAACTTATGCAGATATTCATTTGCACCAATTAGATTGTATTTATTTTGCAACCAATCCAACATATCGGAAAAATCGTCGGCACTTAGACTGCCTTGCGAAGGTAAATGTTTGCTTCCATGGAAGTGATGAAACATTATTGAGTGCGTGTAATTCATATCATCTTTTTCACTGCGATTCTGACACTTAACTTCTATTGTGGATCCAATATCCTTATTTGGCTAATGTGAAGCGCGTGCTGTAAATCATATTCATAAACTGCGGTCCAAGAAAGCGTTTACTCTGCATAATTAAATAACCTTGCAAAACAAGGCTCACGCTCTCTTTCTTATTGTCACGATTCTTTGCGGTTGGCGCAAATGTAAAGCATTATAAATTTCTCGTTTTTCGTGAATATTTTTTTCTGTCCAACTTCTCATCACATCATCTTTCCTTTGAAGATCAACTTGCAGATGGAACGGCTTCGATGAAACAATTTCAGCATTGTTCGCTCCGGCAACAAGTGACAAGGACTTCTCGCTTATCACGTTCCAACCACTTTCATAACTACCTAAATTTGAGTCAAGAGATGAAGTTTTATATTTGATGATTACGTCGATATCGAACTCGCTAACCATGTTATGCAATATCAAGCGTCCTCCTGGATTCAGCCAACCCAGAACATTTTCAATTACCGATTTATAATCATCAAAAATACACAGCACACCAAGCATAGTGATTACGTCAAATTTTCGACTGACCGATGTATTATCTAAGACGTTGCCTTTATTGAACTCTATTTGAGGAAACTCTTTTTTAGCCTTACTTAAAAGGCTATCGAGGTATTCTATTCCAATGACCTCAACGGTAGGAAATCTAACCTTAAGATAGTAAGGAAAAGCACCTGTAGCACATCCAATATCAGCAATAGACGCAAAGTTTTCTAGGTCAATTTCGTCTGCAACTTCTACGAAGCTTTGCTTAATTTCCAAACTATTTTCAGACAAATAGAATTCATCAGCTGTTCTCTTCATTAACAAACCCTCGCCAAAACGATTATCATTCTCATCATATACTTTATCGTATTACTACCACTTATCTCTGCAATCGATACGTTTTTTTAGATTCGCGATATTACTGTTCACATTTTCTTTATCCTTTTTTCCAATGAACCAGACTGTAATTTCCAAGCATTTCAATGATCAGATGAAAACATAAAATGAAAATATGTTATCTTTACTTCATGCCAAAATCATACTCGTATGCTATAAAATTTTCTAAGTCATCGATAAAATATATATTTATTTAGAAACTGATTATTACACGTAGCTTCGCGCATACTTTCATTCAAAAAAGTAATAATATCTGCTGTGTGTTTTAATTTTTATTAAATTTCATATTTATTAAGGGTTTTAAAATTGGCAAGTTAATCGCTACCATCAAGAACGACGCCAATATACTTGACGCAACACTCATCAATATAGAAATATTCTGGTTTAAAGTTTGAATATATGCAAAAAAAGCCGCTGCTATGGATATTTTGATGATCATTATGAGTACCAATCTCAAAGTGCTGCGTTTTGGATTTGTCCAACCGAAGATAGAGCCAAGGCACAGGACTGCAGCAATTAGGTTGAATGTTAAGAACCCGATCGCAGCCGAACTTTGATGCCATCCTTGGAAGTTAGCAATTCCAACTGTCGCGACACCTGAGATCAGCCCAAAGCAACAGTTAATTGTCAATTTTCTTGGATTACCTTGAGCACTGAGAGCGACTGCAGAAGCCTGTAAAATTGCAAAAAACGGCAACGCGGTGAACAATAATAGTGCAATCTTGGTTATGTGCTCGCTTTCAAGCATGGTCATAGTGCCATTCTCAAAAATAATCTGTACAGCAAGCGGCATATAAATCCATCCCAAGGCAGTGGCGACACAACCTAAGGTAAAACTCGCTAAAATCCCAGCGTGTGTATTATCTGCGAAAGTTTTCTTGTCATTGCCATCCAATCCTGAAAGAATCTGTAAGAGTACTATGCACAAAGGCGCAATTAGTAAGGCGGCAGGTAACTCAAACAGCTTGTGAGCATAATTAAAAGCAGCCATCTCACCCGCTCCATTCAAAGCATGAAACGAACGAAAAACTATTATCGCCGCTACCATGACGCCAAATCCTATTGTCCCCTCAAAAAATTTACGAATGAAGTTTTCAGGCCAGAAAAATTTTGAATTTCCGTAGATTTGGAACGTTTCAAGCATAAAACCCAGCTGAAACAAAAGTCGTAGAATAGACGCAAGCACCACTACCACTCCGAAATAGATTAGATTAGTAGGATCAATAAAAGGCAGCATTAGATAAATACATATTGTTCCGTTAAATATCAAAACGCTGAGACCAGGTATGGAAAAGCGCCCCTTAGTATTAAGGTAACTCGCCGATACTCCAATCAGCGCAGCAACTGGCAGCGCGATCGTGCTCAAACTGAAACCAGTAATAAACCCTGTTGATTCATAAAAATCCACACTTGGAATAAAAATTTGTATAATCACGTCCGCAAAAATAAAGAGCAGCAACGCAAGTCCTAAAAAACCCAAAGTGATCACAGATCCTGCATAGTGGGAGAGGAGAACTCTATCTTTTCCTGTACGCTGTTTTAGCGCTGGTAATAAAGCTGCGTTAATCCCACCGGAAATTAGGAAACCTACCATAAAATCTGGCAATGTTAAGATTAAAATTACCGCATCTGCTGATGCACTAGTTCCAAGCTGGCTCGCTATTAAAGCTTCGCGAATGAATCCCGATAGCCGTCCAAGAAGAAGGGTAAAGCTGATTAGTATTGATGCCATCAAGGCAGATTTCATTGCCAACACCAAAGGCTTATGAGTTTAAATTTACTGAGCATAGCATCAAGTGATGATCTCAACCCACCAATAAATTTGTTCAACGCGTTTGAGCAAGCCTCAGCCCGTTGTCCACAATACATTCAACCAGTTGAAAATCGTCTAAATCATCAATGTCGATGCTGTCGATATAGGACATTTCATATGCCATAGTCTTCGGTGGAAAAAACGTTCTATAACTTAGAAATATCTCTGTACGATACAGATAGATTGCTCCATTTGGTGTGCAAACCATCTGCGCATGCTGGCTATGGGAAGCAACATCACCATTTAATAACTTGGACAATTCACCTTTGGTATCTATTTCAAACAACCAACTAGATGGCTTCCCATTGCTGACTGAAATTAATGCATCAGTTCCCGAGGTCAAAAACTTGGATGTAGCTTCTTTTAGATGAGCAGAGGTACGAAGGGGTGATGTTGGTTGTAAGAAACCGAAAAGATCAGGCGTGCCCAAATAATCGACTGCATGTATGGCAACATCCATAGCAGTTGCTTTGTCGGAGGCGAACTCTTTTGGTCGCATAAAGGGGACTTCTGCTCCTGCATCACTAGCAGCTTTTGCTATCAACTCATCATCAGTCGAAACAACGACACGATTAAAACAGTTAGAGTTAAGAGCAGCCTCAACAGTCCATGCGATCAATGGCTTTCCGCCAATAAAGCGTAAATTTTTATTTGGTAGTCGTTTCGACCCACCACGCGCTGGGATTATCGCAACATCAATCATTTCACACCTTTTTTAAATTAATCTAGATTAAACCAATTATGTTGCATTTCGCAAATGGGTCGCCCTGTCCGCTGACGCACTAACATACGGGAAATACAAAGTTGACAAGATTAATAAGGGGACAATCGCCATTGATAGTGTAGTATAACCAAAAAGACCACATCCACAACAAATAATGAGGATCCTGACGATTAATGAGTATCGGAATCTTTGTACTATTGTGTTCAATATGATACCGATAATGCAGACAATAGCTATAAGTGACGTCATTGAAATAGAATGTAACAGTGGCTTTAGGACGGCACCTATTCCGTGGCCTAACATGTTGACAAAGCCTTCGTAGCCGACACCGTAGAAATTTAAATTTTTTTCAAAACCCACGATAATAATACTGCTAAAAATAATGCAAAATAACAAACATACAAAAAATATTTTGAAACGCTCTACAAAAAAACGAACTCTCAAAATCCCACTCAATATGTGCTTTATTTGCTGCAACAAATACATTGATAAGGTCAAAAATGACACTGCAAGAGTTCCAGAGCTAACACTAGTGAGTAATAAGGCTAGAAAGATATTTGTAAATATCCAAACGTTCGGCGTCATACCCATTTCTAATTTTATGATATTATTAACAAGTAACGCAAAGCCACACAATGCAATTGCACCACGTCCGTTCATGTAAAAAAGAAGAAAAACAATAACCACACTGATAAATAAACAGGGGATAATTTGGCGCCTGTGGTTGCCCTTCATGATCTTTAGCGAGGCACACAGAAGGCTCACAGCGTAAAACCCAATGAATAAGATGATCAGGGAAAAGAAAAAGTCTCTATCAACACCAATGCTTTCAGAAATATATATAACTGGATACATCAGAAAGTATCTGAACGAATGTGGGGATAGCTGAAGCAATTCTTGAAACGGGGTAGCGCCCTGATCCCAAAGAAATATTATTTGATACCAAATTTTAAATTTTTTTAGTTCAAACAGTACAGAAAATACGAGCGGCATAAACACTAGCATTCGGTTAAAGGTGTTTATGTTCATTCGCATTTGATTAAACTAATTTAGGCTCTGTCATGTTACCATTATATCTAAGCTTGGTGAACTATAAATTTGTGATTACTAGGTGGCAATAATCTTTACTTTACGCTCAATCCGAAAATTTTAGAAATCAAGCTATATAATTAGCCTATCCTACGAGCAGGAACACCTGCATAAGTACCAGGCTGAGTTATATCGCAGACGACCACAGCACCTGCACCGATAATTACATCCGGACAAATATATAAGCCTTGCAAAACAGTAGAGTTAGCCCCAAGAAAGACATCATTATCCAACGTGCACCCCCCCAATACTAATGAGTTTGGCGCCAGATGACAAAAATCATTGATTGTACTATCATGCTCAACTATCGCGCCAGTGTTGATTATCACACCACGACCGATTTTTGCACCTGGATTCACTACAGTCGAAGTTAGGATAGTGCTGCCGCCTCCAGGGTCTGAAGCAAAATAGCTCGCAGTGTCCGCAACCAAAAAGGCGCATTTGAGCCCTAGCTGGTCTGCTTGCATCTGCAGTTTGCGCCGGATACGGTTTTCACCCACAGTCACGAGCACATTATATTTTCCTACGTCACTTAAATTCGACACTTCAACTTTCGTGCCATCAACTAATGTTCCCACGGTTAGATTGTTGTCACCAAAGATTACCTTTCCTCGCCAAATACGCCTAGCAATGCCGGCAACCACCCTACCATGTCCTCCGGCGCCGAATAAACATAGAGCAGGTTGCTCATCATGAAACATGGCAATAAGCAACCTTTTCATCGCGAACGACAGCTTGGTTTAGAATGCGACCAATAAAGTTTTCGGCATTACTGGGCGGAAGGCCATCACCTGGGCGCTTCGTAGTCAGATCATGCAAGTCCAATATATGACCGGCAGGCAGGTCGTACTGGTAGACCAAGCTTTTGCGGGCCACTGTAAGGATGCTATGTTCAGATTTAAGAGGTCTCTTTACCCCGTCACCAAGACCTTTTTCTACTTTGCGTAAGATGGTCACCATCTGCTTAAATTCTGCTGGTTCAATCGAAGCTACATGGTCTGGACCTTTCATGCTACGGTCCATTGTAAAATGCTTTTCAAGAACTGACATACCCAAGGCACGCGCTGCTAGTGCAGCATATGGGCCTTCGGTATGATCAGAAAAACCAGTTGGTTTTCCGAACGCAGCAGCAATATTTGGTAACACACGTAGATTCTGATCTTCGATAGCAGCCGGGTAATTCGAAACGCACTGCAAAATAGCCACGTCATCACAGCCATTTAGTGCTAGCAGATCTAGTGCATTTGATATCTCGGACAGTGTACCCATTCCGGTTGAAAGCAAGATCGGCAGGTCATATGTAGCGGCCTGCTTGAGAAATAAGGTGTTAGTCAGCTCACCAGATGGCCACTTAAGACACACTGGGTCAAGTTTAGATACAAGCTCAAGACTATCGCTGTCAAAGGCAGTTGAAATGAAATCTATCCCTACTTCAACACAGTGCTTAGCCAGTTCCGAAAACGCGTCACCGGGAAGCTCCAGCTGCCGTAACATATCATCTTGCGACCCAGCTCCGGTGGTTTCCCTCTGGTATTCAGCTTTCTCTGTATTTTCTGTGATCAGCGCTTCTGTCTTATAGGCCTGAAACTTAACCGCATCAGCCCCAGCCTCTTTGGCATTGTCGATCATCTTATGAGCAAGACTTATACTTCCATTATGGTTCACGCCAACTTCGGCGATGATATAACATGGGTCATCAGCCGAAATACGGCGGTTACCAAGGTAAATATTTGCACTCATGACTTACCCATCTGCGACTTCTGCTTCTGAACTAATTCAACGACATCATTGATCCGGTTGCATGTATCTTTACGGTTCCGCTCCAGCGCATCTACATTTTGTGATTGAAACGCTGCATAAATGTCACGAAGCTTAGCGAGTTCACTAGGAAAATTCATATTCTTTTGCAACTCAATCATGCTTTGCGCTTGCCGATGGAATGTTCGAGATATGATTGCAGCCGAGGATCCTAACCTAACGTGTTCGCCCAGTAAGTATTCGGGACTTACAATACCCTCTCTCGCACGAGCAATACCGCCTATGCCAAATGGAATGTTTTTCTCACGTAATACTTTGCAAGGAGCTTCCAACACGCCATTGGCAATTGGTTGGAATATGAAATCTAATCTCATGTCCAAATGTAAGTCATTAAGACCTATGTGCGCTCCCGTTATAGGTAATTTATCTACTATCTCTGGAATCGCTAATAGAGAGTCATATGTCTCGAACAGCGGCAGCGCTTCTACCCTACCATCCAAAATATCAAAAAAACGCGCCAATTCATCAGTTGAACGAAACATTGGCAACATAATGCTATCCGCACCGCGTGTTATAGCTTCATCAATTTCAGCCTTGGTTCCATTATTTAATGGATTTACTCGAACCAAAAGGTGCGCACTAGGAGCTGCGTCGCGAATTATAGATACATCATCCATCGTCTGCTTGCTTTTCCAAGTATCTCTATTTTTTTGGCGAATATCCTTTCCAATGTACTCTAGATCCACAAACAAGCGGTCTACTCCATGCTTGCTGACATAGTAAGCAATATCGGGATGCTGAACAATCATTAGGAATTTCATAATTTCTCTCAATGACTGAAAATCAAATTAAATTGTCTAACGTGGGCCATAAAACATTCACTCCAGTTTTGATGTTAATGCAAAGTCATATAATCGCAACAATTGCGTAGCTTGCTCGCTTATAGAGATGGTAGCGGTTGTATTATCATGCATCTGCAGTTTAATCTTTTTTGTCTGAACCCTTTTTAAACGATTAATCTCATCGACAAATACTTCTTCAAGGGAGTCGAGCGACGGGACCCTTCGTGCCATTTTAAAATCAGCATAAGGTGTATCTTTCGACATAATTGAACATTCTATGGCGACTACTGGTACGCCTGCTAAATATGCCTGCGCCCCAACCGTGGAGCTAGTTACGACCACAATGTCAACAGCATGAACCAGCGCATTAATATCTTCAGTTTGAGAGCTAGCGTATATCCTTTCGCCTGACTTGAACTCTTGAAGATCGCTAGGATGATAACGCACTACTAGCTCTAAGTCAGAGTGACACTTCAATATATTGCGCAGTCGTTCCTCAATACGTCTCGGTAAAAGTTTGTCTCCAACTTCGCCTGTAAAAGGGTGAAGGCTAGGTTCCGTTGAGGTGGCGTATAATATTGTGAAACGCCCCTCGCCCCAGCCACGAGCTTTACGCAGAGCTCTCCCTGATTGAATCACTGCTGGATCATGTATCCGGTCGAAAGCTGGGTTTCCCGTGACTTCAATCTCTTCATTTGGTCGCCCTTCACGAATAAACATGTCCTTCACACCCTGATTCAATACACAGATTTTTGTCCCCAGGCCTGGTGTTTTAAGCCACGTAATTTCTTGCAGTGCGAACAAGTCTACAATGCAAAGAGAGGGTATTCCAAGATTACTAGCGGCTTTCAAAGCGGCGAATTCACTTCTTGGTGAGTTTGTAGCTATTAGCATTTTTGGATGCAGGTATTCCAAACAATATGTCATATGATTTATTGGAAAAAACTTTTGCCGCCCCGCCACTCCATAAATTAAATTGGCCTCCTCCAACCCATGCTGTTGTACTAAATCTTTGAAGTTTATACCCAAGTAAGCCCGAGTTTCTTCAAACGGAATTGACCCATTGAGTGGATAAGCTGCAGCCATACGTGTACCTTCACGTTGAACATCTTCGTCACTAGCTTGTGGCAAATCCGCATAAGTGAAATACGGTAACTCTTTAGTCTCGCAAACGGCAATAGCGGTAGTTATGGCAAACACACATATGTTGTAACCTTGTTCTTGCAATGTTAAGGCTACAGGTACGACAGCTTGGATGTGCCCTCCACCGTAACATACAAACAGAAAATCTATGCTATTTGGTTTCGGTAATGCACGTAAATTATTAGTCGAATTCATTCATTGTTCCACGAAATGTTTCAAAAAATTCAACCCACCGACTGAAGATCGCTCAGGGTGGAACTGTACTCCCAGGATGTTATCACGCTTGATTGCTGACACCACCTCACCATTTCCAACACGTGCTAATGCACAAATTTCATTCTCATTTTCAGGACGCACCGAAAAGCTATGCACAAAATAGAAGGCATTATCAGAGTCAACGGACGCAAACGGGGTGCCCTCCCAACGGCTTTCAACCGGCTCAAATACCTTATTCCATCCAATGACCGGCACTTGCAGCGATTGACAATTATTGTTTTGCAAGTCGATTTTTTCAACTGTACCGTTGAAGTAACCGAGCCCTTTATGCTCTCCAAACTCTAAACCTTTCTCCATCAATAATTGCATACCGACGCAGATCCCCAGGAACGGCCGATCCGAGGTAATAAAATCTGAAATCGCTTCGTCTATACCCAGAGCGCGTAATTGGTCAGCCGCTCGTCCGAATGCACCTACACCTGGTAGGATCAAGCGCTCAGCATTGCATATCAGATCCAAGTCACCAGTCAGTTCAGCATTGACACCAATGTGTTTCAACGCCTGCATGACAGAGAAAACATTCCCAATCTTATAATCTACAACGACGCAACGTTTTGTGTTCATCCGTGTTTTCCTGTCATTAGTGCTTGTTTTTGGGTGCACAGCAGCTACCCTGTTAATTATCGCAAGTGTAATCAGATTGGTCGAACGAAGCAGTTCTCATTAGAAAGTGTCGATCGTAAATCGGAAAGCTGTAGCTTTTCCCAATGCAGTGCTTGAGCAATCGCCGCACCCGATGCTCTTGTTTTCTGTAGTAATTCGCTTAAGTGTGCAGTTGTGCCAAGGCCACCACAAGCGACAACCGGAATCGCAACCAAATCGGCAACCTTTTCGATTATTTCAAGATCATAACCGCCACCCAAGCCTTCAGTATGAATGGTTGTGAGTACGATTTCACCGGCACCACGGTCCTCGGCCTCGCGAGCCCATTGCAGCACGTCCCTACCAGTGTGATTGCGGCCATTGTCAGTCATTACCTGCCAGCCACCACTATCACCTCGGATCGCCTCAATCGAGACTACCGTAGCTTGAGCTCCAAAGCGGTCAGAAATCGCAGTTATTAGCGAGGGATCGCGAGTAGCCGCTGTATTAAGCGCTACTTTATCAGCACCGCAGGCTAAGAGGTTTGTTACATCCGCTACGGAGCGAATGCCACCACCAACAGTCATGGGTATAAATACCTGACTAGCCACTTTTTCAACCATTTCTTTTAGGTTATTACGATCATAAAGGCTAGCGACCACATCTATGAACAAAAGTTCGTCTGCGCCATTTTCAGCATAAAATTTTGCGTATGTTGCAGGATCACCGACCTTTCGCCAACCTTCCATTTGAACGCCTTTAATCAGCCAATTCATTTTTACGTCTAAGCGGGCAATTAATCTCAGGTTGCGCATATCGCTAATCTCGTTTTAAAGCTTTTCGTCAGCAAGACGTTTTCTTAGCTTCCACTCGCCATTATCAAACTGCCACAGGTGTGGCGAGCGGAATTTATTTGTCAAGGCTTCAAAATATTCACGGTTCATCTCAGGATGCTCAAACATCTTGTGCGCCTTTGGAAAGCTCTTTTCATCTATAGAAAGGTATCGGAAGATTTCATCAGCCCATCGCTCTGGGAACTCCCCATCATACCTGTCAATAAGTGCAATTGCTTCCTCGCGATCTAGGTCGCCTGAGCGCACTTCCTGACTTGCGTCATTGGTGGCTCGGCCAATACCAAACTTAATGAAAGTGGTATAAAAGTGAAAATCGTCGATCTTATCGTCGATCGAAACATATTTCGAATATGTGCCCGCCGTACGCTCGGGTGACGCCTTGAATCCACCGTTTTCAACAGCAAAGTAGTAAGCATCTTGTGGATGCCATTTAAGATAGTAACCAAGATAGTGCACTTCAGCCCCTAGATCTTTAAGTGGGGCTACATCCGATGGAAGATACGGACTCAGGTCCGCTCGGGACAAACCAAAGTCTGTCATCAGACTTGCAATGCTTTCGCCGCCTAAAAATATATTTTCATCAGTCGAGGCAGTAAAGTAATCATATGAGCGCAGTGCATCGGAATTATCATCGATTGGATTGCCGTATTCAGCTTCGTTCTCACCGTAGAACACCAGTGGAATTTTAAAAAGCAATGCCATCTTAGGAGCAAAGCATTTCTGTCCAATCATGAAAGGCTGAAACGGATGAAAAATGTTTTCAATCGCCAGACGAGTCAGCAGGCGCATCGAACGTCCTGAAGCAGTCATTAGATAATTATCCATACCAGAATGAATCCAAGCATTAAAATTATGCCGGCCCCAGTCGGTATAAATGTTTGGCGCCCACGTTAAAGTTAGTGGGTTCATTCCATACTTATGTTTTAAAACCCAGGACTGATAAAAACTGTCCTTTCCACCAGAGCCCGGAACAAGACAATCATACGAACCATTTCTACTTCTAAACTTATTACATAATTCTACAAGCTCACGTTCGCGCTGTTCCCAGTCAATTTCTTTCTTTATTTCTGCCGTACGACAGGCGTCACATACCCCTCTATCGTTAAATGCAATCGTATCTTTTTCTGATTCTTCCGTATGCCGAAATTCTACTGAAGAATTTGGACGCTGATTAGAAACACCACAACTGACGCAGAATAGTATCTCACTAGGCAAGCCATATTTGCGTTTGGGATCGTTCAAACCAGGCAAAAACTGGTTAAAATCCAGATCAAGGTTCAATGCATTTTGCTTTACATTCATTGTTTTATCTCACTTTTATTTGGCTTAGCTAGTTCTAACCAATGCTCGTCTGCGTCTATAAATAATCGATACCAAATTTCAAGTGAAAGTAGAGCCCGCAACTGACGCGTATAATTTGCTTTTCCCACAAGGTGGGCTTCCAAAATGTCAGACAGTTTTTCCATTGCAATAATTCCACGCGCCTCAAGTCGTCCATCCAAAAGCACATCACCACAAAAACTTGCAAGCTCCTTACGAAACCATTCTCCAATTGGCACTGTGAACATTTGCTTCTTTCGCCAAGCCAATTCGGCACCCAGAAGTGGTTCGACGGCCTGTTTATAGATCCACTTTGTTTCGCCGGCTCCTAATTTTAGCTCTCCTGGCATCTTGAAAGCAAATTCTACCATCCGGAAGTCTAGAAATGGCGAACGTATTTCAAGAGAGTTGGCCATAGCCATTCTATCGGGCTTGACTAGATTATTACCTGGCAACAATGTGGTAGTTTCTGCGAAAAGGACTCGATTGATCGGATCTTGATGTTCAGCGCGCCGAATTTCCTGGCTTAGTGCGCGGTAAGGGTCTACATCGTGAAAGGCTTCGTGCAGCTCTCCAGATAGTAGTGTTTCTGCTTGGCCTTCTTGCAATAATCCAGATGATCTGACAAACGAGTCTTCCCAATTAATTGGTAACTTTTCAGTATTTCCAGCTGGAAATAACTTGAGATATTTTTCATATCCAGCGAAAAGCTCATCTCCACCATCACCTGTCATTACCATTTTCACTCGCCTTGCAGCTAGACGAGACACTTGGTCCATTGGCATAAAAGAAACATCTCCGTGGGGCTGATCACAATACCAAATGAAGCGCGGCCAATCTTTAACTATTTGGGGATCAGCTACTTGGTTTTCATGTACAGTTCCAAAGCGTTTGGATGCTGCCAATGCATATTTTGTTTCGTCAAAACGTACATCTTCAAACCCAATCGAAAAAGTATTCAGCGGCTCAGTTTGGTACATGCTCATGAACCCTACGACCGAACTACTATCCAGTCCTCCCGAAAGGAACGCTCCAAATGGCGCATCCGAACGCATCCGTATCCGTGTACTATCATCTAGGTATTTGAGTAACCCGGCCTTAGCGTCAGCTTCACTCATTAGCGTATCTGAAGAAATAGAAGCTAGATCCCAATAACGCGTGATTTCGAGACCACCTTCAATGCTCACGCAGGCCATATGCCCAGGTGGCAAATGGCAGATGCCAGAAAACGCTGTATGCGGTTGTGGGATATAATTTAAGGCAAAATACTGTGCTAAAGCATCCATATTAGGAACATATTTTTGACCATTGCCGAGGATAGTTTTGATTTCAGATCCAAACCAAATCCGGCCTTCGCTGGGTGAACCGGCTATATAAAGTGGCTTGACGCCGAGACGATCGCGATAAAGTAGAAGCCTACTCAAGTTACGATCGTATACAGCAATGGCAAACATTCCATTTAAGTGATTGACAAAATCGGCACCCCAGAATTCATAGGCACGCAACAATACCTCCGTATCACCCGCACTATTAAATTGAGCACCCAATTTCCGCAAGTCATCACGTAACTCGATGTAATTATATATTTCACCATTTTGTACCAAAACAACTTGTTTATCGCTTGAATACAATGGCTGATTACTCGCGTTGGTCATATCCAATATCGAGAGACGCCTGTTACCTACTACAACTAAATCATCAACGAATTGACCATCTGCATCTGGGCCTCTATGGTAAATACTTTGGGACATACTGTTTATAATCGCAGGCTCTACAGGAGTACGTGTGAAGCTAAAAGCGCCAAAAATACCGCACATAATTCTAACCCCCTAAAATAACATTTTCGATTGAATTAACAACGCGCTCAACATCAGTATTTAACATTGCACTGCCTGACGGGAGGCATAGAGAGCGCAAGAAGAGAGAGGAAGATACAACGTGCTCTTCAGAGTGTGGCTCAAATTCATATTTGCCGCATAGTGGCTGCATATGCATGGGCTTCCACCCGGGTCGACTCTCGATACCGAGTTGACTAAGTCTGCGCATAATTTGATATGGATGAAGATCGATAATATCTGGGTTAAATTCAACAACAGTCAGCCAACGGCAACCAAAACTGTTTGGTGTGTTTTGTTGGAAGGAGACCCCAATGTTGCCCGTCAGGCCTTGTCTATACAACTCAAAAATTTCACGTCTTCTCGCCACGCGATCAGCAAGTACAGAAAGTTGGCCTACCCCAATACCAGCTAGCACGTTAGACAAGCGATAATTGTATGAAATCGAAGAGTGCTGATAATGTTCAGCAAGATCTCTTCCTTGTGTCGCCAAATTGCGGGCTCGCTCAATTAACTTATAGCTATGCGATGCCAGTGCACCACCACCTGACGTCGTGATCATTTTATTACCATTGAATGAAAAAACAGATAAAGTGCCACTTGATCCGCATGGCTTATTATCGATCGTTGCTCCTAAGCTCTCAGCTGCATCTTCGATGACCGGAATTTCATACTTGTCTGCTAAGCGCATTATAGCGGGCATATCGGCAACCTGCCCGTACAAATGCACCACTATAATCGCTGCAGGTAAATCTCCAGAAGCTTGATCCTTCATTAGTTTTCGCTCCAAAGCGATTGGAGACATGTTCCAACTAGAGGGTTCTGAGTCGATGAAAACTGGAACTGCATTTTCATATAGTATTGGCTGGACCGAAGCTATGAAAGTTAAGTCTGAAACATAAACTCGGTCTCTTGCACTAATACCAAGTACCCGAAGCGCTAGATGTAGTGCCGCCGTACCTGACGACACGGCAACAACGTGTTGGTGTCCAGTATTTTTCACTAAATTATTTTCAAATGTAGTGAGGTTCGGGCCAGCGGGCGCGATCCAATTACTATCGAAAGCGTCTTGCACATGCTTCATCTCAAGATCACCTAAATGCGGCGGCGATAAAAGTATTTTTTTATCGAGCGAAACGCGGCTACATATCCTGACCGGGGCTCCAACCTTATCTACCAGTACGATGGCGTTTATATCATTATTTACCATTGCATCTAAAAGTTCCGCGTCAGATGTGCCGTGCAATGCTAATATTGGCTTCTTTTCTGGCAGCGATGATAGTTTATCGTCCATACTACCCTCAGAGAGTAAAAATCGACGCACATCACCATCTGTTACGGTCCGAACGACCTGCCCTTTAGCCCCGCAAACAACACATAGCTTTTCTTCCAAACTTTCGAGTTTTAGCATTGCATTTCGCAACGTATCACTAAGGCTCAGCACAAAATTATCCATTTTGATTTTCATATATAAATCCAAATCCTGTAACTTGTTTGTTTCGGAAGTGCTTTTTCAAGTAATTTATATCATCTAAGTTAGAAATTTCTGCTGTTCTTTGGGCAAAATATTGTACAATTCGTGAATTTCTGCGAACTTGATTTCTGAAATTTCAGCAGTTTGTCGACCCGTTACAGCCTCCTTAGTAGAAGCTTTGAAGTAAGCAACATGATCTCGCTCTGAAACTACTTTATTAAAGTCCAAACCCAAAAATGTTAGATCGTCTAACACAGAAATACCAGTTTCTTCGAATATCTCTCTCCTTGCTGCGCTTTCGACATCCTCACCTCGGTCCACCCCACCACCAGGTAAATGCCAACCTCGCACATACGTATGCTTTACGACCAAAATTTCTCCACGTTCACTTTTAATTACCACCCTAACGCCCAATGTCATAGGACGTCTGATCAAGAAATATCTATGCAAAATCGCCAGTCCAAATTTTGTTGAAGTCAGTGATTGCAGCAAGTTAGGCTTATCATAACTATTCATTGATGTACTGACAGGATCGTCTTGGTCATCTATCCCGCAGTTCCGATAGCTTGCCCCATCATGAACGAGCGTTTTATGCTCTTCAGTGTCAGCTGGCTGATACATAATTGGGAGTTTCTTAAGCTGATTTAAGATAGCATTTGGACGATTTTCATTCAAAGCTATTTCTAATGACTTAAGCTTTTCGCATAGATCCAGATCGTCTCTTCTACCATCTTCAGATTTAAAGATTTTGGGGTTGGATGTTTTTTTGGAAACCCCATCCACAAGGAGCTCTTCATAAAGCTTTTCCCCTGGTCTTAGTCCTGTGAAATCAATCAATAATTCATTCTCTCGTTTCTCCCGAGCGGCCAAATCTGCAGGCAACACTGGCTGCAAGCCATGCAGCCTGACTATAGTTTTAGCCAAGTCCAAGATTTTGACGGGATCTCCCATGTCCAAGAGAAAGACTTCTCCTCCTTGTGCTAAAGTTCCCGCGTTGACAACAAGATGAGCAGCCTCAGGAATAGACATGAAGTAACGAGTGATTTCTGAGTGCGTGACAGTAATTGGACCTCCCGCATTAATTTGTGACTTAAACTTTGGAATAACAGATCCAGAAGATCCCAGAACATTACCAAATCTTACCATTGTGAATACGGTGTCACTATGATTTGATAGGTCTTGTATTATCAATTCTGCTAGGCGTTTACTAGCACCCATCACGTTAGTTGGACGCACTGCTTTATCGGTGGATACAAGCACAAATTTACCTATCCGATAACGATGTGCAAAGTCGGCGATAAGTTTCGTTCCAAACACATTATTTTTTATACCCGCAACGATATTATCTTCTAGAATAGGAACATGTTTATACGCAGCCGCATGATAAATAATATCAATATTATATTTTTGAAAAATACCATCTACAAGCACTTCATCCAGAACAGAACCTAGATGATAATCGATATTTGAACGATAGCCATGCTCATTCTGTAGTTCAGTTAATTCTTGCTCCAAACTATAAAGCGCAAGCTCATTCAACTCCAAAGTTATCAATTTTTCAGGTTGATATTGCAAAATTTGGCGACAGATCTCACTTCCAATAGAGCCACCTGCACCCGTCACCAATACTGTTTTTTTGCGTATTTCAGAACTAACATCATCATTAATCTTAATTCCACTCAATCGCCCAAGAACATCTTCAGGCTTCACCGCTTTCAATTGCACTTCGTAATCGAATGCACGGTCCATAGTAGGCGCAGAACTTACACTCAACCCAAGCCTATCGAGTTTCAGAAGTGTCTCTTTGTAGTCTTTGGACTCAATTGTCTGACTTGCAAGCACAACAAGTTTGCAATTATGACCTATGGCAAAGTTCTCTATTTCCTCAAAACGAACTACGGGCAAACCAGCGAGCGATTTAATGTTTTCAGGAGTATCATTTATAAAACCCACAACATTATATTTTTTTCCAAAAGCCATAGCATTCACAATGTCAATTGCTATGTCAGACGTGCCGTAAACGAGAACGTTATCTTTTGATTTTAGCAATTCGCTCCGAATAATTTGTCGCGCGATTACTCTCATACCAACAAGCAAGTTCGAAGATAAAAGCAAAAAAAACGAGATAGAGTAAATGTCGATCTTTCCGAACAAAAAATAATATTCGAGCATCAAGATTGCGCCCAATAGTAAAGATACTTTTAAAATTGGGAAATAAGAATTTAAGTTTGAGAAGCGTATTCGGTCTTTGTTTAATCCATGTCTATCGTACAATACAAACCAAATCATTAAGTTGGCTGAGTGTAATAATAAATCAAATTTTCCAAACCCATCAACGTTTGTTAGCCATAAAAAATAAGCAAAAATTATAGCCAATGTTTCAATAACAAACCTCAAATAAGTCCGTATGTTTCTATCGAGATCAAAAAAATATTTTACATTTACACTCATTTAAACTTCCAAACATAACGAATATAGTGCGTTCACAGAGAGTAATCGCAGAAAAATAATACTAGTACAAAGTCTCAAGCTACACCAACCTACCCATAACACCCCAACGTCGGAACACGTAAGCCGCTGACTTTTCTGCGCCGAGACCTCAACTGACTTGTCACTAAATCGCATTACCACTTCAGCTCTTTTGATGTGCTTTCAATATTTTCTGACATGCCACTTTGAATTGCGTCTTGCATTCCAGGCACCGACAACAAGTGAAGTGTTTCATTCATCGCCTGCCAATCACTTTCAGCGATGAGGACAGCATTTTTATTTATGCCAGATATTAACATTGGCTCGTGGTTCAATAAAACATCCTCGACTAATTCAGGTAATTTCTCGCGCGCCTCATTAACACTCCGAGTTTTCAATGTGTCGTTCCCAACAACTCGACACCGTCAAGTTTTGCAAATTTTTGGTCAAATGTTTTTACGATGTGGTTCCCACCTCGCAAGGCCGCTTGGCGGATTAGAAGATCGGCAAAATCGTAGCCTTCTTTCCGATACAGGTTCACAATCGAAGCGATGTCTTGAGCGCTTTCAACTGAAAGCTGACTCGCGGTTACTATACTCAGCAGCGCCTCTGCAATTTCTTCGCGTGGATATTTATAGGACCGCTCAAGAACCCATACCAACTCTATGATAACTTCGCGGCACACATAACCCGGCTCATCGCTCGTGCATCCATCAATCAACTCAACAGCGATTTTAAACTGAGCATCGTCGTCCCGTGCAAGATAGCGGACCAATACGTTTGTATCGAGAGCAATCATGACGCGCTTTCAATAGCTCCTTCAGCGATCGCTTCATTCATTTCATCAAGTGAAACTGTCCGCTGTTCAGGGCGGTGCAACATGCCAGCAATCTCTCGTACATGTCTAGCCTTTAACATTTGAACGCGACCATCCTCCACAATGTAGCGCACTGTGTCACCGGCCTCCAAACCAAGTGCTGAACGCACATCTCTGGGAAGCGTTGTCTGACCTTTTGCCGTAACTTTGGATTCCTGCATCATCTTCACCAATTAATTAGCCATCCACTCAAACTCAATCATAGTAAACTTTTTCACGATATACAATTCAATTTCATAAAAGTAATGCGCCTACAAAAAAGGGGCGGATTCACATAGTGTTAAATTATCGGATGTCACACGCTGCTGTCTCGCCAAGCAATTGCGAGATATCAGCGATCTTCACGCCGATTTCACCGCGACTGCCGGAGACTTTAAAACACATAAGGTCAGTCATTATTGTGCTTTATCCCTTGGCGCTGGCATTGCCTCACCTGCAAGACCCGCTTCTTCCTCCAACGCTTGGATTTCCGCTTTGAGATCTTTAAATTCTTGTTGCTTGCGCTCAATAAAGCTATGCGTCAGGAGAGACTTTTCGCGAATGCCTTTGGGTGTAAGCAGGTATGCATATTGCCCCTTGCGCGGATTACTTTTGAAGTTACCAAGTTTCACAAAGCCTTTTTCAACGAGAGCGGTCAGCACGTAGTACGCAGAGCCGTTCGAGATACCCACTTCGTAAGCAACCTGACGCGTAGACATTTCTGGGTTTTGCGAAATCAACCGCATGACTTTCAGACGTATTTCCGCCTGCTGCCCTTCACGTCGACTAGCCACAACAACACCCCAGAACGGCTACCGCACCGAGCTTGGCGCGACCCAAAAGCTCTGGTGTTTCAAACTGGCGATATGGGTCAAGACTATTCATGACTGTTCAGATTTGAATATTAGATCAAAACCAGCAATACTTCAACCCGAATATCTCAATATAGCGTCAAAATAGATCTTTTTCGCTCCTGTTTACAATGAAATATAATTATTATATTTCAGCACTTTACTCAAATACCATGTGCAAGATCATTGGCCTAAACACGAAAGGTAAGGAATTCCCCCATAGAGCCAAGATACTTTACCAACCTGCCAGCTTGTGTTACATTTGTTCAAAATTGAGCGATAATATGAAGGTGCAGATTTTATGAACGATTGGTATCTCATTCAGTTCAAGCCAAACAACCACCGCTTGGCTGAGCTGAACTTGAACCGCCAGGGCTTTGAGACCTTCTTGCCCATGCAAGAAATTACCCGCAGAAAAGCGTCACGCTTTGTAAATGATCTCAAGCCGCTTTTCCCTGGGTACATGTTTTTAAGCGTAGAGTCCGAGATGACTCCCTGGCGGACAATCAATAGCACAATTGGTGTCTCGCGACTTGTAAGCTTTGAGGGCAAACCCAAACCCTTGCCGCTGCAAATTGTCTCGGGGTTGATGCTTCGGTGCGACGGTGCAGGCAAAATTCTACCCCCAAAAACGCTCTCCGTGGGAGACAGTGTAGAACTGCTCACCGGACCGTTTGCAAATTTTATAGCGACAGTTGATACAATTGATCCCGAGCAGCGCATTTGGGTTTTGATGGACTTCATGGGGCAGCGTACGCGCATGCAAGTCACACGCGATCAGCTTCAATTGAGCGAATGATTTTAGTTATACAAAATTCTAGGCTGTTAAATTTATTTAGATATTCTCGGACGATCTTCGCCCGGTTCCAGTTGTGTGTCTCATGTCCACTCCTTGGTGTTTACGGTGAGCCAGAAACCCTCTCTTAGCAATTCAAGCTATTTGGATCCATAAGCGCTGATCCCGGATATATGCTCAATCCAAGACGGATTTGTTTGATCGTTTTCTTCGCATTTATAGATTAAACCACGGAATCAATACCTTAGAAAAAGTGTCTAACTGTGTCTAGGTATTGCGCCTAAACAACTGCAAAGCAAGAATAAGTATAAAATATCAATAAGTTACTATGTTTTGCCTGTTTTAGTGTCTAACCTATTTCCACAATTATTAAGTTTTAAGTATTCTATCGAGTTTAAATTTTCCTACCTGAAAATCAATCAAACATAACCTAGTTTCATATTGAGCAGTTAAACTATTAGTATCATTATGATATTTTTCTTTGTATTATTTAAAATGAAAATTACAAAAAGGTAAAAGGATGCGCACTTTTTTATTTATTTTTTTAATTCTGTTTCTTCCAAGTTTAGCAATGTCTGATGAAGTAACGGCTAAAGCACAGCGATTGCTGAATGAACTTGGTTATAACGCCGGTCCTGTGGATGGGGTAATGGGAAACAAAACCCGCAATGCGATGTCAGAGGCTTTTCAGGCAATAGGCAAACCTTGGGGTCAAGAATTAGATGAATATGATTTAACTATCTTAAGGATATCAGGTCTACTGAAGGATCTGGTCACACAAGAAAGAGCAGCTACCTCGCTATCGGATGAGGAGCTCTGTGACTCTTTAATTGCATTAGATCTTCCTTCTACCTTTTATGAACATGAAAGGAGAGGTTTGGATTGTTTGGGGATTAGTATCCCTCAAAAAGGCTGGCAGCTCCCAACTCGAAAACAAGCTTTTAAATACTTAAAAGAATACCAGGGCTCTTACAATGTGGAGATCCCTAAGTACAATCTACAAAACCCAAAATCTAATTTTGGATCTTTAAATACAACCGCCAAATTATATAAAATAATAAACCCAAATTTTTCGAATTTGAATTTCAATTCAGGGATTGAGAAAGGTCACGTCGACAATCGAATGCAATTTTGCCTAGATTGGTTTGGTAACGTAAGTTACATAGCTGAAAATCAATCTAAAAATCTCGATGGATCTGTTTCTTGGAAGAAAAATACCTTAAGGGACGGTTTCGTTATTTGCCAAAATGAGTTTAACCAAATCTATTTGAGAGCGCTAATTGATCCAAGGTTAAGGTCACAGTTAGAGCAAATGCTTCTATCTTGGATAAACAATGATCGCTTGAGACGAGATGTTCACCGTGAAGATAGATTCTTGCAAGTGCTTCTTTTCAACAAGGCTACGATCGCAATTGAAATGTTTCACGATAGCTTTGAATGGACAGAAGAACAGAACAAAAATCTTTCAGATTGGTTGGATCGACGTTCTGTTGAAATGTTTCCGTCAGACACACCTCCTCTGAGCAAAAAATGCCCTACAAACCACAAAATTAATAACTTTAAGTCCTATGAAGCGTGTCAAAATGGAGGAATACTACGTGCACAAGCTTTACTGAGGGTGGGAATTTGGAATAGCGACCCAGAATTTATAGAAATGGCTTATTTAGCCTTTCATAGATATATGTCCGGGATACGCAAAGATGGCAGTAACCTAACAGATGCAAGAAGAGGCTGCACCGCGGCAGATTATAATATCTGGGCAAGTCAGTTCATGAGCGATTTTCTTTTTCACTGGGATAGAATATCAGATCCGCTTTGGGATAAAACCTTTCATACGACCGTTACTCCAAATAAATCAGTTGAATACAGTTTATCTTTATTTGGGAATTTTGAAGAGATAAATAAACACACAGTTAAAGACCAGTGGAGAGGTTGTGGCGAAAATGAAAAAAATATGACGCAAAAAGCTTCAACTCTGTATGGCGAGAGGTATTACCCACGAATATCCTTTGCCCCATATTTTGATGATAAGGGCGAATTTTTAGAGTTACTTTTGGATAATGATAGACTCTCAGAGGAAAATTACACTGCACAGAGTGGAGCAAACTATGAAATTAGCTTGTTGGACAGAACCCCAGCACTTCAGTCTGAATTGAAAGCAAAAATTAATGAGCGCTTATTGGAAAAAATAGCTGCTAATGTGCCGGAGCCTATTAAGCGGCTTGGTATTACTCAGAATATCGACGGTGAATTCATAACAATGGATACATCCTCAATTAGCATGGGGACCCCTGCATTGAGGGACTATCGACCACCAAATGACTCGGGTAAGTCAGAGATATTTAGAGTAAATTTTGAAAATATAGAAAACACAGATTTATCTCTAAACCGCAAGACTATCTCTATTTATAAAAGACCAGACCAATTGATTATAGGTATCTGGTTAGAAACTCTTTTTGAGGAGGATCAACAACTAGAAGCTGACTGGAAACCGATCTATGACAAGTGTGGTAAAATTGTTGAAGATAATGAATTTTATTTGCTTGAAATCCCTATCAAATCCAATTGGGAAGAGTTAAACGACCAATTTGAATGCATAGCTGAAAGTACCCAATCTCCGAAAATAAAACAGTTAATTGAGTTACTTGTTCATGCCGCAGAAAAAGTAGATCTAGAAGCTCTACGACCATCTTATTTTTCTGGAGAAAACAAAGTTCTGAAGTTAAGCTATTTCACTGAGTTGAGCAGTGACGATTTCAAACCTGTTTTAGAAGCCTATGATATGATAGAATATTCCATAGAAAATGATGTATTGAACGTTACTCATTTCGACGTCTCGGAAGAAGGTGTAAAAGGCAGAGATAAGCTGAATTACACATTAAGTAAGGACGGCGGTGGTAACATCATAATTTCAGGTGAAATTGATGTTTTGAATGGAGATATCGTGAAGGTTGAGATGAAGTCTAGTCTCTCACCAGGAACCAAGGAAATTGGGCTCGCAGGAAATGATCGCCTTGTTTTAATTTGGGAATAAACCGGTGCCAGTAACTCTATTGAAACGGGCGCAGGGTTATAAATAAATTTGGTCTATTTCTTGGAAAATTTTGGTAGCGGAGGAGGGACTTGAACCCCCGACACGCGGATTATGATTACTCAACCTGATAATAAAAACAGTACCTTATAAAATTTTGTCTAACTTGGTGTCTAGGTTTATCGCAAATCCTAATTGTCTTCCCTTAGCTCCTTAAACATAAAGTCACTAAATGCTTTCACTCGTCCATTCGTCTTCAAATCTGGATGCGTTAGAAACCAAAAGCTTACTTCGCCAACTTCGGGTCCTATACGAACCAAATTTGGTTTAAGATTAGCGTAGGCAGATGGGAGAAAGTGTACACCTATTCCTGTCTCAACTGCCTGCCTCGCTGTGACTGCACTATCCACCCTGAAAGAGATAGAAGCGTTCGGAGCGTTTTTCTTCAACCATAAGTCCATCCAATCAGACTGCATTTCTTCTGTGTGATGTATCCAAGGGTAATCTTCATAGGGCGCGTCATTGCCTATTTGGTTTACCAGCTCTTCAGATGCGTACACGGCATATTTCAAGTTTATTAACTTTCGACCGAATAAGTAATCTGGCGGGTTATTTGTAATGCGCAAAACAACATCTGCTTCCAACCTAGTCAAAGAAATCGGCGTGTTAGTCGTAGACAATGAAACTTCTAGATTTGGGTTGGCTCTCACAAAACTTGCAAACTGATCTTTGAAGACTTCATACACAAAATCGACTGTTGAAACACTCAGGCTTCCTCGCAGTTGCACCTCATTATTAGTGACGCGCCTTTCAAGGTTTATGAGTTGATCTTCCATACCTACAGCCGTTTCGATCAATTCAAGCCCTGCAGCCGTCGGGGTAAATCCAACATCAGTTTGCAAAAATATTTTCACGCCTAAGTATTCTTCTAATGTGCGTATGCGTCTGGAAACAGTCGTATGGGTCACGTTCAATAAGTTAGCTGCGCCTGAGTAAGAACCCATACTATGTATCGCTACCGCGTACTTCAAATCATCCCATTTCATTCTGTGAACCTAACACTGTTAATTCGAATACCAGTGTATTTTTGCACAACAATTGATCTTTTATAAGTATTTACTGCGAATTATTTAGCATTGATTATTGATTAAAGTTTAGAGTTTGAGGATTAAATAATGAAAGCACTGGGTCTTATTTCTCGTCCCCCTGTGGGTGGCACACATTCAAACTTCACGTGGGTAAAAGCTCACAGACCAAAACCAAAGAAAGACCAGATAAGTCTGCAAGTGAAAGCAACCGCACTCAATGTTGATGATGCACACATCGCCGAGGGTACAGCTTTTGGTGGGATTCCAATGGGATTACCAAAGCCAAGCTCAAAAAAGCCCTTAATTTTGGGAATGGACGTGAGTGGCATTGTTGATGCTATTGGTGAGGGCGTAACTGACTTTCGCGTCGGCGATCGCGTATTTGGTGTAATTTACCCTTGGAACCGATTAGGTGGTATGGCACCCTACTGCTGTGCCAAGGTTAATCAATTTCACCCATTACCAAAGGATTGGAATTTTCAGGACGGAGCGGCAATGGGCGTGGCGGGTGCAACAGCGTGCGCAACTCTCAAGATTTTAGGCGACCTCACAAATAAAAGATGTGTTGTAGTCGGAGCATCTGGAAGCATTGGGAGCATACTTGTCCAAGCTCTCTCGAAGTCTAATACATCTGAGGTGATAGGCATTTGCAGCGCTGCGAATGTCAACTACGTAATGTCGATTGGTGCAAACCGTGTGATTGATTACAATACAGGTCCATGGGGTGATCTGATAGCGCAGGGTGGGGAGAAGACCGTAGATTTAATCATCGACTGCATCGGAGGCAAAGATACAGAAATTGAAGCCCTCAAATTATTAAACAAGGATGGTCATTTTGTGACCCTATGCGGTCCTGTTCGGTTTTTTGGTGATGAACAAACATCGGTCGCATCCTTAATGAAAATTTATACGCATTTGATCACAAGAATGCTCTTTAGCCGCTTTAAAGGTCCCAAATATACACTCACTTATGGAACACTTCCGGATTGGAAGATGATACAAGAAACTTTGATAGATAATGATATTAAATCTACAATCGATAATATCTACGCTTACTCTGAAGAAGGTGTTGAAGGTGCATTCAAAAGACTACAGAGCCATCGGAATAGAGGGAAAATCGTAATCAGTTCAAATGAAGCTCAGTAATTGTAAGCAGTAGTGTGTTTTCAATCGTCGTATGTGCTGAGTTCTGCTTTAATATATAAATCTACAGGATCTCTTCTACGCCGTATTTGCTTGATTGCTTTCTTTGAGTTTACGGATTCTGTCACTGAATCAATACCTTAGAAAGAGTGTCTAGTTGTGTCTAAGTATTGAACTAAAACAAATACGAAGAAACTGCACTGTTAAGCATCTGTTTTTAAATGGTTTTTGGTAGCGGAGGAGGGACTTGAACCCCCGACACGCGGATTATGATTCCGCTGCTCTAACCACCTGAGCTACTCCGCCAACGCAGGCCGATTTAGGCGCTCAGAGCTATAAGGTCAAGCGATTATTGACCGTTCGCCTCTAAATAACTGTTACAGAAATTTAAAACAATCTTTTTAGAGCAGGCGAAAAGCCTTACAAGCCCAAGCATTTACCAGATCGGCCTTTCTCTGCGCCCTCAGACCCGCCGCCGGACCATGAAACCACTTTCAATCAAGGGCGGGTGCAACCTGTGCTAATTTAGCATAAAATATCAACAGCAGGATAACCAATGCCCCCTATCAAGTCATGAAAGCACCGTACGCTGTGTGCAACAACGCGCAGCACAATACTATTTTAGCTCCAAAATATCAGGCAAGGCCGTTAGAATTGCCCGTAGTCCCTGCCCTATTCCGCCCTTTGATCGCGCCGGCTTTGCCGCTGGGTTCCAACTATAGATGTCAAAATGAATAAAGCGTTCAGGTTTAGAGACAAACCGGCGTAAAAACAGTGCCGCGGTTATAGACCCGGCAAAACCCCCAGAAGGCGCATTATCAAGGTCTGCAATTTGCGACTCAATCATCGTCTCATAAGGATCCCAGAACGGCATGCGCCACACCGGATCAAGGCTGGCCTCACCGGCCTTGATCAGCGGCGCCGCGATATCATCGCTTGAGGCATAAAATGGCGCCAAATCCGGACCGAGCGCAACCCGAGCGGCCCCGGTAAGTGTGGCCATCGAAATGATCAAATCGGGATCTTCTTCGTCTGCATAACTTAGCGCATCTGCCAATACCAACCGGCCTTCTGCATCGGTATTATTGATCTCAACGCTTAAACCTTTGCGCGAGGTTAGAATATCTTGCGGCCGAAACGATGCGCTGCTAACCGAATTTTCCACCGCAGGGATCAACACCCTCAATTGAACCGGTAGTTTTAGGGCCATAATCATCTTTGCCAACCCCAAAACATTGGCCGCCCCGCCCATATCTTTTTTCATCAGCCCCATAGAACCGCCGGGTTTAAGATTTAAGCCACCAGTATCAAAGCAAACCCCTTTGCCAACCAAAACAACTTTCGGGCCGGATGTTCCGTGGCGTATATCAATCAAGCGCGGCGCCGTCGCCGATGCCCGCCCAACGGCATGGATCATCGGGAAATCTCGCTGTAACAAATCCTCCCCTACAATCACTTCAAAAGTGGCGCCAAATTCAGCAGACAGTTGAGCGGCGCGATCCGCCAAGGCGTCTGGTCCCATATCTGAGGCCGGGATATTAACCAAATCCCGAGTTAATGCCTCGGCGCTTGCCATGGCTTCAATCCGCGTCACATCAACCCAATCGGGCGCGACAAGCTTTATATTTTTCCCTTTTGACGATTTATATTTGTCAAAACTGTACCCAAGCAATAGCCAGCCTAAAACTTCGTAATGCTTGTTTTGAAATGGAAAATCATTTTCAAGTTTATAAATGCCAGAAGGCAAACTGGCTGCTGCCGCAGCCAAGCAGAACCGCTGGCGCCGCCTTGCCCTTTCATCGCCTAAACCCAGCAGAGCAAGTTCTGGCTTGCCCTGCGCATCGGGGCAGAGCAAAGACGTACCAAAAGCACCCTTGAATTGCTGGGCATCGGCCCATGTCTGAACGGGTTCGGGCAGCGCTTGTAAAACATCTTTTAAGCTTTGAGCGTCGGTTAGATAGACTGGAGTGGCATCCATGCTTGGTGCGGCAAAATTTAAGCTCATTGGTCATCCTGGTAAATTATCTGCCCCGCACCCTGACCGCACAAGCAAAAGAGTGCAAGTCTAGAGGTTGAACACTTTAACCAAAGACAGCGAAGCATAGGTTTTTTAAGTCAATTAGGGTGGCGTTAAATTCAAAAGCTCAACCAGCGTGAAAAATTATTCTCTATTTGAGTCGTTTTTGTCAATAACCCGGATAAGCCGCGTGTTTTTCGGTATTTCTTCCTGCACCATTGGAATTTCCAGAAATGCTCGTTTTTAATTGTGGAAAAGATTAAAAAAAGTCAAACTTTACTCTCGAAAAGGAATTAGTTTTATCGTAAGGGATTAACTATTCAGACAGACAAAGCCGGAGGTCACCATGCAGTTTGTGAAACCTTTGCCATCTTTTCTTTTGCAACGCTATCATGGCTGGTTTGCAACCTCGTATTCAGAAGATAGAACTTGGTATAAACAGCTTGCCTCAGAGGGGCAAAGACCGCGGGCAATGATAATTTCATGCTGCGACTCGCGGGTGCATGCAACATCAATTTTTGGCGCGGATCAGGGTGAATTTTTCATTCATCGCAATATCGCAAATCTGGTTCCGCCGTTTCAACCTGATGGCCAACAACATGGAACCAGCGCCGCTGTTGAATATGCGGTGCGCGCACTCAAAGTCGGCCACCTGATTGTTCTGGGCCACTCAAATTGTGGCGGCGTGCAAAGCTGCTATGAAATGTGTTCGGGCCAAGCCCCTGAATTAGAAGAGAAAACCAGCTTTGTTGGCAGCTGGCTTGAAATTCTTAGACCCGCTTGCGAAACGCTCATTGAAACTGGTAATGATGAGGACCGCATCAGATTGTTGGAAAAACAGGCGGTTCTGACCTCTTTGGAAAACCTGATGACCTTTCCATTTTTAAAAGATGCCGTTGAAAAAGAAGAGCTTAGCTTACATGGGCTGTGGACGGATATCGGGGCTGGCGGACTTGAAGCTTACGATTCACATGCAAACAGATTTGTCCCTGTCTAAGAAAATTGCGGATTTATTTTGGGTTTTGGGCTCTGATTTCTGGGTAAAAACGTTGTCGGTATTGCATCTGTATCGCGGTGGTTTTGCACTGGTGCAAAAAACAGGGTAATTTTTTGAAATTTACCTTATCCTATCATGCACTGCCGGCGCACTTTGAACAAGTAAAGGCCGCCTTATAGCGCCTGTTGGCGACGCGATGGCTTAAACCGATTGTCTTTATTTAGCAGTTTCAATTTTGAAAGATGCGCATCTGCTGTTTGTAAATCATAGGCAAACAAATTTTGTAATTCAGTCCGCGACAAGGGCGAACGCTTTTCCTGCTCGGCAGAGACAGCGGCACTCAACGCCCGTCGTTTCACTAGCTTTGCAAAAAGCGATTTAGAAGAAGATGGCGCCATGAGTATCCTGTTTTTCGTTGTCAAACCAGCCTGACACCCAAGGTAAGGGATGCGGTGTCTAGGGCACCAGGCCGGTCCAACTCTTCGTGCTGCGAGCACGGTAGCGATCCACAAAGACCGCCTACATTCCGGGCAACATACTGCTGCTTACGCTCACAGATTAGCCCCGAAGGTTGGTAATTACATCGGAACGTTCGGACAAGGACGATCCAAAATGTATTGGCAATAATATCCTTTTGGATTGCTTTTACCCAATCCCCAGACCTAAGGCGCCTACTTGAAAAAGTAGACTAAAACGCATTTCACGCTTGCTTAGATCATCCCTTTTTAAGAACCTTCTGGCCAAGGGTTTCGGCAATTTGAACTGCGTTCAGGGCTGCGCCCTTACGCAAGTTATCAGATACACACCACAGGTTAAGCCCATTATCAATGGTGCTGTCTTGACGGATACGGCTGATAAAGGTGGCAAAGTCGCCAACCGCTTCGATCGGTGTGACATAGCCACCGCTTTCGCGCTTGTCGATCACCATAATGCCCGGCGCTTCGCGCAGGATATCGCGGGCCTCATCTTCATCAAGAAACTCTTCAAACTCGATATTAATAGCCTCTGAATGGCCCACAAAAACCGGTACCCGCACGCAGGTCGCGGTGACCTTGATCGAGGTATCCACAATTTTTTTGGTCTCGGCGACCATTTTCCATTCTTCTTTGGTCGACCCATCCTCCATAAACACATCAATATGCGGGATGACATTGAAAGCGATCTGTTTTTGAAATGTTGTCGCGCTGACTTCGCTGGTCGGATTGTAAATCGCTTTGGTTTGATCCCAAAGCTCATCCATACCGGATTTTCCTGCGCCCGAAACGGATTGATAGGTCGATACCACAACCCTTTTAATCTTGGCCCGATCATGCAGCGGCTTTAGCGCAACAACCATCTGCGCGGTTGAGCAATTTGGATTGGCGATAATGTTTTTCTTTGCATAGCCCAAAACCGCATCGGCGTTGACCTCAGGAACCACCAAAGGCACATCTGGGTCATAACGGTAGAGCGAGCTGTTGTCGATCACCACACATCCGGCAGCGGCTGCTTTGGGGGCGTATTTCTTGGTCGCATCAGAGCCGATGGCAAACAGTGCCATATCCCAGCCAGAAAAGTCAAAGGTATCTAGATCCTTGGTTTTCAACGTGTCATCGCCAAAGCTAACCTCGGTGCCCAGCGAGCGGCGGCTTGCAAGCACCGCAATTTTGGCCACTGGAAACTGACGTTCAGCCAGAATGTTTAACATTTCGCGCCCGACATTTCCGGTCGCACCGACAACAACAATATTGTACCCCATGGGTATATTTCCTCTTAGTTTTCTCAAGCCAGCTCTTATCCAACCCGATCCGTGGCCGTCTTAGCGCAGGGCGACACCGGATGAAAGGGGGGCGGATAAAATACCCAAGTAAAATAGTGGTTAATCCAATCGGTCCTGTGATAGGCCGTAAATCAATACGCCGGTAAAAAGCGCAAGCGCATACAGCATGAACAGCGGATTATAAACCTCGGTCCCTGCCCCGCTCTCGGCCACAACAGATTTATGCAAGCGGCTGGTGATAACCTGAAACACCCCGACCCCGGCAATGCTAAAAAGGTTCATCAAGGTGACCCCACGGCCAGTCAGATGGGCTGGTGCAAAGCTGCGCCCATGCGCCACGAGCACCGGATAGGACATGCCAAAAAATCCAACCAGGGCAAAAATCGTTACAGCACTGGTGTATCCGATTTGTGGAACAAACCCTAACACCCCCAAAGACAGTGCCCCCAATGCATTGCCGCCCAGAACCACCCACTTACGGGTTTTAAAAATACGGTCTAAGGGGCCATAAACAAACGTGCCCATAATCATGGCCAAACTCATAATCATTGCCGCCCGGCCAACCGCAGCTGCATCGGCCCCATGTACGGCGGTCAAATAAGGCCCGATCCAAACCCCACGCAGCCCAGCGGCCGGAGCATAGCTAACCAGCGCCAAGGGCAAAATAACCCAAAGCGCGCGCAACCGCAGCAAATTCAGCAAGCTGCCTTGGGCTTTGCCTGTCAATGGCTCGGGGTTGCGCACAAACAAAAGCAATCCTACCCCGATCGCCGCCGACAGCGCTGCAATCAGCGCCATTGCTTCGCGCCAGCCCAGCACCTGCACCGCAGAGACCAAAGGCGCCGATCCAGCCAAATTACCAAAGGATCCCACACCGACCATCACGGCGGCCAATGTGGCAAAGACTTTTGCCGGATAAAGCCGGGCAAAGATGAAATACGCCCCCATCAGAACCGGCGCGCAACCAACCCCAAGAAGCAACATCGCCAAATGCACATGCCAGACGGCCTGAGCGGCCGCAAACAGAGCCGCGCCGCCGCCGCCGCCCACCATAAAAAGCAGACCAGCTGTAAGCCGCGGGCCAAATTTATCCAGTGACCAACCGATTGGTATTTGCATTGCCGAAAAGCTTAGAAACCAAAGACCCGACGCCAGCGCCAATTGATCCGCAGTTGCCCCAA
>CABXKH010000011.1 GCA_902512685.1 Paracoccaceae bacterium | reverse complement strand
GGACATTTCTGTTTCGATGACAGCGGAATTAATATCGGTTGTGAAAAATGCCGAAGGTGATGCAAAAAAAATCAAACGGCAAAAGGATATCTGGACATTTTCAAAAGATATGGGGCTTCAGGATCCAAACTGGCAGCTGGTGGCTACCGGCGAATAGCCATCTGATCGCATAGATTAAATTAGCGTGAAAAACGGACTTTTTCCTCAAACAGATGCGGCTTTGCCGAAAGCACCTAGAAAAGCTGCGTTTTTATTGGGAAGATAACCAAACGCAAATGTCGATAGGTTCGGGCAACAGCAATGAGTAGACGAAAGCTAAAACCTGAAGAAAAAGAACTTTGGCAACAGGTTGCACAAACCGCCACACCGCTTTTTGGAGCGCAAACCCGGCCTTTGACAGCCGAGAAAAAATTCATAAAAAAACCACCAAAGACGCCCCAATTACCGCGCATAACTCCGTTTGAAATCGGATCCCAAACAACCGACACACGGCCCACGTTTGATCTAAAACCAGAGCTGCACAGGTCGCTTGAAATGTCGCGGGTCCAAATGGACAAGCGCGCCTTTGAAAAACTTAAGCGCGGCAAGATGAAGCCAGAGGCCACGATCGATCTTCATGGCTTAACGCTCGGACAGGCACAGCCAGCTTTGGTTCAGTTTATTCTTGCTGCATCAACATCCGGAAAGCGATTGGTTTTGGTCATCACCGGAAAAGGCAAAGCCGCAGAGGATTATGGTCCTATCCCGAGGCAAAAAGGCATTTTACGTCACCACGTTCCCCGCTGGCTTGGCATGGCGCCCTTGGCGCCCTTTGTGCTTCAGGTTTCTGCGGCCCATATCAAACACGGCGGCGGCGGGGCCTATTACGTTTATCTCAAGCGCAAGAAACCAAGTTAGATTTGTAAAAATTACTTGCACCGGCTTTTCAGCCGATCAAAAAATTTGGCCAAAAAACCTAAAACTTCATCATTGATTGAAAAAAGAACTACGCCTAAGGTTTGAGAGCACTATATTCTAGATTATTCCAAAAACCTGAAAGTTTGTGGAGTATAAAAATGAAAATGACCGGTAGCAAGCAGATCACCGCTAGCAACGAAAAGGTTTGGCAAGCCATCCTTTCGGCTGAGGTATTGCAGCGCTGTGTCCCGGGGTGCCAAGAGATGTCGGGTTCGGCGTCAGAAGGGTTCGAAGCGACAGTTGTCCAAAAAGTCGGACCTGTCAAAGCCACCTTTAAGGGTCAGGTCACATTATCAGAAATGGTGCAAGGACAGGGCCTAAAGCTGTCGGGACAAGGCAAGGGCGGCGCGGCCGGCTTTGCCAAAGGCTCGGCAACGGTGACTTTGACAAGCACCGACGGCATCACGATTTTAAGCTATGATGTCGAGGCCAAAGTTGGCGGAAAGCTGGCCCAGTTGGGAAGCCGGATCATTGACGGATTCGCCAAAAAAATGGCGGATCAGTTCTTTGAACGCTTTCGCGATGCAGTCGAAAATCCAGAAGATCAATCCACCAACGAAACTACAGAAGACGACAAAAAAGGCTGGCTCACCAAATTGACCTGCTAAAAATATAAATAACGGGAGTAAATTAATGACAAAACTATCGATGACGGTGAACGGCAAACCGGTCTCGGGAAATGTCGAAGGGCGCACCCTTTTGGTTGATTTCCTAAGACAGGACTTGCATCTAACCGGTACTCATGTGGGCTGTGATACCAGCCAATGCGGTGCTTGCACTGTGCATGTTAATGGTGTTGCGGTTAAATCCTGCACCATGCTCGCGGCTGAAGCGGACGGCGCAGATGTTGCAACAATCGAAGGTCAGGCCAACGCAGACGGATCGCTTAATGTGATCCAGCAGGCATTTCAAGACCACCACGGACTTCAATGCGGATTTTGCACTCCCGGAATGGTTATGGCGACAGCGGATCTGTTGAAAAACAATCCCACACCAAACGAGGCCGATGTGCGACACCATTTAGATGGAAACATTTGTCGCTGCACTGGGTATCACAACATTGTCAAAGCGGTATTGGCCGCTTCAGGGCAAGACGTAGATGCGGTTGCAGCCGAATAATAATCACTGAATTTTACCCAGCTTTCAAAGCAAGGAGAAATAAATATGCCTAAAGATAGTGGCATCGGCGCCAGCCCAAAGCGGCGCGAAGACATCCGCTTCCTAACCGGATTAGGTCAATACACAGATGATATCTCTTTAACCGGCGAAACCCACGCGGTCTTCGCCCGCAGTCAGGTTGCAACCGGCATCATAAAATCCATCGACACCAGTGCAGCAGAAAACATGCCGGGTGTTTTGGCTGTCTTCACGGGCGATGATTTTGTGGATGTGGGGGGCAATCCGGCAGGATGGCTTATCAATAGCCGAGACGGCGAACCCATGAAAGAACCCAAGCGGCCGGTATTGGCCCATGGCAAAGTACGCCATGTCGGGGATGCCTATGCGGCGGTCATTGCTGAAACAGCCGAGCAGGCGCGTGATGCAGCAGAAGCCATTGAGGCAGATATCGACGAACAGCCCGCAGTGGTTGATATGAAAAGCGCCCTAGCGGGCGGCGCGTTGGTTCATGATGAAATTGGCACCAACCAGTGTTTTGACTGGGGCTGGATCGAAGACAATCGCGCAGCCACAGATGCGGCAATAAAAAGCGCACCCCATGTGACCACATTGGAACTGGTGAACAACCGATTGGTTCCAAACGCGATGGAGCCGCGGGCCTCAACCGGGGTTTTTGATCCGGGCACGGGCGATTACACGCTTTATACCACATCGCAAAACCCGCACCTGACACGACTTTTGATCTGTGCATTTGTGCTGGGGATACCGGAAAACAAACTGCGGGTGGTTGCGCCTGATGTGGGCGGTGGTTTTGGGTCTAAAATATATCACTACGGGGAAGAGGCGCTGGTTCTGTCCGCGGCGAAAAAGCTTGGCCGGCCGGTGCGCTGGACCGCATCGCGCAGTGAAAGCTTTTTGACCGATGCACATGGCCGTGATCATGTTACCAAAATTGAAATTGCCTGCGAAAAAGACGGCACATTTTTGGCGTTCCGGACAGAAACCATGGCCAATGTTGGCGCGTATCTGTCAAATTTCTCGACCGCGACACCGACCTTTTTGCATGGTACATTGATGGCGGGGAACTACACGGTTCCAACCCTTTATGTGAATGTCAAAGCGGTGTTCACCAATACAGCCCCGGTGGATGCATACCGCGGTGCGGGCCGCCCCGAGGCGACCTATTCGCTAGAACGGGCCATCGATAAATGCGCCCAAGAACTTGGGATGGATCCGCTTGCGCTGCGCCGCAAAAACTTTATCAAGCCCGATCAGTTTCCCTATGCGGCTGCGGCAGGGCTTGAATATGACACTGGCAATTATCACGCGCTGGTGGATAAGCTTGAAGAGCTTGCCGATCTTAGCGGGTTTGAGGCGCGCCGTGCGGCAACAAAAGCCACCGGCAAGCTGCGGGGTATAGGGGTCAATACCTATATCGAGGCCTGCGGAATTGCGCCCTCTAATTTGGTGGGTGTTCTGGGCAGCCGCGTGGGTCTTTATGATGCGGCCACCGTGCGCGTTAATGCCACCGGGAATATCTCGGTCATGGTAGGTGCGCATAGCCACGGGCAGGGTCATGAAACCGCGTTTCCCCAGGTTGTTGCCGATATGCTTGGCATTGATGAGGGCTCGATAGATATTGTTCATGGCGATACTTCAAAAATTCCTTTCGGCATGGGCACCTATGGCTCAAGAAGCCTGGCGGTTTGCGGCTCTGCCGTTGTTCGGGCGACTGAAAAAATCATCAACAAGGCTAAAAAGATTGCTGCCCATATGATGGAAGCGTCCGAACAGGACGTCGAATTTTCAGAGGGTCAGTTTAGTATTGCTGGAACGGATAAATCGGTTGGGTTCGGCGATGTTGCGCTAAAAGCCTATATTCCGCACAATTTTCCAATCGAGGATATTGAGCCGGGGCTTGAGGAAACGGCGTTTTATGATCCAGCCAACTTTACCTATCCAGCAGGTGCATATGCCTGTGAGGTCGAAGTTGATCCTGACACTGGTAAAGTCACCATAGACCGGTTCACGGCGGTTGATGATTTTGGCAATGTGATCAACCCGATGATTGTCACTGGTCAGGTTCATGGTGGATTGGCACAAGGTATTGGGCAGGCGCTTTTAGAAAACTGCACATATGATGAAAACGGCCAAATCCTGAGCGCATCCTTTATGGATTACGCTATGCCGCGCGCCTCTGACCTGCCGCTTTATACGGTAGATCATTCATGCCAAACCCCTTGCACCCACAATCCACTGGGGGTGAAAGGATGTGGCGAAGCGGGGGCGATCGGATCACCCCCGGCCGTGGTCAATGCGGTGATTAACGCGCTGCACTCTGGCGGCCACACTGATGTAACCCATATCGATATGCCTGTGTCGCCCGCGCGCGTCTGGGCAGCGATGAACAGCTGATCGGAGGATATAGTATGTATGATTTTAGTTTCGTAAAACCGGGAACGGTTGCCGATGCGGTCACCGCGCTAGCTTCTGAGGATGCCCAAGCGCTGGGCGGGGGGCAAACATTGATCCCCACCATGAAGCAGCGACTGGCCAGTCCGGCAAAACTGGTCAGCCTGACCGGTATTGCCGATATGCAAGGCGTTAGCCAAAGCGGCGGTGTTTTGAGTATCGGCGGCGCCACAACCCATGCCGCTGTTTCAGCGCAAGCCGGCGGCTTCGCTGGCCTGGCAGCCTTGGCCGGCGGCATTGGCGATCCGGCGGTGCGCAACCGCGGAACGATTGGTGGATCACTTGCCAATAACGATCCGGCGGCTTGTTATCCATCAGCCGCATTGGCCACTGGCGCAACAATCGTCACCAACACGCGTGAGATTGCAGCAGATGATTTTTTCCAAGGCCTGTTTGAAACGGCTTTGGACGAAGGCGAGATTATCACTGCGGTGCACATGCCCATTCCCGAGGCTTCAAACTATCAAAAGTTTGAACAGCCCGCATCGCGGTTTGCCTTGGTTGGGGTATTTGTTGCCAAATATGCCAGCGGCGTTCGCGTTGCCGTCACCGGCGCTTCTGAAGGCGGAGTATTTCGCTGGTCAGAAGCGGAAGCTGCGCTTGGGGCTAACTTTTCCCCCGATGCGGTATCGGGCCTAAGCGTTGCGCCCGGCGATATGATCGAAGACCTGCACGGATCAAAAGCCTACCGCGCGCATCTGGTAAAAGTGATGACCAGCCGCGCAGTGGCCGCGGCCGGATAAACTAAGATAAATGAAAGGTGAGTACCCTTTATAAAAAAGGGTGCTCACTCTATATGTGCGCACTTTAACACTTCAACTTCCTGCGTTCGCTCCTCAAACCATTTAAAAATCATTCTGCTTAAGTCTTTGGGCAAGGCGTTTTGGCAATTTTACCAAACGCATTTATAAAAATGTGCCTATCTGATGAGGTGAAATTGAACTCAATCGAACATATCACGGCTGCTATTATTTCGCGCGAAGGCGGCTATGTAAATGATCCCGACGATCCGGGCGGGCCGACAAAATTTGGTGTCACTCTGGCCACGGCGCAGGGCCATAATCTGGATAAAAACGGCGATGAGCGGGTGACGGCAGAGGATGTCAAACGGCTTACCACAGATGATGCCGCACAGATTTTCATTCACTCATATTTCCGCAAACCTAAGATTGATAAACTGCCCAAAGCGCTGCATCCAACAGTGTTTGATATGCAGGTCAATGCCGGGGCAAATGCGATTAAAATTCTGCAAAGGCTTTTGGCGTCTTTCGATCAAACCGTCAGCGTGGATGGGGCGTTGGGGCCGCAGTCAATCGGTGCGACCAAAGCGGCCCATAAATCTGCCGGAATGCTGTTTGTGGATGCCTATGGGATTGCACGGCGAAATTATTATCTGGCGCTGGGCGATGCCAAACCGGGGCTGCGCAAATATGCCCGAACAAGGGCCGGCGGCAAGGGCGGCTGGATTATTCGGGCCGAAGAATTTATCAGGCCAAGGTTTCATTTATCATCTGCTGATTTTCAAAACAGGGTGGCGCAATGGGGATAATTGGAAATCTTTTTTCGATGCTGTTTGGCAGTGGGCGCAATGTTTTAAAAGAAACCGCCGAGGTGTTTCGCCCCAATGCTGAAAACGACGCTCAGCGCAATCATACCGCCAATGCCGCCGTACAAGCGCAGTTCGCCGCCGAGTTTGGCCATAAGGGATGGTTTAACCAGCTTGTAGATGCCCTGAACAGATTGCCGCGCCCGATGATGGCCTTTGGCGTGATCGGGCTTTTTGTTAGCGCCATGACAGATCCCATATGGTTTGCCGCACGGATGCAGGGCTTGGTTCTGGTGCCAGATGCGCTTTGGGCGCTTTGGGCGATCATCGTGACATTTTATTTTGGCGCCCGGTATCACGCCAAAGCGCTAGATTTTCAAAAAGACGCGGCGCGACTTCTGGCCCAAGCGCCGCAGGTGGCTGAAAACATCCGAAAGCTGCGCAATGCAAACACCCCCGATATTGCAAATCATGATGTGGTGGAAGGCGATGAAAACCCTGCGGTTGACGAATGGAAGGCACGCTAGAGCCGCCCAAAAAACTACAAATTATAGTGGGAAGTTTTACTTGATCCTGTGGGTTAAAGTTTCAATTATTGGCATCTTATCATCAGCCTTGTTTTAAAATTTTAATGCGGCCAAGGATGATAAAACCCCGCAATCGAAATACAGCAGGCAAATTGGTGCCTTGCAGCTTATTTTTCTATCAAACCACAGACGAGCTTAAAGCCGCCTTCGCAGACCCGATCGCCATATTTGACGTCGCCTTCAAGTGCGCTAGCGCCTAGCGCCATGCTTACCTTTAGGTTAAGAAAGCGCAATAATAACTGCAATAACTTCGTTGCAATTCATTATCATTCCATCAGGTATTGCTCCATCAATCATCTGCATTATTGATAGGTTAGATACTTCTTGCTCATTTGTTGATTTGAATAAATTTTTTGCACGCACAGTGGTGTCGGCGATCTCATTTTGGGTGTCTCCACATTTTACTTCAAGCTTATTTAGGAGAACGTTATAGGGAAGGATATCGTTCTCGGTTATATTCACGGTGCCAGCGTCAATTGCTGCGAGTTTCCCAGCCCACGTGTCGTTCAGATTATTCTTACAAGCGAATAGAGTAAGCAGTGCGAATCAGATTAATACTGTTCTGAAGAGTAAGCGTTTCAATCTATAATCTCCTGTAATTGAATTATGTCAGCGAAAATGCTGTGAGCACAAAGAATGTCGCAGCAAGGGTTGCCAGAAAAGCCCTTGGGGTGTTTTCAAAAAAGCTAAAAAGCTGTGTCATAAACGACCGCTAACTTAAATATATTGCATACCGCAGGGATAAAGCCCCAGGTTGCTAACACCATTGCACAAAAAAAGAAAAAACCAATGGCGGTATATAGAAATCAAAATTCATTTTTAAGAGGAAAAGAATTTCGCGAGTTCCGCATTATGATGCTGGTCATTGAGCAAATGTGGCAAGAGAGCAGCCGCGCACCTTAAAGGCGATGGTATAAATCACCTAGCGCCCCAAAAAACCGTTGTCTAATTTACCAGAGTTCGGAATTAAGCCCAAAACTCACAGTAAAGCATCAGCAAAACCGGACCTCCGTCAAACTGACGCAATACCGACGTGATACTGATGCGCCTTTTTGGGGTATTTAAGCCGCAGGCCGTGCCACATCGCCACAGAAAACGAATAGTCTGAACAGGCCATTGTGCCAACGCGCGCCCCCAGTTATAGAGTGCTAGGTTGATTTTATCGGAGCGCCCATCATGTCCAATGCACAGCTAGAACGAGCCATCGAAGCCGCTTGGGAATCCCGCGATGAAATATCGCCCAACACCACGGGCGAGATGCGCGAGGCAATCGAAGATACTTTAAATGCGCTGGATAGCGGCGCCTTGCGCGTGGCCGAAAAGCAGGCCAGCGGCGATTGGTCGGTGAACCAATGGGCCAAAAAGGCGGTGCTTTTAGGGTTTAGAATCAAGGACATGGAAATCCAAACCGGCGGACCTCAGGGGGCCGGCTGGTGGGATAAGGTCGACAGCAAATTCAAAGGCTGGGGTGATAACCAGTGGCGGGATGCCGGATTTCGCGCTGTGCCCAGCTGTATTGTGCGCAAGTCAGCCTATATCGCACCGGGCGTTGTTTTGATGCCGTCGTTCGTCAATCTGGGCGCCTTTGTGGATGAAGGCACTATGGTTGACACCTGGGCTACGGTGGGCAGCTGCGCGCAGATCGGCAAGAACGTGCATCTATCCGGAGGTGTCGGCATCGGCGGCGTTTTAGAGCCAATGCAGGCCGGACCAACCATCATCGAAGACAACTGCTTCATAGGCGCCCGCTCAGAAGTTGTCGAAGGCTGCATTGTCCGAGAGGGATCAGTGCTTGGAATGGGTGTTTATATTGGCCAGTCAACCAAGATCGTCGACCGCGACACCGGGGAGGTGATGTACGGAGAAGTGCCACCCTATTCAGTGGTTGTTTCTGGCTCGATGCCATCGAAAAACGGGATCAACCTTTATTGCGCGGTTATCGTTAAGCGCGTTGATGAAAAAACCCGCAGCAAAACCGGCATCAACGATCTTTTGCGTGACTAAAACTCTGTAAAATAGGACTTAAAGCCAAATTACAAGAGTATCTACCCCGCTTAAGAAGATAAAGCGGCCCTCAAGGGGCTGAAGGCGTCTTCCACAGTATTTGCCTTTTGGATTGAGGGTGATTAGACATGTCTTACTCCAAGAAGGCCGCTTATGACTAAAAATTCAAAAAACCAAAACCGGCAAAAAGCGTATACCTTATTGGTGCAAGTTGGCAGGGCTGATAAAGACGGGCTGCCAAACAATAGCTCTGGCGCAGCTTTGGTTTGCTATGCCAGCGGTATTGATGAGGCGGAGGCGGTGCGCGAAACGGTGGCCATTCTTAAACAAGCCGATCTTGCACCACTGGATGTGACAGGATACGGCACATTACAGGAACGACAATCGCAAGGCCACGAGATCGAACCGGAAGAGCTGACTTTAATGCAAAGAGCGCTAGATGAAAACTCTGTCATTGTCGCACAAATGACGCCACTTTTCAATGAAGAGGGGAGCGAATAATGCGCACTGTCTTTTTAGATTTAGACGGCACGTTGACAGATTCAGGGCAAGGAATAATCAACTCTGTCGACTTTGCATTGGAAAAAATGAACTTGTCCCCCTTAACAGGAGACACGTCTTGGCTGGTTGGTCCCCCGCTTTGGGACTCGTTTGAAAAATTAGGCGTTAAAGAGCAAGATCTTGACCAAGCCGTGGAATTTTATAGAGCGCGATATGCTGATATTGGCTGGTCTGAAAATAGCCTATACCCCGGTATTTTGGATCAACTTTCCACGCTTAGGAGTGCCGGCTATACCTTGTGTATTGCGACTTCAAAAGCCCACAGCTATGCACGGAAAATCACAGCACACTTTGGAATTGCAGATTACATGAGCTTTGAGTTTGGCTCTGAGCTGGACGGAACACGATCGGATAAAACGTCCCTTTTAGCCCACGGCCTAAAGACGGTAGGCGCAAAAGCCGATTGCACTGTTATGGTTGGGGACCGCAAATATGATGCGGTTGGCGCCAAAGCGAATGGCATGAAGGTTTTAGGCGTTACTTATGGATATGGGAGTGTGGCGGAACTTACCAAGGCCGGCGTAGATGATATCATTTTATCGCCTATGGATTTATCGGAAGTGGTATCTAAAAATTTACCCCTCAAGGACTAAAAAAATGACTAAAATTGATCCAGTTGAGCTGACAGCACAGCTTATACGTTGCCCGTCCGTGACCCCAAATGAGGCAGGGGCAATTAAATACCTTGAAGACACGCTATCAACGCATGGGTTTGACTGCACACGCATTTCACGTGGCGGCGTAGAAAATCTTTTTGCTCGCTGGGGAAGTGGCAAAAACGGCCGCAGTTTTGGCTTTAATGGGCATACCGATGTTGTTCCTGTTGGCGATCTTGAAAAATGGACCTTTGATCCTTTTGCCGCCAAAATAATGGACGGCTTCATGTACGGACGCGGAGCAGTGGACATGAAGTCCGGTGTGGCGGCCTTTGTTGCTGCAGCTGTTGATTTTGTGAACGACACACCTCCAGACGGATCTGTTGTTATCACAGTGACCGGAGATGAAGAGGGTGACGCCAACCATGGAACAGTTGCAATATTGGATTGGATGGAAGAACAGGGTGAGAGGATTGATCATTGTTTGGTAGGTGAGCCAACATGCCCAAATCACCTAGGAGAAATGGTCAAAGTTGGTCGGCGCGGGGCAATGACCACTAGCATTACAGCCATTGGCGTCCAGGGGCACTCTGCCTATCCCCACAGGGCGAAAAACCCATTGCCCGCCTTAGCTAAATTGATAAGCCGTCTTGCCGATTTTGAGCTTGATAAAGGAACAGAGCATTTTGATCCCTCAACGCTTGCAGTCACAACAATAGACACTGGAAACCTTGCAAATAATGTAATCCCTGCGAAAGCAAAAGCGGTGGTGAACATTCGCTTCAACGACGCTTTCGGCAGCGATGATATTGAAGCTTGGTTGCAAGAAGAGGCTGATAGAATAAGTGCAGAAACAGATATAGAAATGTCCATTAAGACCAGAGTCTCTGGAGAGAGCTTTCTTACCCCTCCCGGTGAGCTTTCAGGATTGGTCGGGCGCGCGATTGAGGATGAGCTAGGAATAACCCCAAAAATGTCTACCACAGGGGGGACCTCTGATGCTCGTTTTATAAAAAACATTTGTCCGGTAATAGAATTTGGCCTTGTTGGCAAAACAATGCACTCAGTTGATGAAAAAGTGGAGATTTCCCAAATTGGCCAATTGAAATCCATCTACAAGCGCATTCTGAAAGATTATTTTGCGTCATAAAGCCGTTCGAAAGCAGTTGGTAATTATGCTGAAAGAGCCTAGGCTCGGGCGGGTAAAGACGCGTCTGGGCCGCGATATTGGAATGGTTCAGGCGCTTTGGTGGTATCGTCATCAAGCCTTGCAGGCTATCCGCTGCCTTGACGATCGCAGGTGGCATCTTGTTTTAGCAATTTCCCCAGATATCCAGGTCATCAAAAGTCGGTTTTGGCCAACGCACCTTAAAAAAATTCCTCAGGGCGGAGGAAGCTTGGGTATGCGGATGAGTAAGATATTTGACCAATTGCCTCCGGGCCCGATTTGTATAATTGGCTCGGACATTCCGGCTATAAAGCGTCATCATATAGCGCAGGCATTTGATGGGCTTGGGAAAAATGAATGGGTTTTTGGCCCGTCTATAGATGGTGGATATTGGTTGGTTGGGGCAAAGCGCGTCTCTGCAGTGCCGCAAGGGCTGTTTCAGGGCGTTCGCTGGTCCACAACTCACGCCCTTTCAGATTCGAGAAGAACCATTCAAAGCAACCGTGTGGCCTTTCTTGATCAATTAGCAGATGTTGATCGAGGCAGTGACCTGAAAAAGAAAGTACTTCTTCAAAGAAAAAGCCATTGAAGTATGAATTGTCGGTGACGAGATTTGCTTTCCATGTTAGGCGTCGAAAATGAGCAAGCCCCCAAATAAAGCTGATATTATTGCTTGGATTTCTGCAAACCCAATGCAGATAGGTAGACGCGATATAGCGAAAGCCTTTGGTATAAAAGGATCAGGAAAGATTAAACTAAAGCGCATCCTAAAAGAGATGGAAAGTGAAGGGGTTTATGGAGGTGCCGAGAAAGACAACCAGGCTATGCAGGAAATCGACAGCCAACTCCCTCCAGTTAGTGTTTTAAGTGTTGCTGAAATAGATGAAAACGGCGATTTATTTGCGACACCCGTAGACTGGCAGCGAGAAGATACACCGCCACGCATCTTGATGGCAATAGGCCCCGAAGCGATACCTCTTGGGGTTGGTGACCAAATTCTTGCTCGAGTGACGCCCATTTCTGACCAAGAGTATCAATATGAGGCGAAACTCATCAGACGTAAAGAAAAAGCTCAAATTAAAACCTTAGGGGTCTACCGTTTAAGGGGTGCAATAGGCCGAATTGTACCTATTGATAAATCAGGTAAAGAATGGCGTGTAGCAACATCAGACGCAAACGGAGCCAAAGACGGCGAAATGGTTGAGGCTGTGAGATCAGGTTCAAATTCGCGCTTGGGCTTGCAGCGAGCAAGGGTTGTGCGGCGCTTAGGAAACCCTTCTGCACCAAAGGCAGTTTCGTTGATTGCTATACATCAACACAACATCCCAGATACATTTTCCGAGCAAGTTCTTGAGGAGGCGAGAGTAAGTGGCCAACGAAAGCTGGTCGAACACGAGGATCTTTGCCATCTTCCATTTGTAACAATTGATCCGGAGGGTGCGCGCGATCATGATGATGCTGTTTTTGCGCAAGCCGATAGCGATCGAGATAATATGGGCGGTCATTTAATCTGGGTGGCGATCGCTGATGTTGCGCATTATGTCCGGCTTGGCACTGCGTTGAATGAAGCCGCCCGAAAGCGCGGGAATTCGACGTATTTTCCAGATCGGGTTGTTCCCATGTTACCTGAGGCTTTGTCGGCAGATTTGTGCAGTTTGCACCAAGGGGCTAAGCGGCCATGTTTGGTGGTATGCCTAAAAATAGACTCTAAAGGCAAAAAAATTAACCATGAATTTCACCGCGCCATTATACGCTCGGCTTCTTCCCTGACATATGAGGAGGTTCAAAGGGGCATTGACGGCGCTCCAAGTGACAGGGTTTCAGCCTTATTAGACACTGTTATTAGGCCGCTATATGCTGCTTATTCCTCGCTTTGCTTTGAACGACAAGAACGACAACCGCTGGACCTGGAGCTTCCTGAGCGCGTGATCTGTCTTGGTAAGAACGGAGATGTCACCAGCGTCAAATTCAAGGACCGTTTGGATGCGCATAGATTAATTGAAGAGTTTATGATTATGGCAAATGTTGCCGCCGCTGAATGTTTAGTTGCAAAAAAAGAGCCCTGCCTTTTTAGAATACACGAAGAGCCGGATAAAGAAAAAATTGAGGCTTTGCGAGACACGGCACAATCAGTGGGATTAAATCTTGCAAAAGGCGCCGCGCTTCGAACCAGACACCTGAACCAGTTGCTTCGACAAGCAGAAGAACAAAAAGAAGCCGAACTTTTGAGCATGTCCACTTTGAGAGCCATGACCCAAGCGTACTATAGTAGGGATAACTTTGGGCACTTTGGGTTAGCCCTGCAGGCCTATGCCCATTTTACCTCACCAATTCGTCGATATGCAGATCTTGTGGTGCATCGAGCTCTAATCCGCGCTCATAAATGGGGTGAGGGCGGTTTAACCCACGAGGAGGAAGAGCTTTTATCAGAAACAGCAAGTCAAATTTCCATATCCGAGCGCCGCTCTATGTCTGCAGAGCGAGATACGTTGGACCGTTATCTGGCGATTTACCTTTCTGAGAAAATCGGTAATGAATTTTCAGGGCGCATTAGTGGTGTTGTGAAGTTTGGCGTGTTTGTCCGACTTGATGGGAGTGGAGCCGAGGGGCTTGTTCCAGTTAGATCTCTAGGGCGGGAATATTTTACTCTAGAGAACAAATTGAACCGTTTAGTCGGGACCGAGACTGGACTTAAGCTGTCTTTGGGTCAAAATGTATCCGTTCGCTTAACCGAGGTGACTTCTGAAAGTGGTGGAATAATTTTTGAATTGCTCAATGTAGAGGGTTTGGCCCTTCCTTCTAGGCGCGGGGGTAAATCAAGACCAAGGAAGCGTGGAGTTCATATAAACAAACGGGCGTCCAAGAAAAAATGAAACAAGGCTCCATAACAAGGAAAAACCGCCTATTTTAAAAATATTAATTAAATACTTCATTACTTTAAAAGCACATTTTAAGGTATCACTTTAACTAACTTGTGTTCTAATACTAATCAAGTAATGGTATGCTCCGCACTCATTTGAAGACTTAAAAAGGAAAATTACAGATCCCAAAAATCGGTTGCGATTACCCTTCGCCGAAAGGTATCCAAATTGTTTTGGTTTCCGTCGCAGCAGACAAAAAAGACTGAAAATCATCGTTTTTTTGCCAGTTTTTCTCGCGACCGTAATTGACCCAAGTCCGCTTTAAATTAAAGGCGGCACTGGACTCCACCAATTTAGAAATATCAGTAGAGGAGAAACACCAAACCGCGTCGATATCCATATGGGTTGATACCGGCTTAGCAAGGTCAGCATGTGATCCCGTTAAAATATTCACTACACCAGCAGGAACGTCGGAAGTATCAAGTATTTGATAAAAATCTGTTGCAATAAGTGGCGCTGCCTCTGAGCAAATAAGGATCATTCTATTTCCCATAGACAGCCCGGCAGCTATTGTCGAAACCAGCCCAAGAAGCGAAAAACCATCTGAGCAAAAGACACCGATTGTTCCGACTGGTTCATTTACCGATAGTGCAAGACCGCGAATGGGTACATTTCGAACGTCACCGTCATGTTTATCTGACCAAGCTGCAAAATTAAATATGCGCTTTATGCTTTCCTCAACTTCAACAAGACCATTATTTTGACCCGAATAGGCATCCAGTTTTTCTGCAAACTCTGCGCTGCGTGCAGAAAGATTTTCAGCCAAATAGTAGAGAATTTGTGCCCTTAAGTGGCCAGATGTGGTCGACCAGTTTGCCGCTTTTTGCGCAGCCTCAACAGCATTACGAACATCTTTGCGATTGGCAACTGGTATTTGCCCCAGTAGGCTTCCTTTGAAATCGTAGGTTGGTTTATAGTAGCCACCATCTGGCCTAGACTGTTTTCCGCCGATGTATAACTTTGCCGTGCGATCAAGCGCTGGTGCTATTTTGCTGCTTTCGCTAGAAGCCAAGTTTATAGGGGCCAATTTGCCCGATGTTGGTTCTAGCTTAGGTTTTGTATAGGGGACGAGCCCTTCCCAGCCGCCTTCACGCCCAAATCCACTTTCTCTAAAACCACCAAACCCCGCTGAGGCATCAAACATATTGGTGCCATTAATCCAAATAACCCCTGCCTTTATTTTTGGAGCCAACCCAAGGCAGAGGTTTATATTCTCACTCCAAATAGATGCCGCCAAGCCATATCGAGTGTTGTTTGCCAATTGAATAGCCTCGGCGGGGGTTCTAAAGGTGGTTGAAACGAGAACAGGTCCAAAAATTTCATTTTGCATTAATGGATTTGATGTTTCTAAATCGGTAATTAATGTAGGAGGGTAGTAACACCCCTTTGTCGGTAAGTCGGTATTTGATTGAAAAATTGTATCCGGTGCATTTTCCCGAACCATCTGATCAATGCTATCCAGTTGAACTTGGTCCACGATTGCACCCATATCAATGGACTTATCCAATGGATCGCCTATACGGAGCTTTTGCATACGGGCTTTAACTTTAGAATATAAGCGTTCAGAAACACCTTCCTGAACCAATAGTCGCGACCCAGCGCAACACACCTGGCCTTGATTAAACCAGATAGCATCCACAAGACCTTCAACGGCACTATCCAAATCCGCATCATCGAAAACGATAAAGGGTGATTTTCCACCAAGCTCAAGCGTGAGGGATTTACCGGTTCCAGCGGTGGCTTGGCGAATTTTCTTGCCAACATCAGTTGATCCGGTAAAGGCGATTTTATCAACATCACTGTGCTTGACAATCATTTCGCCAACCGCCCCATCACCAGTTATAATATTCACAACGCCTTTGGGTATTCCGGCCTGCTGGCACATTTCGCAAAACAAAAGAGCGGTCAAAGAAGTAAACTCGGCGGGTTTAAGAACAACAGTATTTCCCATAGCCAAAGCGGGCGCAATTTTCCAAGAAAGCATTAGTAAGGGAAAATTCCATGGAATAATTTGTCCACAAACACCGATGGCTTTTTTATCTGGCATTTTTTCGGCCATTAATTGGGCCATCCCTGCGTGGTAATAAAAATGGCGCTGGGCCAGAGGGATATCAATGTCTCGCGATTCACGGATGGGTTTTCCGTTTTCCATTGTTTCCAAAGTTGCGAAAAGGCGGCTGTTCTTCTGAAGTAACCTCGCCAAGGCGTAAAGGCGCCGCGCCCGCTCATGCCCGTCAAGGCTTTCCCACGCGGGTTGCGCCATTTTAGCCGCTGAAACTGCTCTATTCACGATACTTTCCGAACCCTGGGCGATCAGAGCGAGAGCTTCATTGGTGGCTGGATTAAGAGATTCAAAGTGACCCGATCCTTTGCAAAACGAGCCATCAATAAAGTGCCCAAATTTGCGGTTGTGCTGATCAAGCCAACTGATTGATTCTTCAACGTTTTCGGGGGCTTTTCCATAGTCCATAGTTTCAAGAATGTCTTTAATGGTCATGTTATGTCCACTGCAATTATTAAGCTATCGGATGCCGATAGTTTGCCGAATAGGCTCCGGTTGTTTGATGTTCTAGCTGTCGTTCAATGTCGTTCAAAAGTGAAGAGGCTCCGAACCTGAATAAATCAGGCTCTAACCAGCGATTTCCAAGCTCTTCCTTTATTAAAGACAAGTAGGTTAGAGCTTCTTTTGCTTTGGAAATACCACCTGCAGGTTTATATCCTATGGAAATACCCGTGCGTTCATAATAGTCGCGAATTGCACGCACCATTACCAAGGATACAGGGAGTGTCGCATTGACACTTTCCTTGCCTGTAGAGGTTTTGATAAAATCCGCACCGGCCATCATGCAAACCATAGATGCGCGAGCTACATTTCGAAGACTTCCCAATTCGCCGGTCGCCAAAATTGCTTTAACATGGGCATCACCGCAGGCTGAGCGAAAACAACGCATTTCTTCGTAAAGGGCTTTCCAGTCTTGCGTGAGGACGTGGCGGCGTGAAATTACAATATCAATTTCGTTTGCTCCAGCAGTGACGCTGGCCTCAATTTCAGCAATTCGCAAATTAAATGGTGTTAATCCAGCTGGAAAACCAGTGGATACAGCAGCAACAGGAATTCCAGAACCCGCTAATGCTTGTGCGGCTGTTTTGACCATATCATGATATACACAAACCGCCGCTGTAGAGATTTGCGGGGCATCCAATGCCAGCAACAGATTGCGGCTCACGGGCTGCTTTGCTTTTTCACACAGCCTTTTGACACGAGATGCGGTGTCGTCACCAGAAAGTGTTGTAAGGTCTATGCAGCTTATCGCGCGCAGTAGCCAGCCAGTTTGATGGTCTTTTTTAACGGATCTTCTTGCAGCGAGAGAGTTTGCTCTACGCTCGATAGCTGATGTATTCGCTTGGGAGGACATTACCCAGTCAAGATCAAGTGGCAGACCCGGGTTCCGCTTCAATGTATTTGTTTTGAGGTTTGCATTTAGCGAAGTCATTACACGAGACACAATATTTTACTTATTTTTCCCGAACCCTGACACGCAATTCAGATATTGGCAAGTAACCCAACGGGAAAGAGTGGTTCTAAATGCGAATAATTCGCATTTGCATTGACTTTTGCGAATGACTCTCATATTCAATATAAGCGAACCAAAGGACATAATATTTTGAACCGTAGATTCTTTTTGGGCTCTTTAAGTGCAGCTTCAGGGATAACAGCGCTGCCTTTAGTGGGCAAAGAAATCGCCATTAACATTGTGGCGACTACCAGTATGATTGCAGACACAGCCCGCAGCATTGGCCAAGGGAGTGTGAAGGTTAAATCTCTAATGGGCCCCGGGATTGATCCCCATTCATACCGACACACAAGGAATGATATAGTCTCAATGACCAAGGCTGACCTGACATTACGTCATGGGTTAGATTTGGAAACTCAAATGGAGGACTTCTTTGCGGATTTGTCCAGAAAGCGGTCTGTTGTAGCTGTTGCTAACACTATAAACCCACAAGAATTGCTCAACTATCCTGGCCAAACAGGACGATATGATCCGCATGTTTGGATGGATCCACTTTTGTGGACTTTGGTAACAGACCAGATAGCCTTAGCTTTGGTGAAAGAAAAACCCGAAAAAGAAGATGAGTTTCAAAAGACCGCTGCTCTCTATAAGTCCAAATTAATCCAATTAAATGAATATGCCAAAACCGTACTAGACACGGTGCCAAATAAATCACGAGTTTTAATTACGGCACATGACGCTTTCGGGTATTTTGGAAAAACCTACGGATTTGATGTGATAGGTGTTCAGGGTATATCGACAAATTCCGAGGCAGGGTTGTATCGCATTAAAGAAATCGTTGACCTGCTGGTCGAGCGTGAAATATCCGCAGTATTTGTTGAAAGCTCCGTGTCAGATCGAAATATGAGAGCTTTAATTGAGGGTGCGAATGCCAGAGGTCATAAAGTGTCTTTGGGCGGCGAGCTCTACTCTGATGCTATGGGTATCGAGGGCACCTATGAAGGCACTTACGTGGGAATGCTAGATCATAATATCACCACGATTGCCAAAGCTCTTGGTGGAAACCCGCCAGATCTTGGTTGGCAAGGAAAGTTAAAGGCAACCTAAAATGACCAATTTTGCTTTGATTGCAGATAACGGCGCGTTTGTTGAAAAAAATGTGGACCTAGAATCCGCTGCCCTCAACATTCAAGGAATGACGGTTTCTTATGGTTCGGACCCCGCTATATATTCTGTTGACTTTAACGTTGCGATTGGCACTCTGACGGCAATTATTGGTCCAAACGGGGCAGGTAAATCAACGCTCCTTAAGGCAGCAATGGGAATTATTCCAACAGTTTCTGGCCAAGTTAGATTTTTTGGAAAACCTCTTAGCAAAATGCGCCATAGAATATCATATGTTCCCCAACGGGCCAGCGTCGACTGGGACTTCCCAGCAACCGTTAAAGATGTGGTTCTAATGGGCCTTTATCCCAGCATAGGATTTTTCAAGCGCGCCAGACCCGTTCATTTAGACCATGTTCATTCCTGCTTGAGAAAAGTTGGAATGCAAGATTTTTCTGATCGCCAAATTGGTCAATTGTCAGGTGGCCAGCAACAGAGGGTATTTTTGGCTCGTGCTCTTGTTCAAAAAGCCGATGTTTATCTGCTCGATGAGCCCCTAGCTGGGGTCGATGCCGCAACAGAAACAGCAATTATTTCGGTTCTAAAAGATCTAAAAAAATCAGAAAAAACAGTCATAGTGGTTCACCACGACTTAAGTACAGTTAAAGATTATTTTGATCATGTGTTGTTCATTAACAAATCGCCTATTGCACAAGGACGGACAGCAAAGATTTTTACTGAAGAAAATCTATCAATTACTTATGGTGGACAGTTAAGCGCGGCCAAATCGGGCTTGGCCGGCGCATAAATGCTGTGGTCTGCCCTCAGCCTAACACTGGGATATAATGCGACACTTGTTACGCTTGGCGCCACACTTTTAGGTATCGCCACTGGAATATCAGGAACTTTTCTCTATCTGCGCAAAAACGCATTGATAAGTGATGCGATTTCACACGCAACATTACCGGGTCTTGGTGCGGCATTTTTGCTTATGACTGGTGTTGGATTGGATGGACGAAATTTAATAGGATTATTAGGTGGATCCGCAATTAGTGCAGCCTTGGGTCTAATGATCGTAACCTGGTTGACAACAAAAACACGTCTCTCCCAAGATGCAGCTATCGGATCAGTTTTATCGGTTTTCTTTGCCTTTGGTGTTGTTCTATTGACAGTGATCCAAGCCCTACCTGCTGGACGGCAAGCCGGACTAGAAACCTTCCTATTGGGCTCTACTGCCGGAATGCTTTTTAACGATGCAGTTTTAATATTAGTACTTGGGGCAATAACTACCTCGATTTTGGTTCTATTTAGGCGGCCTATAATATTGGTTTCTTTTGATTCCACATATGCCCAAACTTTGGGTATTTCACCCCAAAAAACAGACTATCTTGTTCTCGCTGTTGCGCTTGCTGTTACGGTGATCGGCATGAAGATCGCTGGTCTGATCCTCATTGTTGCATTATTGATTATAGCACCTGTAGCGGCCAGATTTTGGAGTGAAAAAAGCGATACAATAATATTGATTTCTGCTATTTTTGGTGGGCTATCTGGGTATCTTGGAACTGCAATCTCCGCGACGGCCCCAGGGCTTCCCACCGGTCCAATTATTGTTCTCTGCAGCTTTGTTTTGTTTTTGGTGTCATTTTTACTGGCACCGAGGCGCGGAGTTTTAGCTGCCGCGCGTTCTTTTTGGGTTTTTCAAAGAACCGTTCACATGACCCAAGGATTACTTTCAATTGCCCAAAACCAACCAATTTATGAACCCAAAACCAAACGAATTCTGCAAAGGCGTGGTTTTATTCGGGCTGATGGAGTGGCCACACAAGCTGGCCGCGCCCTTGCAGCCAAGACCCTTTTAAATGAACGCCGATGGTCTTTTTGGCGCAACAAAATGCAGCAAACCGGGGACCTTGATGAACCCATCGTTTATAGTTTGGTCAGCATTGAAACAAAACTTACGCACGATCAGATTGAAAGCATTGATCGAGGCCTTTCTGAAGAGCAGCAGGAAAGAGTGTAATGGGATCGGATTTTGTCGCATTAAGTTTACCACCATTGCTTATTGGCCTTTGTGCGTCGATGGCTTGCGCCTTGCCTGGAAACTTCCTCATACTTCGTAAACAGGCGTTAATAGGGGATGCAATTAGCCACGTTGTCCTGCCGGGTATTGTTGTCGCCTTCTTGTTCACCGGTCAGGTGTCAACCTGGCCTATGATGATTGGTGCGGCAGGGGCCGCAATTTTAGCAGTTCTGTTAATTGAGCTTATTCGCCGGGTCGGCCGAATCGAGTCTGGCGCCGCTATGGGGGTGATATTTACGTCGATGTTTGCAGCGGGTGTGTTGTTGTTAGAACAGTCAGATACCAGCCAAGTTCACCTGGATGTTGAGCATGCGCTGTTCGGAAACTTAGAGAGCTTGATTTGGCTTGATGCGGAAGGCTGGGCATCACTTTTTCAAATAAAAGCTCTAGCGGGTTTGCCCGTAGAACTGCTGCGTATGGCGACCGTTCTGTTGGCGGTTTCTGCTTTTGTATATATTTTTTGGCGCCCGCTTGCCTTGATATGTTTTGATGAACCCTATGCGCGCACCCGGGGAATAGCGGCAACCGCTCTTGGGTTTGCCCTAGTAACCTTAACAGCGATAGCTGCCGTTGCCGCTTTTGACGCGGTTGGATCGATTATTGTCATTGCAATGATCATTTGTCCGCCTGCAACAGCGCGATTGATGGTGAATAGCTTGCGCTCTCAGGTTATCTATAGTCAGGTGTTGGCTTTTATGGCGACTGTGCTTGGATATATGTTTGCCGGTTATGTGCCTTTATGGCTCGGCTTTTCAAATACATTGAGTGCAGCTGGAATGATAGCCTCGATGAGCGGAGTATTTCTTGCCTGCGCAGCACTTTTTGGGCCTCATAGGCGACGAAATATTTAAGTTCAATTAGTGAACCAAAATTAGCGAGTGTACATTTGTTTCTTCTGGGCGCGCGTTCGCACGGTTGCTTGTCCGGAACCATCATGAAAAGAGCCAAACCACCGATCCCAAGGCATTTCCACGGTCCCATAGTTGCATTCAAAATATCTATGATGCAGCTGATGAAAAAAATCGCCAATTTTTGACCGTTCTTTATCAGCAAAATATAATTGTTCGAAACCAGAATGGGAAAAAACTGGGTGAATCGATTGCATATAACCATGAAATAAAACGTGAATTGGATGGCTTGGAACAATTAAGTGAATCGCAAAATTGGTATAAAATAATAGGTGTTCCAAAGGGTGCATCGAAATACCGGACCAGGGCCCAACGTTAATATTGCGGTGATGAAGGGCATGCGCCACTTTATAAAGTGGGGGCCAGTGTAGGGCGCGGTGAATCCAATAAAAATGAAAGCTTGCCCAAACAATCAAAAAGGGAAACATTAGAAAAAACCAAACGGGATGCTCAGGAAACAGAAATGCAGGGGCATACCCGTTGGCCATCGACCAGTAAATGAGACACTGCGCAAATGACCATAGGGTCACGCCGCTTGCCAAAGACCAGAACATATTGTCAAAAACCTGATTGCGAAAGGTAAAGCTGCCGTTGTCTTTTGCCGGATCACGCGCGTCGTATTTAAAGCGCTTTTCCTGCCCGCGCCACTTGTAAAGCCAGAAATGCAAAAGCCCAGCGCACAGGATATGCGGGATGAGATTTGCAAGCCAAACCCGCAGTATCCAGCCAATTTGGACGTTGCCCATAGCTTTTAAAGGCGGCAGAAATAGATAAAAAACGACCAAAGCCAATACCACGGCCAGCGTGGTGGTTGAGGCCGCAAGCCAATAAGACGCATACCATCGAAGGATCGCCCCAAGGTCTAGGGGCCATTTGAAAAATGGGTTCAAGGCAACGGGATGGGAAGGTCGGTAATGCCAGCGCGCTGCTTCCGGGTCTTGTTCAAATCCTTCAGACATGTGGGGTCCTCATTGACTGTAATCAGAACTTTCATCGTCTAAAATGGCTTTAAGCTCGGCCAGATGACGCGTGGCTTGATCGGGATAATCTTCGATTTCCTGAGCGGTCTTTTCCGCAATTTCATCTGAAAGGATGCGAAGCGGACGGCCTGTTTGCAAAGCCCGGACATAAGTTTCCGCTGCACGTTCAAAGTAATACAGCCGATTAAAGGTTTCCGCTATGGTTTTCCCAATGACCATAACGCCATGATTTCCCATAATCATAACCGTCTTCTTGGGGTCCTTTAGCAGCGCGGCACATCTTTCACCCTCTTCTTCAAAGGCAAGTCCCCCGTAATGCTCGTCTATCACAAACCTGTTAAAGAAAATCGCAGTGTTTTGATCAATGGGCTGCAAGCGGCTGTCTGCAAGGCTTGCTAGGACGGTTGCATGCATGGAATGTACATGCATCACACATCTTGCATGGGGACAGTGGCGATGGATGGCACCGTGCAGGGACCACGCGGTGGGGTCGGGGGCATTTGGCCCCTCTGCCGTCTTGGGGTTTTCGGCATCAAGCTCAATCAGATCGCTGGCTTTAATGCGCGAAAAATGCATCTGATTGGGGTTCATTAAAAACTGTGTGCCACGTTCATTCACCGCGAATGAAAAATGATTGGCCACCCCTTCATGCAGGTTTAGCCGCGCGGTCCAGCGAAAGCTCGCCGCTAAATCAACACGTTCCTGCCAATTCCCAATGTTTGTTCGTAAACTTGTAACGGCCATGTCCACTCCTTTTTTCTATATTAGATCACCCATTTTTGGCTTTCCCTGTCTTGTTTGCGACGCTCACAGGGGCCTAAAAACGGCAAGATTGATAAACATGAAAATTCAAAAAGATAATTCTTATCGGCATTTTAGATGTCGGTATTGCGTCGGTATTGCGGCAGTATCGCACAGGTGGCATTTTAGGCCCAAATATAGGCAATACAATCGCTAAAGCGGCCGTGAGGACACCCAAAGATAGCCATCGGGGCCCAAAATGGCGCATTCGCGAAGCCCGTGGGGTTTATCACTTGGCGCTTCCAATATCATCGCCCCAAGCGCCTCTGCCCGCGCAGCCGCCGTATCGGGATCACTGTCATACAGCCTCAGCTCAACCCCCAAACCACGCGGCGGGTTTTCGGGCAATAAAGGCAACAGCGGATGGGCGGAATACGTTGCATCACTATGCAGTTGGAAGACCTGACTTTGGTAAGCCATGATGGCAAAATCAGCCGAGGCCTGATGCCCCTTCATTTCAAACACCTGGGTTAGAAATTCAACGCAGCGCGGAACATTACTAAGCAAAATATTGACCCCCAGACCACGAAGGGATGCGCCAAATGCATCTGCTGAAATAGTCTCAAAATCCATTTAAAATATCCCCTGACCTTTTTGCTGCCCTTGATTGTCTTAGGCGCCCGTGGCACTCTGGGTTATGAAAATCATACCACAAATTCGAGCATCTTCGGACTATCTTTTCCGGCAACGGGGACAGATTACCCGACACTGGTCGTTTTATAAGAGCCTCAAAAAATGACTGATACAGAAAAACACTCAAATATAATTTCTCCGCGAACGGCTGACCCCGAAGGCTTTACCGATGCTGGCAAAGCAGTTGCGCGGCTTCAAGAACTTTATCAACAGGCCACCGAATTTTTAGCAACTGCCTTTGCAGAAACACGCCAAAGCGGTGCAAAGGGTCAGCGTTTTCGGGCCTATTATCCTGAAATCCGCCTGACCTGCCGCAGCTATTCAACCGTGGACAGCCGGCTTAGTTTTGGTCATGTGGCCGGCCCCGGTACTTATGCCACCACAGTTACGCGGCCGGATTTATTCGCCAATTATCTGCGGCAGCAAATTACGCTTTTGTTGGAAAACCACCAGACGGAAATATTTATTGGTCCGTCAAAGACCCCTATACCGATCCATTTTGCGCTTTTGAATGATACAGCGCTCAGCCCATCGGCGGCCACAGCGGCGGAATTTTCGCTGCGCGATGTATTTGATGTACCCGATCTGACCACCACCAATGATGATATTGTCAACGGGGTTTTCAAAAGCGCAAGCGACGGAACCGATCCATTGGGGCCCTTTACCGCCCAGCGGGTGGATTATTCACTTGCACGGCTTGCCCATTACACGGCCACCGATGTTGAACACTTTCAAAATTACGTGCTTTTTACAAACTACCAGTTTTATGTATCCGAATTTGAAGCCTATGCGCGGCAGGCATTGGCCGATCCCGAAAGCGGCTATACAAGCTTTGTCAGCCCCGGCAATCAGATAATCACCGATCCTAAGGCGGATATCCCCACTACGGGCAGCACGCCGCAGATGCCGACCTATCATTTAACGCGCGCCAACGGCAATGGGATCACTTTGGTCAATATCGGCGTCGGCCCCTCAAATGCAAAAACTGCCACCGATCATATTGCTGTTTTACGGCCTCATGCCTGGGTGATGTTGGGCCATTGCGCGGGGTTGCGAAACTCGCAAAGTCTGGGTGATTTTGTGCTTGCGCACGCCTATCTGCGCGAAGACAAAGTGCTTGATGCCGACCTTCCTTCTTGGGTGCCAATTCCGGCGCTGGCCGAGGTTCAGATTGCCCTAGAAACCGCGGTGGCAAATGTCACAGAATTGCAGGGCTTCGAGCTTAAAAAAATCATGCGTACCGGCACGGTGGCCACAGTGGATAATCGCAATTGGGAATTGCGCGATCACTCTGGCCCAGTGCAGCGGCTAAGCCAGTCGCGGGCTATTGCTTTGGATATGGAAAGTGCCACGATTGCGGGCAATGGTTTTCGCTTTAGGGTGCCCTATGGAACGCTGCTGTGTGTGTCGGATAAACCACTGCACGGCGAGCTAAAATTGCCCGGCATGGCATCAGAATTTTACAAAACACAGGTTTCGCGGCACCTGGAAGTCGGAATTCGGGCCATGGAAAGTTTGCAAAATATGCCTCTTGAAAGGTTGCACAGCCGGAAATTACGCAGCTTTGACGAAACAGCATTCCTATAAATTCGCCAAAATTGGGAAAAAATGCATGTTTTTCGTATCATTGTACCCACTACTTGTTGTGTTTGATAACAACATTCCGTTAGAAACTTAGCGTGAGGCCCTAAAAGTTGGGCAGTTAAGGAGAAACCTAAAATGTCGAAACCAATGACGAAAACACAACTTGTTGCTGCTCTGGCCGAGGATATGGGTACAGATAAGAAATCAGCTGCTGCTGCGCTGGACGCAATGTGCAACCTAATCACACGCGAAGTATCTGGCGGCGGTGCCGTTACATTGCCAGGCGTTGGCAAAATCATGTGCCGTGAAAGACCCGAGCGCATGGTACGCAACCCAGCCACCGGTGAGCAGTTCAAAAAAGATGCAGATAAGGTGGTCAAAATGACCATTGCGAAAGCTCTTAAGGATAGCGTGAACGGCTAATTTTTAAGCCTGTATTATTGAGAAATTAGGGCCGCGAGAGCGGCCCTTTTCATTGGTGGTGAACTGTGCCAGCAATACAGCAGTTTAGGCAAAGGGAAGCTATGGACTTTCGGGCAATTCTGATGGGGCTAGGATTTGCCCTGATGTGGTCATCGGCCTTTAGTTCCGCACGGGTGATTGTTGCCTATGCGCCGCCTCTTGCAGCGTTGTCGCTCAGGTTTTTGCTTTCAGGGTTAATCGGTTTGTGTATTGCTTGGATACTGGGCCAAAGCCTGCGTCTTACTCCGGCGCAATGGCGCGCAACCATCATCTTTGGCATCTTTCAAAACGCGCTTTATTTGGGTTTGAACTTTGTTGCTATGCAATGGATTGAAGCCTCACTTGCGTCAATCATTGCCTCGTCTATGCCGTTGATGGTGGCCCTGGCCGGGTGGATTATATTTCGTGACCGCCTGCCCTTACTGGGCAGCGTCGGTTTGGGACTTGGGTTTTTTGGTGTCGCCTTGATTATGGGGTTGCGGATTGAGGGCGGCGCCGATGCGCTGGGCCTTGCGCTTTGCGTAATTGCAGCGCTCGCCCTAACCGTGGCCACCCTGACCCTGCGCGGCGCAAGTTCGGGCGGCAACGTGATGATGATTGTCGGATTGCAAATGATTGTCGGTTCGCTCTGCCTCGGGGCAGCATCTTTGGGGTTTGAAGAAATTACCGTAATCTGGAACTGGCAACTGGTGGCCGCATTTTTCTATACCACTTTGGTGCCGGGACTGGCGGCAACTTTTTTGTGGTTTATGCTGGTCAACCGGATTGGCGCGGTCAAAGCGGCGACGTTTCATTTTCTAAACCCGTTTTTTGGGGTGCTGATTGCGGCGCTGGTGCTTGGCGAAGCGCTCAGCGCGCTTGATTTCGTCGGCGTGATTATTATCACTGCGGGAATTCTTGCGGTGCAGCTGTCGAAACAGGACGGCGCCCAGCCAAGCAATCCCGATTAGCCGATTGTCCCTTTGGTATCGCCCATCTGCCCGCGGTGCAGCAGGGCATGATCCAGCAGGACACAGGCCATCATCGCTTCGCCCACCGGAACCGCGCGAATGCCAACACACGGGTCATGCCGGCCTTTGGTGACCACTTCTATTGCTTCGCCTGATTTGCTAATCGATTGCCGCGGGGTCAGGATCGAGGATGTGGGTTTCACCGCAAATCTGACCACGATGTCCTGACCGGTGGAAATACCGCCCAAGATGCCGCCGGCATGGTTGGATGAATAGACCGGCTGGCCATCATTGCCCATAAAAATCTCATCAGCGTTGGCCTCACCCGTTAGTGCAGCTGAAGCCATGCCTTCGCCTATTTCCACGCCCTTGACCGCATTGATCGACATCATCGCAGCCGCCAGATCGGTATCCAGCTTGCCATAGATTGGCGCGCCAAGCCCGGCCGGCACGCCGCTGGCCACCACTTCGATCACCGCGCCCACAGAATTATGCGACTTGCGGATACCATCAAGATAGCCCGCCCAGTTCGTCGCAGCCTCTGCGTCGGGCACCCAGAAATCGTTTTGGTCGATCTGATCCCAGTCGAAATTCTCGCGGTTGATATGCTGCGATCCCATCTGCACCATATAGCCTTTGATCTTCAGGTTTGGCATGATCTGCCCAAGCGCCGCCCGCGCCACGCCGCTGGCCGCCACCCGCGCGGCCGTTTCGCGCGCAGAAGAGCGCCCGCCGCCGCGATAATCGCGAATGCCGTATTTCTGCCAATAGGTGATATCCGCATGTCCCGGTCTAAACGTCTCGGCGATATCGCCATAATCTTTCGAGCGCTGGTCAGTGTTGCGGATCATAAGCTGGATCGGCATGCCGGTGGTTTTGCCTTCAAACACACCCGATAGGATTTCAACCGCGTCCGGCTCGCGCCGCTGGGTGGTATATTTACTTTGCCCCGGTTTGCGCCGGTCAAGCCAGTGCTGCAGCATTGCGGCATCAACCGCCACCCCTGGAGGACAGCCGTCCACCGTGGCGCCAAGCGCGGGCCCGTGGCTTTCGCCCCAGGTGGTCACGCGAAACAGATGGCCGAATGTGTTGATGCTCATCAGGGCACTCCTTTGCAATCAGCAAATAATCGCCCTGCGCCGCGGTGACAAGTTTATTCGTCTTTGCCTGTCTTTTGGCGGTGCTGTGAAGCCCTGTTGATATAGGTGATCAGCCGATCAACGACTAAAACCAGACTGGCTATTGCCCAGATCGGCAATTCAAACGCCGAAACCCATGTGAGAAAAAGATAAAGGGTCCAAACCGACCCCAGTTCAAACCATATTAAAATAAGCCGCGTTCCCCCAAAGGGTGCCTCCTTTCTGATAAAGTGTTGGAATATCTGACCATACCATAAATTTGCTTATAGGGATAGGGCGCCTCACATTTTTTAAGAGGCATTCAAACCGCGCATGAACTAATAACCTAGCTCGGGTTTCATGAATGTGATACTTTACCCAATTGAAGAAGTGTCTATGAATTATCAAAATCGGATATCTTGATTATCCCCCCAAGAAACACCTTAAATCAGAGGATACAAAATGATTGAAGTAGACTGGGCGCGGTTAAAAGCCCATGAGCTGCGAAAGCTGGCCAACGAAGACGCAATCGTCATATTGCCTATCGCATCAATTGAACAACATGGGCCACATCTGCCCGTGATGACCGATACGCGTTTGGGACAAGAGGTTGCTCACCGAGCCGCACGCAAAGCCTATGCGAAGCGCCCAGTGGTGGTAGCCCCTACAGTTTGGTCAGGACTATCGGAGCATCATATGCCTTTTGGAGGCACACTGACCTTGTCACATGACACATTTAGACGGGTGTTGCGGGATCTAATTGAGGCTATAACGCGGCAAGGATTTAAGGATATTCTTATCTCAAATGCGCATGGTGGAAACATAATTGCCATGCAGCAGATATTGGATGAACTTTCTCCAACATCAAAAGCAACCTTGGTGGCAACCACCTACGTTATGGAAGCTGGAGAAGATCTTTCACAACACTTAGAGGATCAACTTGGGGTTATGCATGCCGGTGAAGCTGAAACCTCAATGATGCTTGTTTGTGAACCTGACCTCGTTGACCTGTCGAACGTAGATAAGATTGCAAATCCAGAAGGTGGCAAAGATTTTCTATCTGCAGGGCGTAACTCTTACAGGTGGCGGCCTTTTGCCCATATGACAGAAAATGGATTGGCGGGAAATCCAGCACGCTCCAATGCTGAGAAAGGTGAAAACATGTTAGAAGCTGGTGCAGAGGCGCTGGCAAAGCTGATGGTCGATCCCGAAACTTGGGCCGCTCCCAAAGACTTAAGATTGGCCGAAACTGGTGGCGTACCTTTTCGCTAAGATGAAAGCGTTTAAGCGGCATTTGTTGATCGACTAAGGTGATCTTAAACCAAACTGCTGAACAATTATATGGTGAGCGGCTGCAGGCTGAACTGTTATTTTACGTGATGAAAGAAATTTAATTTACCTGTTTTCAAAAATTTATTTTCAGACTTAAAAAAGGGATTTTAGATATGACACCTGAAGAACAAGCTATTGTTGATGATAAAACGCGCATCGAGATTACAAGATTACGCGCCGAGGTCGACAATATGCAATTAGAAACAATCTTAAAAATGGGTATGGAAACCAACAAGATAAACGCGCAACGTCTTTGGATTCCAATCTTTTTAGTAACCGGCTTTTTTGTTGCTTCGGTGACTATAATTGACAATTTAATGAGCTAGCTCCGATACGTGTTCATTACTTTTTTAGCCCGCCTTGTGTGGGATTATGTGTCTTTTGGATTAAAACACCCATTTAAGGAAAGTTTATGAGAAAGCAAAAACCATTTACAGATGAAAGCGGCGAGGTGGGAGAACTGGAACACGCGGATTTAAAAGATTTCACCCCTACGTGTGGCCGTCCGATGATACCTGCAAAACCACGCAAAAAACGTATCAACTTAATGCTTGATCCTGATGTTGTCGAAAAACTCAAAGCAACGGGCAACATGAGCAACCATACAAACAAAGTGCTGCGGGACTTTTTTGGGCTTTAAGGTTTTCGCTAAATTAAATGTGGCAAAGCCAAATAATTTCGCGCAAAATTGAGAATACAATGTCCAGATAATGTTTCGGGAATAGCAAAACACCATAGCCGCGCTCACGCCCACCATGATCTAATGTTTCCACCGCGATAGGGCGCTTGTGTTTGCCGCGAAGACGACTTAAACCTCAACCTACCTCGGGGCGCCCTTGTGGCTGAGATGCATTTTGCAAACCCGTTGAACCTGAACCGGTTAGGACCGGCGGAGGAAAGGTACGGCAGATCGCCAAGCTCACTCCGCCCGTCGCATGTATGGAGAGTGAGAAATGAAAAACCTTACATTTGCAGCGGGTCTTTTGACAGCCAGCGCAGCGCTGGCAGACACCCCTGTGTTAACAGTTTACGCCCCGGATTATTTTGCCTCGGAATGGGGTCCGGGCCCTTCAATTGAAGCCGCGTTTGAGGCCAGTTGCGACTGTGATTTGCAGTTCAAAACCGGCGATGTGCTGGGCCGCATTATATTGGAAGGCACGCGGACAGACGCCGATGCGGTGATCGGGCTTAACACCGACATCACCAAAAAGGCGCGTGAAACCGGCCTTTTTGCCCCGCACGGGCAGGATGTGGCGAAGCTGACCCTGCCACTGGACTGGACGGATGAGGTGTTCTTGCCGTTCAACTATAGCCACACGGCGTTCATCTATAACACTGAAAGCCTGCCGAATGCGCCGCAATCGTTTGATGAATTGCTGGCTGCTGATGATAGTCTATCACTGGTGATCCAGGATCCGCGCAGCTCGATCTCGGGCCTTGCCTTGGTGCTTTGGGTCAAGTCTGTTTACGGCGACCGCGCCGAAAGCGTGTGGGAACAATTGGCACCTAAAATCCTAACCGTAACCAAAGGATGGTCTGAATCCTATGGGCTTTTCACAGACGGCGAAGCGGATATGGTGCTGTCCTATACCACATCGCCCGCCTATCATATCGTGGCCGAGGGTGATCTGACCAAGAAAGCCGCGATCTTTCCCGAAGGACATTATTTCATGGTGGAACTGGCGGCAAAGATTGCCGGCACTGACAACCCCGAACTGGCAGATGCGTTTTTGGCCTTTATCCTGACCGATACGTTTCAAAACCTGATCCCCACCGGCAATTGGTCGCTGCCTGCAGCGCTGCCTGTGCCAGAGTGGCCCGAGGCGTTTCAAGAGCTTCCTCTGCCGGAAAAGGTCCTGTTTTATTCCGAAGACGAAGCCGCAGATTTGCGCGCGGAAACGATTGAGGAATGGCGCCGCGCGCTGTCCAAATAATTGCGGGCGCGGCGCTGGCCGCGTTTGTGATCGCGCCGCTCTCCGCGGTATGGGCAAAAGCCGGACCTGCGGTGCGGTTTGGCCCTGCCGAATGGGCGGCGCTGCGCTTTACGCTTTTGCAGGCGGCGCTGTCGGCGGCGCTGTCTGTTCTATTGGCCATTCCACTGGCCCGCGCCCTGGCCAGAAGCCGCTTCTGGGGGCGTGATGTCACCATCATGCTTTTGGGCGCGCCATTTATTTTACCGGTCATTGTGGCGGTGCTTGGCTTGATTGCCATCTTTGGCCAAAACGGGCTTCTGAACGACGGGCTGCGGGCGCTGGGGTTTGAACCGCTGTCCATATATGGGCTTCAAGGTGTGCTGTTGGCGCATGTGTTTTTCAACCTGCCCTTGGCCACACGGATGATCCTTTTGGGATGGATGTCACTGCCATCCGAGCGCATCCGCTTGGGCCAAAGCCTTGGGCTTGGGGCGATGGCGCGGTTTTATCTAATCGAATGGCCGATGATTCGGCGGATATTGCCCTCGGCCTTTGCGGTGATTTTCGTCATTTGCCTGTCGAGCTTTGCGGTGGCGCTGACCTTGGGCGGCGGACCCAAAGCCACCACCATTGAATTGGCGATTTATCAGGCCTTTCGCTTTGAGTTTGATTTTGCAACTGCCGCGCTTCTGGGCTTGGTGCAGCTGTTTTTGTCGGTTAGCGCGGCCGGTGTTGCACTTTGGCTGGCAGGTCATGACCGTTTGGGTATCGGGCTGGACCGGCCGGCGCCTGCTGCGCGGCGGCCCTTGTCGGAACGCTGCATTGATGCAGGTGTTATCCTTGGCGCCATGTTGTTTTTAATCCTGCCTTTGGCGCTGCTGTTCATCAAGGGGGCTGCCGGAGTTCCCGATCTTGGGGCGCCGGTCTGGTTTGCGGCGCTGCGCTCGCTGGCGCTTGCGCTGGGCGCCACACTGCTGTGCTTGTGCTTTGCACTGCCGCTGGCGACACGGTGGGGCGAGCTCATTGCAACCTTGGGCATCGCCGTGTCGCCCTTGGTGCTGGGCACGGGATTGTTTTTAATTGTGCGCCCCTATGTCAATCCGTTTGATGTGGCGCTTGGGGTGACGCTGTGCGTCAATGCTTTGATGAGCTTGCCCTTTGCGCTGCGCATCCTGCGCCCCGAGGTGCAGGCGGTCGAGCAGAACTTTTCCCATCTGTCGGCAGCGCTTGGGCTTGGCGCATGGGGGTGGTTTCGCTGGGTTATGCTGCCGCGTTTGCGCCGGCCGCTTGGATTTGCAGCGGGATTGACGGCGGCCTTATCAATGGGTGATCTTGGCGTGATTGCGCTTTTCGGCGATGCCGAGTGGGCGACTTTGCCGTTGAAAATCTATCAGCTCATGGGGTCTTATCGGATGGATCAGGCCGCAGCAGCAGCGGTGCTTTTGCTGGCGCTCAGCTTGGGTTTGTTTTGGCTATTTGACAGGGTAGGGCGGTATGGTGCTCAAGATCAATAACGTTCACATTGCCCAAGGCGGATTTCGCCTAACCGCGTCTTTGCCGCCGCTTGAGGCTGGCATTTATGCGGTGATGGGTCCCTCTGGTGCGGGCAAATCTTCCCTGCTTGCTGCATTGGCGGGGTTTCTTGCGCTGCAGGACGGGCAGATTTTATGGAAGGGGCGCGATATTGCCGCCCTGCCGCCGGCCCAGCGCCCGATGGCGATGCTGTTTCAAGACAACAATCTGTTTCCCCACCTGAGCGCTGCGCGCAATATTGCACTGGCGCTGACCCGCCGCGCAAAGCTGACCGCTGATCAAACCGATCAGGTCAACGCGGCATTAGGGCGGGTCGGACTGGCTGGGTTTGGGACAAAAAAACCGCCGCAGCTGTCAGGGGGCGAGCAAAGCCGCGTGGCTCTGGCGCGGGTGATGCTGCAGGACAAACCTATTTTGCTGGTGGATGAGCCGTTTTCGGCGCTTGGCCCGGCGCTCAAGGCTGAAATGCTGGATTTGCTTGGCGAGTTGGCGCGCGAGCGGGGCAGTCTTGTGATGATGGTGACCCATGATCCTGCCGATGCGCTGCGCATTGCGGAAAAAACCATTGTGGTGGCCGAAGGCACGGCACATCCGCCAGAGCAAACAAAGGGTCTTTTGCAAAACCCGCCGCCGGCACTGGCAGCGTATTTGGGAACGGACTAACGGACCAGGTCAAATTCAAGGCTTGCATTGTCTCACAGATGGTGGCCATATTTTCCCAAATATAGAAAGCAATACCATGACATTTACCGCCAACTGGTCCTACCCGACTGCGATTAAATTTGGCCCTGGCCGTATCCAAGAATTGCCTTCTGCCTGCGCCGAGGCGGGCATTGCGCGGCCATTACTGGTTACTGACCGCGGACTGGCCAGTTTAGAGATTACCCAAAAAACCTTAGAGCTTATGCAGGCCGCCGGGCTGGGCGGCGCTGTGTTTAGTGAGGTTGATCCAAATCCAACAGAGGAAAACCTGAACGCAGGGATTGCGGCCTATCGGCAGGGCGGGCACGACGGGGTGATTGCCTTTGGGGGTGGCTCGGGCCTTGATCTGGGCAAGATGGTGGCCTTTATGAACGGCCAAAGCCGGCCGGTTTGGGATTTTGAAGATATCGGCGATTGGTGGACCCGCGCCGACAGCGATGCCATTGCGCCCATTATCGCGGTTCCAACCACTGCGGGCACCGGATCCGAAGTGGGCCGCGCCAGTGTGATCACCAATGCGCAAACCCATGTCAAAAAGATCATCTTTCATCCCAAGGTTCTGCCCAGCGTGGTGATTTGCGACCCCGAGCTGACTGTGGGTTTGCCGCCTGCCATCACCGCTGGCACTGGGCTGGATGCTTTTGCTCATTGTGTCGAGGCATTTTCCAGCCCGCATTATCATCCCATGAGCCAAGGCATTGCGCTGGAAGGGATGCGGTTGGTCAAAGAGTACCTGCCGCGTGCCTATGGTGACGGCCATGATATTGAGGCACGTGCCCAGATGATGAGCGCCGCAATGATGGGCGCGACAGCGTTTCAAAAGGGGCTTGGCGCAATCCATGCCATGAGCCATCCGGTTGGGGCAACGTTTGGCACCCACCACGGCACCACAAATGCGGTCTGTATGCCCGCCGTTTTGGATTTTAATGCCCCCGAAATTGCCTCGAAGTTTGATCAGGCTGCAGCCTATCTTGGGATCGCGGGTGGATTTGACGGCTTTTGCCGGTTTGTCCAAGACCTTAATGACGGCCTTGGTATTCCCCGCAGATTATCCGCGCTAGGAGTGACCACAGAACCGCTTGAGGCATTAATCAGCGGCGCGCTCGATGATCCATCCTGCGGTGGCAATCCGCGCCCTTTAACCCGCGCTGCGCTTAACGATTTGTTTGACGCAGTGATTTAGCGTAGATCAACAAATTGGCGGAAACTGTCGACTGCCAGCTGCTAAACATAGCGGATTTATTTTAAATTACCTTAGGTAAAGTTGACCAAATTTAGCTTGGAATTCACATTTCGACTGTGGTTATACTCCCGCCGTGAAGAGAAGGCAGCCTCTTCATGGCGATATTATACCGTCAACTCAGAAAAGAACTGAGCTGACACTTGCGAATTACTTTAAGGCCTGATCGGAGCTGCTGATATTTTTGTTATAGGATTGTCTGTGATGAAACCAAAATCCGGTGCGGGCCCCACATAGTTTGAAATGCTTCAAGGAGACGAAGCCATGAGAATAAACCGCCGAAATTTTTTGATCGGGACAGCAGCATCGTGCGCTGCTTTGGCCGGGGCGAGCACAGCCCAATCGGCCACACGCCCACTTCCTATTCTGCCTATGAGTGACCTAACAAACGGTTTTGAGGATAGAATCGCACTGAAATTGGCCGCTTCGAGCCATGATTTTGGCACCGGTGCCGCCAGTTCGACATTCGGGATCAACAATTCTTATCTTGGACCGGTGCTGCGGGTGAAACAGGGCCAAACGCTGCCATTTGATGTCACCAATCAAATCGGGGACTTCAGCACAATTCATTGGCACGGGCTTCATATTCCCGGCGATGTTGATGGCGGCCCGCATCAGCTAATCCAGCTGGGTGCAACCTGGTCCCCCGATGTGCCAATTGTCCAGCGCGCCTCGATGAGCTGGTTCCATTCCCATGCGCATGGCAAGACCGCACAGCAAGTCTATAAAGGACTGGCTGGGGTGATGTTGATCGAAGATGATGCAAGTTTATCGGCCGATTTGCCCAAGACTTATGGCGTGGATGATTTTACCCTTGTTTTGCAGGACAAGACGTTCACGGACGCAGGGGCGCTGGATTACACACTAACCGAAACAGCGCTAGAAGACGGGTTTATGGGCGAAGCCTTGGTGATCAATGGCGCCATAGCCCCCGTTGCGCAGACTGTCCCCAAGGGGCTGGTCCGCTTGCGTATTCTCAATGCTTGCAACGCCAATTTTCTGACATTGTCCATGGCGACAGGCCCGCTGAACGTGATCGCCTCAGACGGCGGATTTCTTGGCGCAACCGTTCAAACAGACACGTTATTTATGTCTCCGGGCGAGCGCTATGAGATCTTGGTCGATATGCGCCAAGTTGACATCAATCAGTTGATTGTAACCCATGGGCTTCCTGAGCTTGGAGGCATTAAGGGCATCATGCGTGAATTGCTGTCTGATGGCGAGGCTGTGGTTGCCGCGCTGACATTAAACAGGAACGATAAAGTCGGTTTTGACGGCTCGGTTCCTAATACCCTTGCCAATCTATCTGTGCCGGATCCAAGCAAAGCAACCGTGACACGGTCATTTGAGCTTGAGCAGGAAACAGGTGCGGATCTTGCGGCTCTTGCTGCTGTCGGTGATAATTATTGCGGTGACCACAGTGCCATGTTCATAAACGGAAAACCAATGGACATCGACCGCATCGACGAAACGGTGCGCAAGGGCGACACCGAGATCTGGCGCATCTCTGTTGATGATTTTCGCCACCCGTTCCATGTTCACGGCTGTTCATTTCGAATACTAAGTCAGGAAAACGCAGAGCCGCCAGCCTATGCGCAGGGCTGGAAAGATATGGTTCATGTCGATGGCAATCAATGGTCCGAGGTACTAGTTCGATTTGATTACGATGCACCTGCCGATGCGCCCTATATGTATCATTGCCACATCCTTGAACATGAAGATTGCGGTATGATGGGGCAGTTTACCGTAACATAATGCAGAGCTAGAAAATAACTGGACGCGGGGCTCAGTGCTTTGTGCCCCGTGCCGCGATTTCTTTGCGGTTTTGAAAAGGGCTGGCTAAGTCGAGGCAAACTTGCTCTGGCTATGCTCCCAAAACCTCAGAGATGTTTGTTTCGCTCAGCCGATCGACCAAGCTTTGCTCGATTTCCTCCATCACATTTAAAATCTGGCGCTGCAGTGCATGCTCTACCGAACACGTAGGGGTGTGATTTTCGGTTCCGGTCGAAATAAGACTTTCGTCCAAAGCAAGATACACATCCGCAAGGCTGATATTTTGTGGCTCGCGCGCCAGCCGCCAACCGCCTGCATGACCTTTTTCTGATGTCAAAAGCCCCGCTTCACGAAGCCGCCCCAATACGCGGCGCACAACAACAGCGTTCGTGCCGGCGTGATCGGCAATGTCAGCAGATGTGCGCACACGGCTCGGATCCCCGGCCATGTGACTGAGCGTGTGCAAGGCGAGGGATAGCCGACTGTTGCGCTTCATATGGATTTTTCTCCTGGCAAGCATCACATGTAACAATAGCTGTTGCATTCGTCTAGTAACAGTATAAGTTACATGACTTTCAAGGCAAAAAATGGATCACACCCATGTCAGATACCCGTCTTACCCTCACTGTTTCTCCTGATTTTTGGGGCGTAGGTAAGACCACCATGTTAAACTGGGCGGTAAATAAACTTGACGGCCGCAAGGTCCAAGCCATTGCAGCGGTAGAGCCGGACAACCTGCCTGACTATCCAGATCCATTCCCGATCTGGCACCGAAAAGAGGATGCAGCATGACCACAATCCAAAAATCGGTAAAAAAATCATCCCTAGACCTAAGCATTGTGGATGATCCAGTGTCGCTAAATAAATTTCTGCGGCCCGAATGCGCAGCTGCAATTTGGCGGCGGCAAACCCCGCGACATGTCCAAAGCTGGTTGGATAGATTGGACGCGGACGTTCTACCACGCGGCCGCGTTATTCTACCATTGCAAACAGTCGCGCATACCGTCGGCCATTTTTGCGATATGTCAGGATTGCCCGTTGGACCCGAACGGGATTGGCTTCAGAAAGACATTGTTTCACTTGCAACCCTGTTTTCAGGATTAATTGATGCAAGGTTCCTAAGGTTACGGCTGGATGTTGTGACCACAAATGCCTGCCGAAAATTTCACACCGATGCGATTACTTCCCGCTTGGTTTGCACCTATCGGGGCACTGGCACCCAATATGGGATTACGACCGACAGCAATGATCCCAGCAGTGTTTTCACCGTCCAAACGGGTTCTCCCATACTTCTCCGCGGAACTCTTTGGCCCGCAAAGCCAAACTCTGGGCTATTGCATCGCTCGCCCCCAATCGAAGGCACGGGTGAAACCCGGCTTGTTCTGGTGCTCGACCCGGTCCATGATCCGGACGAAAACACATGAGCCGAAACTTGGGGCATAGCAGTTTGCGGCGAAGACGCCGATCTGACGATCCGATGGCTGCGTTCGACAGTCTACCGGCCCCCTTGAGGCAATGGCTGTCAGAGGCCGCCTTGCCCTGGTCGCCGGCATCGGCCCGGCGGATCTGGTCAAAATCCTTGGCAAGAGGGCTTACACCAGAGGACACACTTTTATCGCTGAGCCAAGCCGAAGCGCGCACTTTGGCGCGGGACCGACAATCTACGGCGTCCATCATCAACTCACAAACCTAAAGATGCCCGCTTAGCCATAACGCTTTAAGCAGAGCGATGATGGGTGACATTGTCGTTACTGCTGTTTTGCCAACGAGGCGCTATCCGCATTGGCCAGCGAGCGGCGATACACCAATACCAGCCCGGCAATTGCCAAACCTAAAACAGCCGCAGGCAGCAGCGTGATTGAGACATGCAGCGCCGAGATGGCCTCGGGCAGTTGATCAATTTTGCCTTCAGTGGTTTCCTGCCAGCCATACGTGCCAAGAATGGCCCCCAAAACCAGCGGCGCCAGCGCATTTGCGGCCTTTTGACCAAAGAGCCATATGGCACTAAACGCACCTTCGATGGCTTCGCCTGTCGCTTTGCGGGTGACATCCATCAAATCTGGATACATCGCCCAAGGGATTTGCTGATAAGCGCCGTTGGTCATGCCCGCCAAAACAAACATTCCCGCCATCGCCGTGACATTCACCGAAGGCATCATGGTATAAAGAGCGCAAAGCAAAATCATATAAAGACCAAGGCCCAAAACCAAAGCTCCCAGTTTGCCAAGCCGCGCGGAAATCCAAACCCAAACCGCTTGGCTTAGGATCGAGCCCAGCACAAAACACGCAAACATAAGCGACAGAACCGTCAAGGCATTTGCCGCGCCGGACAGCATAGTATCGCCGCTGTCCATAATCAGGTAGAGCGCGGCAAACGGAAGCCCGGCTGTGATCAAAGCAATAGCCATCGTCATCACACCATAGAGCACCACCAAAACCATGAAAGGTGCATTGCTGAACACCATATTTGCCATCGTCCAAAAACTTTGCGTGCTTGGGGTTTGCACCCGCGGGGCTTTACGCGTGGCCCAGATAGACACCCAAATTGCAAGTACAATCACAGGGGCTACCATGATAGCCGCCTGAAGATGCCCCTCACGGGTGCCGCCCGCCAAAAGCGGAATAATCGCGCCGCCTAGCAAAATCCCGATACTGGCAAAGGCCATCCGATAGCCGGTCATTGCCGAGCGTTCTTGTGGGCTTTGCGTGATTTCTCCGGCCATGGCGCCATAGGGAATTGCAACCATGGTAAACCCGACGGTGGCCAGCACAAAAAATGCTGTCACCCAAAGTAAATTACCCGTGGTGGAAAGCCCCAGCGGAACACCGAAAAGACCAATGGTGCCGCCCGCGAGCACCACAGCCCCAAGGGCCATCCAAGGCGCGCGCCGTCCCCAGCGTGTGCTGGTGCGATCCGACAGATAGCCAATGAGCGGATCGGTTACCATGTCGAAGATCAGAACCAAAGTCGTCACTGCGCCGGCAAGCTGGACCGGTACCCCAAGATAGGTGGTCAGAAAGGCCATTACCAAAAGCTGTTTGACGATCACAAAAACCACGATGCCCATATCGGCCAGGCCCCAGCCTGCCTTTTGGCCAAACGAAAGCCCGGGTTGCAATTGGTTCATTTTGTCCCTCCTGTCAGTTTTCTTTGCGGATTATACGGAACAAAGTTCTGCACCCTAGATCGCCGCTTGGTTTTGGCAGATTGTATTGCATTAACCATGATAAAAAGCAAAACTGCATTGGCTGCTGAGGGAAATGTGACCAAAGGTAATTTACGGTCTGATAGGCTTTTAGCCAGAAAGCTTCTTTGAAAACTCTTGCTCTAAAGCGCGCAGCTCGCGGATCACATCGGCAATATCAGATGACTTTTTGATATAAAGCTCAAGCGAGTCGCTTTGATGCACCAGTCCGGTTTCAAGCTCTGCATCTATGTTTTCCAAACGGATGCCTTTGTATACGGGGACCGGTTTGGAAAAACCTTTAATGTTAAAATCATCAAAGAATTCACTTTTAACCTTATCGCTTAAAATATTTGCCGTGGCTTGGGTCATTAAAACTTCGCCTAAAGGACAAATGGTTTCCAGCCGCGCAGCCATATTTACCGGACTGCCAAGCGCTGTATAATCAAGCCGCTGGTTGGATCCAAAATTGCCCACTGTGCAATATCCACTGGCAATTCCCATTCTCACATTTAGGCCCCCCGGAATCCCCTTTTTAGAGGCCCATACCCGGCTGATTGATTTAATTTTTTCCTGCATTTCAAAGGCCATTTTCAAACAGCGTAATGCATCCATTTCTTCGCCACTGCTCTCGGGATCGCCAAAGAACACCATAATCGCATCGCCAATGAATTTATCTATGGTGCCGCCATTGCTAATTGCGATTTCGGTCATGTCAGAAAGATAAGTATTGATTAACTCAGCCAGTCGCTCCGGTTCAAGCGTGTCGGATAGATCAGTAAAGCTGGCAATATCCGAGAAAAACACAGTCAAGTTTTTCCGTTTATAAGTTTGCCCATCAATGATTTTATCGGAAAAGATACTTTGATACACTTGCGGTGACAGGTATTTGGCCAGCCGGTTGGCAATGGTTTCCAGCTTTTCGCTTTTTTCTGTCAGAAGAGCGTTTGATTCTTTGTTTTGATCCAGAAGCTTTTGATTTTGTGCATGAAGTTCATATTCAGAGGTTCTATCGATCAACTGCCCCTGCACCCCGTTTAGATAGGAAAAACTGCTATTTTTTGTATAGGTGGAAAGCAGCGAATAGGTCTTAACCTTGCTTTGGACAGTGATTTTTAGATCAGGGATTTGAACCCGGGTCTCTTTGGTCAGGGTATTGCTAAATTCATCAATACGCTCTTGTGAAAGGCCAAGCTTATCCAAAAGAAAAAGCATATTTAAACCTTCAAACTTTTCTATGTTTGGAAACAGCGCTTTGAAATTTTTATTCGCCCGCACTATATTTAAGTCTCGGTCTGCAAAATAAGCAGCGGTAATGGAATTTTCAAAATTGAAAAAGCTAACGTCAAAAACAGCTTCGTATTGGAGCATATCCTGCAATTTAAGTGTCATTAACTTCCACCTTATTTATTCCGAAGCCCTCTAACATATATATGCTTCAAAACCCAGAAAATACTCTGAGTGAATTTAAGACTGTGCACTGTTATTTAATCTATTATCCATGCTAATCAAATGACTATCACAACCGTATAAAAAGCTGGAGTAGCAAGGGAAAAAGAAAAAGATCAACATTTTGATCCAAATGTGGCATAGAGAAACCACTGGCAATAAAGATTGGACAGAGTTTTGCTTATTAAAATGCACGGCACCCGGGGATCAATCCCGCAACCCTCGCAGACTGCTAAGTACGGCGGCAATACGTCTTGCTATGAGATTTTAATTGATGGCTACCAGATCGTTTTTGATACCGGAACCGGTTTTCAAAATGTAAAACTGGATCTGGAAAGGGAATCCTTTGTGCTTTACAGCCATTTTCACCACGATCACCTTCAGGGACTGCCGTTTAACTCAAGCGTGTTTTCGCACGATGAACCCATCTATCTGTCAAGTGCTTTGGTAAACCGCAATGTGTTGCGAAATATGATTCAAACATATTTTTCCGGCGGCTATTTTCCTGTGGATATTGTCACCGTTCTAAAGCAGCTGAAGTTTATGAATGTGTCGACAATTCAACGAAAACTTGCCCCTGAAATCGAACTGGATGTGATTGAACTTAATCACCCCGGCGGCAGCATGGGATATTCAATTAAAACAAAAAACGGCAAATTGTCTTACCTATTGGATAATGAGTATCAGGATAGCCAACTGGATCCTTTGCTCGACTTTGTAAAAGGGTCCGATCTGGTTATTTGGGATGGAATGTTTACCGAAGAAGAGCTTAAATCAAAAGTTGGCTGGGGCCATTCGTCGATTGAGCAGGGCTGCATATTTGCTGAAGCCGCTGAGATAGGACATCTGATCATTAGCCATCATAATCCGCCCAGAACGGATGCTCAATTTGATAGCATTGCAAATACACTTCCTTCCTCAAAAGTCAGCTTTGCGATTCAAGGCAGTGAGGTTCGCATCTAAAAATGAAAAGACTGACTTTAGAGCCTAATAAATATATTTTTAGAAAAGGCGATGCGGCAGACGGGGTCTATTTGGTAATTTCGGGACAAGTGGGGATTTTCCTTCCCAGCAACGCCACAAAGGACCCCGATTTTGTTGTGCGTGATAACGAATTATTTGGCGAAATGGGTGTTGTTAGTGAACAATCAAGAATGGCGAATGCCGCCACGGTGACGGACTGTGATCTTTTGTTTGTCTCGCGCGATGAGTTCGAAAAAATGCTGGACGAGTCTCACATTGTCGTCAAAGGTATCCTGCGCATTCTGTCAGAACGCTTAAGAACAGCGCAGATGCCTAAAAAGTAAACGATCAAGACCTATTGCGGCACCCCGACAGCTGGAACTGCCTTTAGATACTGCGCAATGGCATTGCGGTCTTGCGGGTTTAATTGCGCTAGGTTTTCGACCACCAAAACCATATGACCGCCGACCGTATCAAACTCGGGGGTAAACCCCGAGGACAGATATTCGGATATTTCCTCGACACTCCAATCTAACGATGCAGGTGTGATATTTGGTATATGACCTTTGCCAACCGGGTTTTTGGTGCCTGCCAGCCACTGCGCGCGTTTTAGCCCGCCGAATGCGTTGCGCGGCGTATGGCATTCACCGCAATGACCAAGCGCCTCTGCCAAATAGCGCCCTCTTTGCTCATCAGGGTTTAGATCACCCGATATCGCCCAATCTTGCATCATAAACATCCGCTTCCAAAGACCTATATTGCGGCGAAACCCCAGAAAAAGCGGTAGATCATGCGCCTGGTTTTTGATGTCTGCTACTGGAAAGCTCTGCCAATATCCCCATAGGTCGACAATATCCTGACCGCGCATGTGTTGATAGGCGGTATAGGGAAAGACCGGAAAATAATGGGCGCCATCGGGGGATACACCTTGGCGCACAGCGCGTTCAAAATCTGCAAAAGACCAGCGGCCTATTCCATTCTTGACAGACATGGAAATATTCGGAGCATAAAATCGGCCAAACGGTGTTTCAAAATGCTGTCCGCCAGACAATATTAAATTATCAACCTGGCTGGATTGTGGAGCAGAGTGGCAACCGCCGCACCCAGCGGCCAAATAAACGGACCGCCCGTTGATAGTGTCGGCAACCAGCGCACCAAGCGGGTTGGGTGTAGCTGCCTTGGGCGCCGACAGAGCAAAGTAAAGCACAGCAAAGCAAACCGCTGCTAAAATGCCGACAAAAATAGCTTTGGCAATCATTTGGATTTCACCCTTCAGATGGATAAAGAGTAGAATTTTTGAGCGAAATTTCAATCGGACAATGCGGCATCTCACAAATGCGCTCTGATTTGCTGGTTTCCACCTGCAGTGAAAAAAGTGTCACAATTCAAAAGGGCCCTGCGGATCCCTGTGGGCGCAGGTCTTCAGATTTAAATATTGCGAGATTGCTTGAAGGCTGTCACTTTATTTGGGGGATCCTATAAAAGGGTCTAAACAGGGGAAGCTGATGCAATTTAACAAATGTACTGCGGTGGTGACAGGCGGCGCTCAGGGTATTGGGCTATCTGTTGTCAACGCACTTTTACAAAAAGGGTCTAAGGTTGCCATTTGGGATCAAAACCCACGGACCGCGCAAGCGGCCTTTGATGCCCATCCGGAAAAATCTAATGTCGATATAATTGAGTGTGATATTGCAGATTGGCAGCGCGTTAAAAAAGCCGCAGAGGATACGGAAAAACGGTTTGGTCAGATTGATATTTTGGTCAATAGCGCCGGTATCGCAGGGCCAAATGCTACCGTAGAAAATTATGACAACGCGGCCTGGAACCAGATTATTGATATCAATCTGACCGGCACCTATCACGTGAATAAGGCAGTGATTGCGGGCATGAAGGCGCGCAACTATGGGCGGATCGTGAATATAGCCTCAATTGCGGGCAAAGAGGGCAATCCCAATGCCTCTGCTTATTCGGCCTCAAAGGCGGGGGTGATTGGGCTTACAAAATCG
>CABXKH010000010.1 GCA_902512685.1 Paracoccaceae bacterium | reverse complement strand
TTTTTACATTGGGCAGGTTTTTTGTTGTCAATCGGGCCGGTAGGGTGCGGCAAGAGGCATAAAGCTGCTTTAAATAGAGCTGTGATCCTAGTATGCTGACCTTCGGATTGGCGCTGGCGCATTTGTCATGTTTGCCTGTTTGAAGATGTTGGGGTGCCCGTCATGAGAACCATACTTGCTGATGTAGGCGGCACGAACGCCAGATTTGCCGTTTCTGCGCAGGGCGATCCGTCGCTTCGTCACATCACGCATCTGCGATGTGCGGATTTTGAAGGATTTGAAGATGCCTTTGAAAGTTTTCTGACTGGTCTGCCCCGTGATGAGCAGAGTGGTTACCACGTACTGAGCTTAGCCGTTGCCGGGCCGGTCAATGACCAGATTGTAGATATTTCAAACAATCACTGGCGGTTTGAAAAAATTCGGCTTCTAGACCGGTTAGGATTGAAAAAGCTGCTTGTGATCAATGATTTCACTGCTCAGGCGCTGGCGCAGCATGAAGCCGCGGATTTTGACCGCAGTCAGCTCCTTGACGGCGTTGAGGATGCAAACGCACCGCTGCTTGTCATCGGGCCGGGGACGGGGCTTGGTGTATCTGCCCTGATCCCGGTCGCGCAGGGGCCTCTGCCGGTTGAAGGTGAGGGCGGCAATATCCGGTTTACGCCACAAACCGAACTTGAACGAGATCTTTGTGACTATATGGAACAACAAACCGACCATGTGGTGGTTGAGCATTTTGTCAGCGGCCCCGGGTTGGAGAACATCCATTGCTTTCTGACTGATGCGGCCAGTACTGAATCGCCACTGTCCGCCGAAATAATCGCCACTACCGCCCTGCGTGAGGAAGGTATCTGTCGCGATGCGGTAAACCTGATGATAGCCATTTTGGGAGCGGTGATGGGGGACCATGTGCTGACCATGGGCTGCTGGCGCGGCGCCGTCATCACTGGCGGTATCATGCCGCGCCTCCAGCCGCTGATTGTCTCCAGTCCCCTTGAGCGGCGGTTCCGATCAGTCGGTGAGATGTCGCATATTCTGGGGAATGTTCCGGTTTGGCTGTCCACTGATCCGCACGCCGGCCTCAAAGGGGCACAGGCCGCCTTTGGCAACCCCTATTTGGCGCACCGGATGGTCACAGGATAGGTCTTTGTGACCATCCCCACCGTCATTCTGCCATAACTTGTGCCGTTGTCGTGCCTGCGGGACCGCATTACCAGATTCCTGTATTGCACATCGACTGCCATGGGTCGGCTGGTGCCAGGGGTTTGCCTTCCTGAAGTAACTCGATCGAGATGCCGTCCGGCGACCTAACAAAGGCCATGTTCCCATCCCGTGGTGGCCTGTTGATCGTCACGCCGGCAGCTATCAGCTTCTCGCACAGGCCGTATATGTCATCGACACGATAGGCAAGATGACCAAAATTCCTGCCGCCGGAATAGGTCTCCGGATCCCAGTTGCAAGTCAGCTCGAGCGCGGGCGATCGCGTAGCTTCGTAGCGTTCTTTGTCGCACTGGGTACAGAGAAAGTAATTCGTAAAGCGCCCCTTTTCACTTTCAATGGTCTTGAGGAGTTCAAGGCCAAGCAGGTCGCAATAGAAATGCAGTGAGGCGTCGACATCAGAGACTCGAACCATTGTGTGAAGATAGCGCATGAAAACTCCTGATTGCTGGTTATGAAAGGTTTTTCGCCGCAGCCCGGTCAAGGAACAGTTTCATATCGGTATGGGCCCGAAGAAGGCTTGCCAGGCAGTCTGCTGACTGCGGTCCCTCGATCATTGCCGTGATGGCGGATGATTTGGTCGCACCTGTGGCCACCATGATGATTCTCTGTGCAGACATGATCTCCGCAATGCCAAGGGTGACCGCCCGCGTGCCGGGATGATATCCGTTACGTTCCAGAGTGCTCTCGGCAAGTGCCGTCACCCTGCACTGGCTATCCGGATGGCATCCGGGTTCATTGAAGCCAACATGACCATTCACGCCGATGCCAAGAAGCTGTACGCCGAGACCGCCACTCTCAAGAAGGGCCGTTTGGTGCCTTTTTGCCTCGAGATCAGGCTGGGTTGCCTTCCTGTCAATGATCAGGAACGTCCTGTAGCCACCTGACAGTCGTGACAACAGATACCTGTCTATCTCATCGGCAAAGCTGGCCTCGCCCCGATCCTCCGATACAACTTCGTCAAGCTGGGCGAAAGCTGTTTCGGAGAACAGCCCGCTGGACCAGGTTTCAGCCCGGACAAGATGGTCATAGATCGGGTGCATTGTGCGACCCGCAGCCAGCCCAGCCAGTCTTGAGCCAAAGTCTGACACGCCTTCCATGAACGCATCACCGGCTGTGGCGGCGGTAAGGTGGGGCGTGTCGAAGACGCGAATGCTACACTGGTACATTTCTGGGCTATCCCCGTCTTTCGAGAAGCGTCATGCCAATCAGGGCGGCAAGGATGATCAGCGCGCCGCCAACAGTGTTAATTGACGGTATTTCAGCAAAGACGAAAAACCCGATGAGCGTGGTTGGTACGATATGGAAATAGAACATCGGTGCTAGGAAGCTGGCATCGGCCCTGCGGAAGGCGCGAATGAAGAAAAATTGGGCGGTTGTCGCCAGGAGGCCGGTCATGACCATCATAAAGAGTTCCGTGGGTGAAGGGGTGGCCCATAACCACATGGCAAAGGGCGCCGTCACCACGGCAACGCCGACTGAATACCAGACCATCAGCGGCAGGTCGGACATGTCACGCGACAGATATTTTTGCAGAATTATTGCCGCACTGCCACAGCATAAGCCGCAAAGCGCAAGCAGCGCGATAATCTGAAGGTGACTGCTTTCAGGCGAAAAGATGAACACCACGGCGGCAAAGCCGATTAAGATAACCAGCCAGCGGTGACAGGACTGGCTCTCTTTCAGGAAAAAATAGGCGATCAGCGAGGTTACGGCTGGCCGCAGGTAGCCGATCGTGCTCATCTGCGCGAGCTGTATCTGTGAAATGCTGAAAAAATTGATGGTGATAGCCACCGACGACAACAGAACACGAAGGCTGTTCAGGCCCAGCTGGGTTCTGATCTCGCCAAGTGATCCCTGCCAGGCCAGCAGCGGGACCAGCAGTACAGCGCTGCTAAGACACCGGATGAAGACAATCTGAACTGGGGCGAATTCGATGCCCAGAAGCTTGATTATCACTAGGTGGCTGAGTGAGAAGATCTCGTTCATCAGCAGGTAACGAAGGCCGCCCAGATTATCCGATGGCGTCGCGTTCATGTCCTGCCGGAAGGTGTCAGCAGATTGGCGAAAAGACGAAATGCGCCAACTACCATATGATCCATCTGATAAAACAGGTTCAGCGCACAATGGAAATGGCTGCCGGCGCCGATCCGTGCCGCAAGGAGACCACCTTCCAGCGGTGCCTCTTCGGTATCTGACATTGCCAAAAGCGGAACATAGGCAGGATCCCATTCAGAGGCGAAATACAGCCCACGCTCCTTGATCCACCCGTCAAAATCTTCACTCGTGATGCTATTGGGGCTGTTGAGCAATGGATGATCCGGTTGCAGTATCCTTACCGGAGTAGCCGCATCGGTAACGCGCCAGCGGATCGACGGGCTCCCGGGTTGCAGACGCAAGGGCGCGCTCTGGGTCTTGTCCCAATTGTCAATTGGGCGGTGATACTGGCTTACAAAATGCCCGCCGCTTTCGATCCAGGGTCGTATATGCTGCATTGACCGGTTCAACGGGCGTGTGCCGCCGGCGAACACTCCCGCAACGATGACGTCAAGGCCCTCGAAGTCACCGGAGATCATTCTGTTGTCATCCAGCTGGATGATCCTAGCACCAAGCTGGTCAGCCCAGTGATGCGCCTCGTCAACGCCCCCATCGATCCAGCCGATGCGCACTCCCTCGAGGCCAGTCGTGTCCACCAAGGCGATGTCAGCCGAGACCTTTGTAAAACGCGTTTGGGGTCGGATGTGCGGGTAGGCGAGGCTCTGTGTTCTGAAAACCTCCTGCTCCTCGACCTTTGCCCCGATCCGGTAATGGCCCTGCCGTGCCGAGGACGGCACCGAGACCCGGCCCTGTTGTTTGGTATCGCTTTCCCCAGCTACTAGCTTGAAGGCCCATCCCTCTGGCAGGATCAAATGGGCATGTTCATACAGTTTCAGGGTGGCATCCAACTGCAGTTGCAAATCGATATCGCTGTCCTGTCCGAGACGCAGCAGAATCCGGTTGGGCGTGATCTGGCCGGTGTAGACTGGCATTGTCGTAAAGACCGTGTCTGGGCACAGAGGTACGACGAATTCCGTTTTGGCGATCTTCACGCTGACTTCGGCATGGAGGCTGACTGGACTGACCATCACACCGTGCCATCCGGTCATCGCGTCAATTGGAGGGCCAGAAATGTTCAGGCTCGCGGTCATGGACTGCCTGCGCTCACCACTGCCGGAGCCGACAAAGGGCCTGAAGGTGATCTGTTCCGGCCCTTTCATTGTTGCCGAAATGGCAGGTGCGTTTTTCGGATCGGCAACATGCCAGCTCAGACTTGCCTCGGCTGACTGCCCGACCACCGGCACTGCCGGGTTCACGTCAAAGTGGAATTGCAGGGCCGCGGCTTCGCAGGCGGCCATGCCCGCCTGGCGCATTTTCAGATGTATGCGATGCAAATGGCGCGGCGCCACACCTTTTCCGAGTGTCAGCAGGGCAGTTTGAAGGCGGCATAGCGCCGCCAGCACTGCCTCCCTATTGGGAAACGCGGCAAGTGCGTCGTCTGCGGCCTGCTGCGCCAGGATCGCGGCCTGACGGCTCATTTCGTCCCGGCAATGGTCGGCAAGCGTGGCGAGCCTGTCGGGCACCTGATGCGTCAGTTCAGTTGGAATTGCCTCTCCGGTTGCTGTGCGAAGCTGGTGCAGCGGAACCGGCCGTTCCTCCTCATCCACATGCCGGCCCATGCCCTGGGTGGCGTGACAGGCGCGGGACCATTCGCCAATCTGGGCATAAGTTCCCCCCAGCACTGCGTCAAACGCACCAGTACGGATCTCATGCGTCGCGTTTGGAGGCGGGACTTCGTCATCATAGGAACCGCCGCCGCCGCCCCATGCCGGCAAATACAGTGTATTCACCTGCCAGGCCGCAAGTCCAAGATCGGCAAACTTTGTCTCATCGGCCGCATCGTCGAAGGCGGCGATAGTTGTTTGCGTCACTGCGCGGTGATGGCCATGCTGGCCGGGGACGTCCAGGAATGTGGGGATCAGGATATCCGGCTTGAATAGACGAACCATCTTGACCATCTGCCGCAGAGAATGTTCACGCCCCCAATGTTCGAAAGTCTGTTCGCCAGATTTCGAAAACCCGAAATCCCTGATGGGGTCGTTCGGTGATTCGGCAAGCCAGGCGATATCGGCCCTGATAACTCGCATCGCCTCGAACAATTCCTCGGTGCGAAGATAGCCAAGAGCATCCCCACGTTCGGGGCCAAGAGCGTTTTGCCCACCCTGGCCGCGCACGGCGTTGACATAAACGACATGCATGCCGTCGCCCAGAGACAGACGGGCTAGCATGCGGGATGTTTCGTCATCTGGATGCGCCCCGGTTTGCATGAAAACCAATGTGGATTGCAGGGATTTCAGCCACATGTAAAGTTGCCGGAGTGGCTGTCGTTGCTCCTGCCTGATGATGAAGTCCTTTTTCATCTGTCCTTGGCCCTCTCTTGTGTCCGACTCAGGGTGATGCTGTAGACTGATCTTTCTTCTGGAAAGATATTGATCGACACTTCCACTGGCTGTTTCAGATGGTTCAGATACCGACGCGTCATCTCAAGTCCTAGCGACAGGTTTGGGACCTTCATCTCGGCGCAGATTGTATCCGGAATAGTGACGGGCCGAATCGTCTGCTGGATCTCGCTGACCGCAATTCCGTATTCCTCTTCGATAAGGTCGCAGATGAACCCGTCATAATGGGCTATACGGCCAGCGATGCCCTTGAATTGCTGATCGATATAGACATCACCCCAAACCAACATATTCCCGGAATCAAGATCATTGCGATGTTGCGAGATATGAACCCAGCGCGACCCCGGCGCCGCGCCGAGACGGGCCGCCAGCACATCGTCGCATACAGTGTCATTCTGGCCGGTGACAATACGCTCGGCACCTCGCCCATAGAGAAGGTCATCAACAGGTCGGGTGGTGTAGCGGTAATCGGTAAACGGTTTTTCTGCCAGCACCTTTGTGCCATCGCCCCGACGCCGTGAAATCAGGCCAAGGGCCTCAATATAATCGAGGGCACGGCGCACTGTGGGCCGGCTGACCCCAAATTCTGAGGCAAGCTGTTTCTCGCTTGGAAGATAATGACCCACCCGATATTCGCCGGTGCCAATCCGTTTGGTCAGCTGATTCGACAATGTTGCATAGCGTGTTTCCAAATCAAAACCCCGGACTCAATTTGTTTTCACAGATACCATTACGCAGATGTTCGACCGACAACGGGCCGAAGGCAAGTCCTGCTTTTGCATATGGTCGGCTTTTTTTTTGACAACATGGATGCGGTATCATATGTATTTACATTAGTAAAGGTAAATACCTTTTGAGAAATGCATAAAACAGACGGAGGGACAGATGAAGAAGTGGTTGAAAAAAGTTTTCGCACTGGCCATCGGTGGCACCTCGCTCGTATGGAGCGGATTGGCCCAGGCTGTGGAAATCGAATATTGGCAATACACATATGGTAGCCGTGTTGAGGCCATCGACAAACTTATCGAGAGTTTCGAGGCAGCCAACCCGGGCATAACAGTGAAACACACACATTTCCCTTATGCAGATTATCGCAAAAAGGTGGCTATTGCAGTGTCTGCCGGTGACGGACCGGATGTTGTTCAGCTTTATTATGGATGGTTGAATGACTATCGCGAAGGCGGGCTAATCCAGCCGCTTTCCAGTTCTGCTTTCCCGCATGCCAAGATCGAGGAAGAGTTCTTTCCGATGGTTGGCACCATGAAGGTTGATGGCAATTATTGGGGTTTGCCCACAGCTGTCCGATCGTTGGCATTGTTCTGGAATAAAGATTTATTTGCAGAAGCAGGCCTTTCTGGTCCGCCCGAAACACTTGACGAGATGGTTGAGTTTGCAAAAAAGCTGACGAAGAAAGATGCTAATGGCAACTATTTGACAGTAGGTTTTGCGGTCGACACAGACGGCCAGGATCACCACTGGTGGCGTGAGGTGCTCATTCGGCTCTATGGTGGCCAACCCTATTCAGATGATGGCAAAACTGTCGCATACACCACTGAAGCAGGTGCAAAAGCGCTTAAGTTTATTACTGATTTTGAGGCAACTCACAAGGTTGGTTCGAATGGGTTCATGAACCGTGGTCAAGATGCGTTTGCTGCTGGTCAAGCCGGTATGGTTCTTGATGGTTCTTTCCGGATTTCGAAATTTGCAAAAACAGAAGGTCTAAACTTTGCTATTTCAGAACTGCCTGGACACGATGGGAACCGCTTCAATTTTTCATCATATTGGGTAAACGGTATCAGCTCGAAGGCTGATGGTGAGAAAAAGGCTGCGGCAGAGAAGTTTTTACAACACATTACATCTGATGAAGCCATGCAGTTATGGCTAGACACGGTTGGTGAATTGCCGGCCAAGCCTGCAGTTGCTCTTGTCGACGCCAACAAGGCGCATCCTCTCTATGGACCGTTTATTCGCGGCCTTAGCTATGCCAACGCAACAGCTTTCGTTTCAGAAAAGCCACAGCGTCAGTCGCTGATCGATGCCTATGACATGGTTGTGCTTCAGGGTGCAGATCCGATGGCGGCCCTTAAGAAAGTTGCGAAAGCCGAGCAGGAAGTCTTTGACGAATTCTTCGGAGACTGACCTGAATCGCCTATGAGCTGTGCAGATGGCAGCGACCAGTTGCCATCTGACGATACTTTTTAATTGCAGAAAAAAACCGAACATATGGCCAACTTTTGGAATAAGTTCACAATCAAGCAAAAGTTGGCGATTACCGCTTGGCTTTTTCTGGCTGTTCCCCTGGTCTTCTATATAACAATCCGGTTTTATCCGACCTTTGAGGCATTCTATGTGTCCACCCTGAAATGGAACCTTCTCGGCGCGAAGAAAGCAATTGGGATGAAAAACTATATCAAGATCTTCGCGGATGAAGATTTTTGGCTGGTTCTGTGGAATACCATAAAATATGCACTTGTCGGTGTGCCGGTCAGCATGCTGATCGCCTTTGTGATCGCCTATTGGTTAAATGAGATCGATTTCGGCCATGACTTCATAAGAGCGATGTATTTCATTCCGTTTCTGACGACCGCTGTTGCGATGGCTTGGGTTTGGCGATGGTTTTATCAGCCCCTGCCAATTGGCTATTTCAACACTATGCTATCATGGTTTGGGATTCCGCAGCAGCCGTTCCTGAGATCGGTGACGCAAGGTCTGTATTCGATTATGGCGCCTGCCGTGTGGGCGGGACTTGGTTTTCAGATTGTCATTTTCATTGCTGGCATCAGGGCCATTCCCCGCAGCTATTTTGAAGCGGCAGAGATTGACGGGGCAGGTCGGCGGCAGATTCTGCGGGAAATTACACTACCAGCGCTGAAGCCGACGATTATTTTCCTGACCGTTGTATCGACTATCGGGTTCCTACGGATTTTTGATCAGGTCTATACAATGAGTGCGGATAGTGCAGGCGGCCCCCTGAACTCCACCAAGCCGCTGGTGTTAATGATCTATGAATTTGCCTTTGACGAATTCAAGCTGGGCCGGGCATCGGCATTGACAGTCATCCTGTTCCTGATCCTGCTTGTTGTGAGTCTTGTTCAACTCTGGCTGATGCGGAAACAGAAATGATCGACGTGAACGCAACAATGGCGCGGTTGGAACGGGCACGGCCCGGCACAGTGATCTTGTGGACCCTGCTGTTTCTTGGCGGTGTTGTCATGATCACGCCCATCGTGTTCATGGCCGCGACGTCTTTCAAGACCGGTCAGGAAGTTTATGAGCTGAGCATTATTCCTGACAAGCCGACGCTGGCGAACTATGTGTTCATCCTACAGGAATCGAAGTTCATGCGCTGGATGCTGAATTCGCTGTGGGTGGCAACATTCAGCACGGCATCGGTTCTGTTTTTCGACTCACTGGTTGGTTATACCCTTGCTAAATTTGATTTCCGCGGACGCCACATTGTCTTTATCGCCATCCTCAGCACGTTGATGATTCCGACCGAAATGCTGATCATCCCTTGGTATATGATGTCGCGCAGTTTTGGGTGGATCGATACCTATTGGGGAATCGCGTTCCCCGGACTTATGACCGGCTTCGGCACATTTCTGATGCGCCAGTTTTTCATGAGCCTGCCTGACGAGCTGATTGAGGCCGCGCGGATTGACGGCTGGTCGGAATTTGCTATCTGGTGGCGGATTGCCATGCCACTGGTGATACCGGCCCTGTCAGCACTGGCGATCTTTCATTTTTTGGGGAACTGGACGGCGTTCATCTGGCCGCTGATTGTCACCAATGATCCGGATATTTATACCATTCCGGTTGGCATCGCCTCATTCAATGGTGAATTCCAGATGGATTGGGAAATTGTCATGACAGCCTCATGTCTGGCCACACTCCCGACATTGCTGGTGTTCCTGTTGCTGCAAAAATTCATCATTCGCGGGATTATGCTCGCTGGTCTGAAGGGATAATTTGAAATGAATTCGGATTACGATTCATTTCCCGCCCAAGTATATGCAGACAGCGTTCTAGCACCCGATCTGGACATCTACAAACAGCATTTCTCGGCACCCCTGCATGCGATAAATCTGGCGCATGGGGTTATGCTGGCGGAACAGCATCTGCTGCAACCTGCGGACAGTGCCGCCATTCTGGCTGCCCTGCTGAAGATCGACAAGGACCGCCCCTGGGCGGATCAGGAATTTGACGGCAGCTTTGAAGATCTTTTTTTCCTGATTGAACGTGCACTGGGCCGTCAGGTTGGTGAGGAAACAGCAGGCCGTCTTCATACAGGACGATCACGCAATGACATGGAACATACAATGTTCCGGATGCAGTTGCGGGGCCGGTTGTTGCGGCTGCTGGAACAGTATGGTACGTTGGCAGATCGCTTTCTGGCACGGGCAGGGCAGGGCATTGACGAAACAGTGCTGTTATATACACACGGCCAGCCTGCGCAGGTTTCAGTGCTTGGGCATTATCTGGGGGCTGCGATTGAATTCATCTTGCGCGACATGGCTCGTCTGATGGCGGCGCTGGAAGATGTGAACAGTTGTCCGATGGGGGCGGCGGCCATTACGACCTCGGGCTTTGACCTTGATCGTGAACGTGTGGCCGCATTGCTGGGATTTTCGGGCATCGTTGAGAATTCCTATGGCGCGATTGCCAATGTCGATTACATCACCGCAAGCTACGCGTCGATCCGGCTTGGCTGTATCCATCTTGGTCGTCTGGTTCAGGACTTGGTGACATGGACCGGGTTTGAAGTATCGCAGATCGATGTGGCAGATGGGTTCGTGCAGATTTCGTCAATTATGCCGCAAAAGCGCAACCCGGTGCCGCTTGAGCACCTTCGCTTAAAATTTTCCCTAGCGGCTGGCGGTGCGGAGCAGATAGTGCAGACCATGCACAATACACCCTTTGCAGACATGAATGACTCCGAACGCGAAACCCAGGCCGCCGGCTTCGAGGTCTTTGAGCGGCTTGATCATGCCTTGCCTCTGCTTGGCAGCTTCGTAGAGGCGATGAAGACAAACCGAGCCTCGATAGAAAACCGTATCCAGAAATCCATGGCGACCATTACCGAGTTGGCGGATACCTTGGTCAGGGCCGAAGGGATCGGGTTCAGAGCGGCGCATAATGTCGCCAGCAAACTGGCGCGCGAAGCGCTAGCGCGTAGGATCGGGTTCGATGAGCTGACATGGGACCTGTTTGCCCGGACATTTGAAGAGTTGGTCGGGCGCCCCCCTCAAGTGGAAAGGGACGTGTTGGCAAGTGCGACCAGTCCGGAGAATTTTGTCGCAGTCCGGGAAATGCCCGGAGGGCCGGGGCCGTACGTCCTGCGCGAGGCATTGACCGGTTATGCAGACAGGCTTGCAGGTCTGAAAGCCGAGGCAGAGGATATTCGGAAACGGATTGCGCAGGCTGACGCGCTGCGCAACCGGCTAGTATCAGATGTTATTGCTGGGGAGGCGTAGGAGATGGCAGAAGTCACGCTTGACGGAGTGCGCAAGCTATTCGGATCGGTTACGGCGGTTGAGGATTTCACCCTGTCTATCGGTAATGGCGAGTTTGTCGTTTTTGTTGGGCCGTCCGGGTGTGGCAAATCTACGACTCTTAGAATGCTGGCGGGTCTGGAAGATGTGTCTTCGGGATCAATCTCGATTGATGGCCGGGCCGTCAACAACATTCATCCGAAGGATCGCGACATCGCTATGGTTTTTCAGAATTACGCGCTCTATCCACACCTGAACGTCTATGACAATATGTCATTCGGGTTGCGCGCGAAACGGTTGCCGCGCTCGGAAATTGAGTCGCGCACCCATGATGCAGCTGAGATTCTGGGTCTTGGGGACTTGTTGAAACGCCGCCCCGGGGAATTGTCTGGTGGTCAGAAACAGCGTGTCGCCATGGGGCGGGCAATTGTCAGGCAGCCAAAGGTGTTTCTGTTTGATGAGCCTTTGTCCAACCTCGATGCTAAACTGCGTCACAAGATGCGCGCCGAGATGAAGCTGTTGCATCAGCGCGTGCAGACAACCACCGTCTATGTCACACACGATCAGGTGGAGGCGATGACGCTTGCCGATCGGATCGTCATCATGAATGAAGGGCGGATCGAGCAGGTGGGCACACCCGATGAGGTCTACAAACAACCTGCCAGCCAGTTTGTCGCAAGCTTTATCGGTTCACCAGCAATGAATTTCGCCACCGGTATGATCAGCAACTCCAGTAGACAAACCATTCTTGAGACTCACAGTGGTGTGGACATCGGGCTTGCCAGCTCTCATGTTGTGCAAGGTCGGCAAGTTCATCTTGGTTTTCGGCCCGAACATATGCAGCTTGCAGATGTTGCCAAGCCGCCCAAAGGTCACATTTCCATAAGCGGGGACATCACAGTTGTTGAACCCATGGGGCATGAAACCGTACTGACCTGCGATGGAGGATTTGGCGAGATCGTAGGTAAATATGAAGGCGATAAACATTTCCGGCCGGGTGAGAGCGTCTATTTTCACATCCGAACGGACAGGCTGCATTATTTCGATCTGGAAACCGGGATCAGGATTTGAACGCCATAAAGGGCACTGTCAAAATAGACTTTCTTTCCCACAATTAGCCACACGGCCATGGGGAAGGACGTTGATGAAGATGTTCATATTAACTGCCCTTTTTATGGCACTGAATATTGCATCAAAACGGGAGCAGTCACCAAATGGTGCGAGCGATTGCCCGACTATATGCCCGCAGAAAACAAGGCGATGATCACAGCAATTAAACGAAACTCACTTATATCTGAGATTGATACGCTGGAAAGGCATCACGTTGCCTTGAATAGGTCAATATCACTAAAACCAGACGGCATCTGATCCACGCACGATTAAAGGAACGGCGAAGGTAGAAGACAAGGCTAGAGCAGCTTTGAAAACATTAGGTGTTGAGAGGCTAATTGCTCAACCAATGAACTAAATTAGAAGCCGTTCACTTCGCCTTCGCATGTTGATGTGATTGTGTTTCCAATTTCTGCTGCTGCTTCATCTCGGACTGCGGTTAATCCTGCGTGGGCAGTTTCTTTGTCGGGCCATACAACCACGCTCCGCCCAGTGTCGTCACCAGTGTGGATAAAAAACCAGTGAAGCGCGCCTAAGCCCTTCATCTTTGCTGTCATTGTTTTTTCTTGGTCTGTTGACCAAGTGCCGTTGTTGACTTTCCAATCTGCAGACGTCGCGTACATAGCTTACTCCTTTGTTTTGCAGGAATAGGGTAACACAAAACATGACACGCGGTAAAAAAGCTTGCGTCTTCATTGAGGCGCACTACAAAATTCCAGAAGGCGCTCAGGTCGGTCAGCCAATAAAGCAGACGAAATTCTAGAAACATTTTATTCTGGATGTAAAGGACAATCCGCATGGGCGCTGTCAGAAGAAGCTGTCCAGCCCCCAAATGGTATACCATTTTTTAATAGAGTTTCTGGAATGGGCAGTTTCATGTTCAGGGTTTGGTGAGGCCGAATGTCAGATCAACGTGATGTTATGCATCGTGGCGCCCTATGGCCCTATGGACAACCGCACCAGCTGGCCAGTATCTGTAGCAGTGCCCAAGAAAGTGATGGATTAACCTTTATCAGAATATAAGAGGCCAAAACGTATGCGTAATGAACTGGTCCTAGTGCGCCACAGTGATGAACCTGCTGATGATCGTGTGTTTACCTATGCGCGCATTAATGGATTAATCCCAGTTGAAAAATTTCCTTTCCGCGGGGATGTGTTGGGCGATCCAACAAAAAAAACATTGGGAACAGTAATTTATGGCGGCATGTTCAATGCGTATGAAGAGGATAAGCATCTCTTTTTACATGAAGAAAATCGTTGGATTTCCGCATGTATGAATGCCAATTTGCCTGTCCTTGGCCTGTGCCAAGGTGCGCAACAGATTGCGCGTATTTTGGGTGCAAAAGTTGGACCGACACAGGATAGTCGACATGAATTCGGGTATTATGAGGTATCACCGACGGCAGAGGCTGGTGCATTTCTAACTGAGCCGTTGCATTTCACACAAGCGCATTTCCATACGTTCGAGATACCAAAGGGTGCAGTTCATTTGGCGCGCAGTGAGGGGTTTGAAAATCAAGCGTTTAGGTATGTTGAAAACGTTTATGGGTTACAATATCACCCTGAATGTACGATTGAAGGGTTTCGGAGATGGCAGAAAAATTCGCCCGCTGAAGGAAGCCTTGGCGCGCAAAGCCGTGATGAACAAAATCGGTTGATGATTATGCATGACGCAGCCCAAGCCACTTGGTTTTATAACTTTATGTCAAATTTATTTGGTTCAATCACAGAATGAAGTTGGCCACCTCGCATCCGCATGCATTTGGCATGTTGGTCACAGCACTTGGCGTGTTGGTTTTTGTCCCCGATGCCTTATTGCTGCGATTAATTGGCGGGGACATGCTGGCCGTATCCGTTTGGCGGGGATTATTAGCAGGATCGGTTTTTTTGATATGGTCTTATGGCATTTCCAATGCCCCGCGTCCTACGCTGCGGGAAAGCCTGTCGGGCCTGTGTCTATTGGTGGCCGTGTTGGAAGGGGCGTCAATGACCCTGTTTTGTGCCTCAATCGGGCACACCAGTGTATCAAACGCGCTATTCATTTTTGCCACTGCGCCATTGATTGCGGTGGGACTGTCATGGGTATTCCTGCGTGAGTTGGTCCCTATGCAAACATTACTAGCTATTTCAGTGAGCATGATGGGCGTGATCGTTATCGTCAGTGGTAGTTTTAGTCAGGCATCCCTGATCGGTGATGGACTGGCCTTTTTAAACGCCTGCACTGTTGCTGGTTTTTATGTGGCGTTACGCAAAATTGGTCCAAAAAATATGCTGCCCTCAATCGGGGCGGGGTATGTGATTGGGGCACTCTGCGTTATGCCATTTGCAGATTTTCAAACTTACACAACCGCGCAGGTGGGATATCTGCTTTTAAATGGAGCGATTATGCTGCCGGTCGCAATTGGTTTGTTAAGTATTGGTCCACGCTATTTGCCAGCGGCGGAAGTTTCGATGTTAACAGTGCTTGAAGTGATCCTTGCACCCTTACTAGTATGGTTTGTTCTGGGCGAAAATCCCGGAGCTCAAAGTCTGATTGGTGGTGCAATCATCATTGGTATGATTTTTGCGCACACTCTTTGGCGTTTACGCCAATAAGGTAGTTGAAAAACTTAAAATGCGCTGGCGAGTACCTCTATTTTAACTTTAAATTTCAGTTTGGTAAATCCAGAAACAAGCATAAGAGTGGAACTGGGTAGAATTGTTTTATTTTTGAAGACTTCATCCCTTACTTTCATGTATCCTGCCAAGTGTAAGCGGTAGTTAACATAGACGATGTTTTGCACGCCCATATTTCCTGCCTTTAGAATTTGGCAATACAATCAGACTAGACCTCATCAAGCATTGGCCTATCGTTTATCAGCACCCGAAACCGTCATACCGATGGACCAAAGGCCAATCATGCACTAACAATCGTCTTGGACCAATCAGATGGGGCTAGGCAAGAACAAGGGTAGCGCGGTTTGAATTTCAACCTGATCAAGAAACAGGTTGGCGCGAGCATCAGTATCATTATGTTATAGCTGCTGTAACCGACTGTGAGATGAAAATTGAATATCCAGATGGAGTGGACACATCGGTATTTGTTACCGTTGGAGACGCTTATAGACGCAATCCCGTGTAAAACACAACGTTATAAAAAAAACGGTAAATCGCCAATATCTTTCGTTGAAATAGAACTTAAGTGATTTTAATGCTTACCCCACCGATAGCTTTCCTGATGACACTCGCTACACTGGCAGGATCACCAGAGTTAACGGTTAAGGATAACTAGTTGGATAACCACTCGCATCCAGACAACGCCAATATTCAACGCTGCCCACGCTGTGCAGCGCCTCTGCAGACGATTGTAGTGCATGGCCATCAAGCCTGTGCATTCTGTAAATCTAACATCATGGAGTGCTGTTCGGGCGATACGTGTAATACTGATCACAATTTAAGTGTTGAATATAAGAGGACGTAATTATGAGTTTTGCAGTTAAAGTAACCACCGCATTTGATAACCGCGATATAAATGCAATCGCTGCCTTATGTCATGAAGATATGGTATTTGTTGATGATTATGACATGCACGCCCGCGATGACTGGCTTGCCATTATTGGAAAGCAAATTGAAGATGGCAGCATGGTTGATTTTTCACGGGAGAGATTTATTGTTGCTGACCGTCGCGATATTTTTGCTATGGAATATGTCCGCGATCTAGAGGGAGTGCCGCATAGAATTACGAATGTGTGTTTAAAAAGAGACGGCAAATTCTGGCGGTTCCAAGTTAATCGCGTACCTGTTTGAAGAATAAATTTTGTAAAAAAAGACCCTGCACAATGGCAGGGTCAGTCCAACAGGGAGGTATGACGCTTAAACAAACGTAATACCTATCATACGGCTGATATCAATTTTAGATTAGTTGCCTTAGCGTCAATTTGCGCGTTGCCCTCATTTTCCCAATCATCCCGCCTTAACCTTACCAAACAATCCTAACCAGAGTGTATCTTTACGGATGTGGTTCTATTCGGTTAGAGTTTTGGGACTTAAATACTTGCAATTTTTTATAGGGGTAGGACATGCATAGTGAGACACCTAAGATTGTTTTTGATGACGGTGATACATACGAACGCTTTATGGGCGTCTGGAGCCGAAAAGTTGGCAAGCACTTCATCAACTGGCTTGGTTCAAAAAATGGCAACTCTTTTGCAGATATAGGATGTGGAAATGCCGCATTTTCAGTTCAGCTTGATGAACTCTGTAGTCCGAAAAGAATTGCTGGCATTGATCCTTCAGAAGCACAGATAAACTATGCTAGGAAACTTAAATTCAATACATCAACGGATTTCATAGTCGGGGACGCAATGTCACTGCCATATGCTGATAATAGTTTCGACGCTGCGCTAATGGCATTGGTTTTGTTCTTCGTTCCTAAGCCAGCGACTGGTTTAGGTGAAATGACCAGAATTACGAAAGCTGGCGGAGTAATTGCAGCATACGCATGGGATGTCTTTGGCGGTGGCCTACCTATGGAGCCATTACACTCAATATTGCGTGAAAGGGGTATAAAATATCCACTGCCACCAAGTAAGGAAGCATCTCAACTTAACGTAATGCAGCAGTTGTGGGAGGATGCTGGCCTTGAAGCAATTGAAACAACAACTTTTCAGGTTGAAAGAACATTTGCGGATTTTGACGACTACTGGAGCGTGAACTCCGTTGGACCATCGGTGGCTGGCGTGTTGAAAAATTTGACACCTTCCACTTTGGAAGAAATAAAACGTGACCTTAGGAAGGTTCTGAAGAGAGACGATACGAACCGCATAGTTTCGGTTGCTTCTGCAAACGCGGTAAAAGGTGAGAAAGGCTAAAAACAAGCCCATGCACACCCCACTGATAGCTTTCCTGATGACACTCGCGACGCAAGGTAATTGCGTGTAACTATGAATTTTTCTCTGTTACTGGATGGCAGTCCCCATAATTAATCCTCTTTGCTTTTCAGCAGGGTGGGTCAAATCAATGGGGGTGGATCAGGGGTTTGAAAATGGATAAAACGTTCTAAAGTATCTTTTGTAATCTGGAGTTGGTAATGATTGATAATAATCTTTCCGGAAAAATCGCTTTTGTAACTGGTGCGAGCAATGGCATAGGTGCTGAAACAGCCCGGCAACTGGCAAATGCAGGTTCAACCGTAATAATTGGTTATCACTCCAACCAAAAACGTGCTCAAATCGTGTTGGATTCTCTTGAAACAAACGACCATTGTATTTTGCAACTGGACATCAGCGATAGGCACTCTGTAGCAGAGGCAGCATCCAGGATTACGCGCCTTTTTGGAAAACTAGACATACTGGTGAACTCCGCTGGTGCTACAAAACCTATTGCCCATTCGGATCTTGATACACTGGATGAAGCGCTTTTCGATGATATACTTAGCCTAAACGCTGGCGGCCCTTTTTCAGTTATTCGCCAACATATGCCCTTGTTAATGGTGTCGGGTGAAGCGGTGGTGATAAATGTGTCTTCAATTTCGGCTTTTACTGGTTCAGGCAGTAACATCGCTTATTGCGCTGCAAAGGCTGCATTAGATACGATGACCAAATCATTTGCGCGGGCATTTGGCCCGAAAGTGCGGTTCTTGTCAGTATCACCTGCTGCAGTTGCAACACAATTCGTAGCTGGACGCGATCGGAAAGACTTAGAGGTAAGCGCGAAATTAACCCCGATCAAAAGAGTTGTAGAGCCGGAAGATATCGCCCTTGCGGTTTTGGGTTGTGTGACGCATTTGCGCACAGCAACCGGCACGAATATCGTGGTGGATGGAGGTCGTCATTTATGAGCTGAAAATTCACTTGTTGGAACTTTAAACCATGAGATTTAGAATTCAAAGTTTTGACAATTTTTGAATAGCATCCAAATTCTGCTATTTTGCTGGAAAACCAAAGGGGCCTTACAGTGTTTAAAAAGAAACCTCCATTTAGGGCTGACCATGTAGGGAGCCTTTTGCGTCCAGAATCTGTGGTTGCAGCACGGCGCAAATTCTACATCGATAAATCTATCTCTGCACAGGAGTTAAAGAGAGTTGAAGATAAGGCAATTTCTGATCTTATCAGAATGCAAGAAGAGGCTGGGCTAAAAGCTGTAACAGATGGAGAAGCACGTCGTTCGTTCTGGCATTATGATTTTATGGGCATGTTGCAGGGTCTTAGCCTTGAGGAGCGGGAAGAGGGCGTTCAGTTTTCGGGGGTCAAATTACGACCCATTTTTCCAACTATTACTGGAAAACTAGCGTTTCCAGATAACCACCCAATGCTAGATCATTTCAGGTTTGTTGCAGCCAATACAAAAGCCGTACCAAAAATTTCAATCCCAGGACCTTCGTGTTGTCATTTTAGGACCAGTCCCAAGGATATTGCACCGGTTGAGTACAAAGATCATCAGGTCCTTTTTTCGGATATAGCTAAAGTTTATAGTAAGGCAGTAATGAAATTCTACGAGGCCGGTTGTCGTTATCTGCAGATGGATGACATATTTTTCGCATATCTTTGCGATCCCAAACATCGTGCAGCAAAAGAGGCTGAAGGCTATGATACGAACCAATTGATTGAAAATTACAGCTGGATGATGCGAGAAGCAATTAAAAACCGGCCAGATGATATGATAATTGCTATGCATATGTGCCGCGGCAATTTTCGCTCAACCCACGCAGCAGAAGGTGCCTATGATGCTACCGCCGAGGCGATATTCTCCACAGGCGTTGATATCTTTTTCATGGAATATGATACCGACCGCGCAGGCGGGCTTGAACCGCTTCGCTTGTTACCAAAAGGCAAACAGCGCGTTATGCCCGGTTTTATCACTACAAAGTCTGCAGAACTGGAAAGCACGGATTGGTTGAAGTCGAAATTTGAAGACGCATCAAAATATGTGGATATCGACCAGTTGGGCATCGCCCCTCAATGTGGCTTTGCCTCTACTGAAGAAGGAAACGCAATATCCCATGACGATCAGCGGCGAAAGCTGGAACTAGTTGTTAAAACAGCCGAAGATATATGGGGAGAGGTGTGAAACCTACAACAACTTTATAAATACCGATCTGTAGTTCCAACTCGCCGGGTTGTCCAACCCCATTTTATTTAAGAGTTTGAAATAAGGTTTCGACTTCTGATGCTTGAGCTGGTTAGTCTGGCAGCACCGCTCTGTTCGGTTAGGGAAAATTGGTGAAGTTGGACTTATCGCCAAACCAATGAATTAATCAAATTCAGCTACGAGCGGTCCTTTTTCACTGGCAACAAATGTTACCCCCTGCATTGAGCCGCCCATCGCTTCTATAGCTTCAATTGCAAAGGTTGCAGTTTCTTCATCGGGCCACAAAGTCATTGTGCGAACACGGTTGCCGCCTATTTTAACAAAACGCAGGTTAGTTGCACCCACTTTTCTAAATTCTTCAAAAAATGTCCTACTGCCTCTGCAAAATTTTCAGGCGTTGCAGGCGTTTCTGTTTGCCAGTCAGTAATCGTTGCATACATCAATAACTCCCATTTTTTCAAGCGAGGTTAGCAGATAAATGGCGCGTGCGGTAATATTTTTGCTTTGGTGGAAATACTCTGCTTCGTCCTTCCCTGACTTTAGCAAACAATACTAACCGGGATGGTATCTGTACGGATATAATCCCATGCTGTAATTTCAAGCTAAATAGTATTCAAGGGCGATGATGAAAGTTGACTATATAGAAAAAGGCTCAGGTCATACAGTAATACTAATTCATTCCACGGCTGCTGGTAACAGACAATGGAGAAAACTGATTGAGCTTCTGAGTGAAGATTACCATTTAATTGCTCCTAACTTGTTTGGGTATGGTGGAACCGATAGCTGGTCTGGTCAAAAGCCACAGACGCTTGAGGACCAAGCTGAAATTATTCGCCAATTTATTCCTTTAGATGGGAAAAAGTTCTCTCTAGTAGGACATTCTTTTGGCGGTAGCGTAGCTATGATGGCGGCAAAATTATTTAGGCGTCAGCTTGATAAGCTCGTTTTAATAGAACCTAACCCCAATTACCTGTTGAGAGTTATGGGGTGTAGCGACGATTTTAATGAAATTTTGGCGATGCGGGATTTTATTAAAATTAATGGTGCTGCCGAAAAATGGGAAGTTGCGGCTGAATTTTTTGCAGATTACTTTAATGGTAGCGGTGCTTGGGATGCCATGGATGTGGATCGGCGAGAAAAATTTGTTAATGCATTAAAGCCGAACTATCATGAATGGGATCCTGTGATGAACGAAAATACTTCAATGGAAGAATGGAAAAGCTTTTTGCCTGAAAATACGACGGTTTTAAGCTGTAAGAAAACAATCAACTCCATAAGTGGTATTGTTAAATTACTGCGCTCTAACATGGCAACTTGGAACTTTATCGAATATCAGGAAGGCGGACATATGGCGCCCCTGACTAAGCCAAATATAATCAATCCGCTGATAGCCAAAGCATTGAGAGGTTAACTTTTACCCCATGCGCACCTTACTGATAGCTTTCTTGATGACACTCGCTACACAGGCGGGGGCTGAAGTGATTATTTGCGCCAAAATGGACCCAATAATTAAAATAACTGATCAGCTTGGTACTCCTGATGATGGTGGTGAAGCGGCTGGCGAAGGTAGGTGGGAATTTTTGAATCGTATTACTAGGAGAGAAATTCTTTATGACCCCTTTTATTTTACTCATTTCCACTCTGAAATTAATTCTGGCAATATCGGAGATTCAAAAAAAGGAAAAGAGCATAGAATTTGATTTCGATCAATAAGTGTTGAGGAACGACGCCGGCTTGGTGTATTGGAACATCTTGAGAGACTTGAGAAAGAAGCACTTGCTAAACTAGGTTGGACTGTTGGTGATCTGTTGGCTTTCCGCCGTTCACACAATGAAATGGCGGCGCTTTGGATTGTATTTCAAGAGACTGTTCCCCCTTCGATAATTTGGGCAAAATATAAAGTTAAGCAAATATCTTTGCCAATCAAAGACGGTCCGCCTTTGGATATCGAACTTGATATGAGTGATGGAGAATTGTGCCATGCTTATCATTGAAAACAACTCCATGCGCACCTTAGTGATAACTTTCTCGATGACACTCGCTACACAGGCCGGGGCGGAAAGTTAGTTTGTAATTCACAATTTGAAGGCTATGTGACCATTGGTAAAATCTAACTTTTTTAATGTCCTAATCTGCCTTAAGCTAAAATAGTGAATGATATTCGAGATTATAAACGTCGGTTGAAGCGACATGAAAAGCAGATGAAGCGCAAGGAGCGATGGTCCGCAGTTGACCGTCGATTGGGTCGATTTAAGGCTTACACAATCGGGTTTTTAGTTGTGGCCGTTATTATGGGTGGAGCCTACAGCTATGAACAATTTGCCCGTAAATGGATTTATGATTTCATGCAGTGGGACTGTGTGGATTGTGATTTAAGAGACGGCTTTGATCAGGCTTTGAACAAACCTTGGACGGATGATTTGTTAGGCCAAAATCAAGATAGCAGCAGATGTGAGTTTGGTAATCCTGATGTAGATTATGCTGACGTTAGTGAGTTTGTTGATAGAAGCACGGCAGCGGTTGATGAGATTTATCAGTTTCTGCAAGCACATGCATCTGCGCCAAAAAGCAAAAGTGAAATTAGATCAATGACCTCGCAGTCAAATTCAAAGTTTAATGCGCTTGTTGAAAAATATAACTTTCGCATTGCCAGCCACTGTTTTCATGGCAGCAACGGCAGCGCAAGAATGAAGCTGATGGTTCAACTGAAAAACCAACATAGATCATTGTTAGATGAGTTAGATGCTCTTTAGCAGCCCACATCTAAAAAACTTTGCGACATTTGAAGTAACGGGGGGTGGTGAGATCGCTTAAACCTACTATTTCGAAACTACCCACCCTCAATAAACCGGCTTGGCTATCAAGTTGCAATTCAAGAAAGCAACATCTTCTATCTGCTTGGCAATGGCTGTTTTCTTATGCGCTATATGTGCCTCGCTCTTGACACGCGCATTCACGCCAGGTGAGTGGCGTAAGGCTAAAAGATCAGAAATCACTGATTTTACGGGCCCCAAGCGCGGGTTTTCAGTATCGAAAGGCTCTGTTCTTACGGCTTCTGATGCTTGAACTGGTTGGTTTAACAGTATCCAGAAAAGTCATTAAAAATTATCGTTTTAAAAATAATATTTACAGATTAAACTTGTGCAGGCAGCACTTATAATTCACCTTGCAATTTCAAAAAATATTTCTGGACAGGGCATAAAAATGGCAGATGATCAAATCGTACGCAAAATTGCAGTAATTTTTGTGACGGATGTTGTGGGCTTTAGTAAGCTCATGGAAAAGAATGAAGATGCAACGCTAAAGAGCCTGCGCTCTTGCCGCGATATTTTGGATAATCTGTTTCAAGAGCATGGAGGCCGTATTTTCAACACGGCGGGAGACTCGGTATTAGCCGAGTTCCAAAGTGCCGTTTCGTCGGTGCTTTGTGCGACTGAATTCCAGAAACTGATTAAGCAGCGAAATGCCTCGGTCGAAGAAAGCTCTAAAATGCATTTCCGGATCGGCATTAACATGGGCGATGTTATCGTGGAGGGCACCAATCTTTACGGGGATGGAGTGAATGTTGCGGCAAGGCTTGAAGCCTTAAGCCAATCTGGCGGGGTGTCGTTGTCAAAATCTATCCATGATTTTGTAAGTCAGAAAGTTGAGCTCAACTTTGCGGATTTGGGAAACCAGAAAGTTAAGAATACAGTGGTACATGCCTTTGACGTGTCTATCGAGGGCATTGAAAGCCGGGTCTTGGAGGATACGTCTGCTACTGATAAAGCGGCCGGCCGTGAAAGTAGCAAACCACCAACGATCGCTGTTTTGCCGTTTAAAAATATGAGTAATGATGAAGAACAAGAATATTTTGCGGACGGCGTTACAGAAGATATTATCGGCAATCTTTCGTCCTGGAAGTCGTTTCCTGTAATTTCAAGAAATTCAAGCTTTAGCTTTAAAGGAAAAGAACTTCAAACATCGGAAATTGGCAAGCAACTGGGGGCTGATTATGCTGTGCAAGGCAGTATTCGCAAAGGTGGTAACAAAGTTCGAATTTCTGCCAGTCTGGTCGATATTAAAGATGATCAAGAAATTTGGACCAAGCGTTGGGATCGTTCTCTTGATGACATTTTTGAAGTTCAAGATGAAGTATCCCAAGAAGTTGCAGCCCTTATATTGCCTGCGCTTAAGGGCAAAGAGCACGAGCGTATTAAGACCAAATCTCCAAAATCTTTTTCGGCTTGGGATAACTACTTACAAGCGTTAGCAGTCTTTAATCAAAATAATGATTTTGAAACTGCTACAGCTGCCCATCAAGAGATTATGAAGCTTTGTGATGCGGCTATCGCAAGTGATCCTCAGCTATGTGACGCCTTTGTACTAAAAACAAGAACTATTTATGGCAGACTCTTTGATAATCAGTACAAAAAAGAACGGGTGAAAAATGAAGCACTATTTCATGAATTTTCATCTAAAGCATATTCTATCGATCCAAACAATCCAGAGGCTGCAACCGCATATAGTCGCTCTTTTAATATCAAGAAAGATTATCCGCAGCGCATCAAATATGCAAAGCAGGCATTAGAATTGAACCCTAGCCATGCTGGATCGAACTTCGATTATGGCTTAGCAATTTGTAATGACGAAAACTTCACTGAGGCAGAGTCGCACATTCAAAAAGCAATCGAGTTGGATCCGATTAGAAGGCAATCTTACGAGGGTTTCTTTCCAATTTTGTATTTGGCCATGCGGAATTCTGAAAAGGCGCTTGAGTGGAGCAATATTATGTCTGATCGTAGTCATCACAGCCGTTATGATGGGTTTCGGGCAGCGATATTCGTGCATATGGGTGACGCTGAAACAGCCAAAACATTTTTAAAGAAATTTAAGGACCAACGGCCTGAAGTTACTTCTATGGAAGATTATAATAACGTCGCTCCCGGGATTGCTATGGATTATCTAAAGGAAGGCTTAGCCCAAATCTGGGAGTCATAGCCAGTTAGTGGGTAAACGTATCGAGTAGTAATCTCAAAAGGGACAAACCAAAATAAAGGTGAAAGCCGAAGCGCGTAACATTGATGATATTTATGTAAGGAGCGGTTACTCGCGGGTGTTCTGTCAGATTAAACGGCCTTGCCCGAGGCAATCCAAATAAACGAAAAAAAGCAAGTTAAATGATTAGGAGTCGGCCTTCGCCGCAGGATGCCTTAAGCTCGGATGCGTGCTCAAAGCTGGCATTCATTGCGATTTGAATGAACGGTAACTAAAAGCAGCTCTCCTTCGTAAATGTTCTAGGGCTTGAGAAAAATAGTCCGCAAAAACAATCAATTTTGGGTATGCCTTCAATCTGATGACATAGCTTTTTTCGAACGCCCGAGCGTGCAATTTTCGAAGCGAGAGCGTTTAGGTTTTTATGGTTGCGTCACATGAGCCTCGGTGTTGCATCCAAGGATGATCTTAAGCTGGCCATACTTAATAGATCAAATGCCAATTTTGCCCATGCAATCAAATCAGATCAATCAAATGGGTCCTCAATATACCATTTTATAGTTTTGCTGGATATTCTATACTAGCAACCAACCGGAAATTATAATTTAATCCTCAGGAGTGTACTGCGCCTGAACTACATATTTTAGAACTGAACTGCAATTTTCAACCAAAAGGAATACTCATGTCTTGCCTCTTAAAATCTGAATACAGTGGCACCATCACCTGGCTAGGGCGGGTTCTTAGGCCAGAGGACAGCATCAGATCTGAAGCCCTGAATGCTGTTGAAACCACCTTTGATGGCATTGTGGGAGAATCCCATTCCGGTGCAACTCGCCCGTCCTGCCTGCGGGTTACGATGCTGCATCCTAAAAGCACTGAAATTCGAAACACCCGCCAGCTATCAATCTTGTCAGCCGAGGAAAATGCAGAAATTGCAGCGAGTATTGGGCTGGAACAGCTCGACCCAAGCTGGCTAGGCGCATCCATCGTTATCTCAGGAGTGCCGGATTTCACGCACATCCCACCTGGTTCGCGGCTCCAAACGGCAGCGGGTACAACATTGACAGTCGATCTGGAAAATGCACCTTGCAATTGGCCAGCTAAAGAAATCGAAGCTGATCGCCCGGGCCATGGAAAAGCGTTCAGAAGTGCTGCCAAAGGGCGTCGTGGCATAACAGCCTGGGTGGAAGGACCCGGCCCCCTCTCAATAGGTGACACCGTAAATCTATTTATTCCAACACAACGCACCTGGCAGCCAAAGTAGCGACTTTATAGGCTAATATTAAAAACTTGGCATTAGATACCTCATCAACACCAAGCCGCTAAATTTTATCGTATTTTCACGGTTAGCTATACCTGGCTTATTGGCTCCTTGTTGGTATTTCCAAATAGCTTGATAGTTACGAAACGCTTAATTCAGATTGCGAACTCTTTGCGGTCATATTTTAAGGATGCTGCAAAGGCATAGGAAGGCCTTTGGGACCACTTGGTCATGTGTGACCCCGGTAATAGTATTGGGCGCAGAGCTGTCAGTTATCTGGTGCATGCATCCTTTCGAAAGCGGACGTTCACAAAAACCGCAACAAATGTCTGCGCTTGGCTAAAGAGAATATTGTTTCAGAGCAATTATGAACTTTCGCTCAAAAGTTTGGCCCAACATGGCTACTCTAACCGTAAAAGCCTCTTGCCGAATACGCTGTTGATTGGCGGTTTTTTGCTCTAAATGGATCAGTCAGTGGGATTGGAGTTTTTTAAATGTTAGCCAGCAAGAAAAATACTACAGGCATTGTCCTGATGTTAATGTCGATGGCGGCATTTGCTGTTGGGGACACATTTGTCAAAGCGTCTGGATCTTTCCTGTCTCCCGCGCAAATTATGTTTTTTCTCATCAGCGGCGGCTTGATATTATTTGCTTTGATCGCGGTTGCTAAAGGCGACAACTTGAAAGAGCCCCGGGCCTTTGCGCCAGTTTTACTGCTGCGATACTGTGCAGAGATGATCGGTTTGCTATGTATGATCATGGGGTTGACCAAAGTACCACTTTCTATCGTGGGCGCAGTGACGCAGGCATCCCCTCTTTTGGTTGCAGTGGGCGCAGTGATCTTTCTTAAGGAAGCTGTGAGTTGGCGTCGTTGGAGTTCAATTTCTATTGGGTTCCTGGGCGTTGTGCTTGTTATCCAGCCTTGGGAAGAAAGTTTAAACTACGCGGTGATCTGGCCGGTTGTAGCATTGATAGCTTTCTCAATAAGAGACCTTGTAACACGATTAACTCCACCGGACATTGCTTCAGCAAGTTTAGCAACTTTCACGATGGTCGCAGCCCTTCCATTTACTACGGCATGGGTATTTTTCACGGAAGAAAAATTTTTCCCAGCAGAGATAAATTGGGCCATAGTTGCCTGCATGGTCATTCTGGGTTCCGTGGGTTATCTACTGCTCATTACGTCCCTGCGAGTAGGCGAACTTTCGGCAATTATGCCGTTCAGATATTCTCGTATCGTTTTTTTACTTATTTTGGGCTTTGTCGTATTTGGGGAACGCCCAAGTTTGTCAATGTTGCTTGGTTCTGTTTTGATCATAATTTCTGGCGTCTACGTAATGTGGCGCGAACATATTGTAACACAGCGTATAAAACGGTCTTGATAGCTTAGATGCACCAGAAATACTACCTTGCTTAATTCCTAATTCACTCACTTAGATGCCTGCTTTAGTCAAACGCTTTTAAAGTTGTGGTAAGTTTATTTTTCACCATTAATATCGAAAAGATAATGTTTGAAAAATACAACTTTGGGAGAGTTTTGTGGACCTTTGGCATTTATCGGCAGAATCTATTTCAAGTTTGGTTAAGTCAGGTGATATTTCAGCGCGAGAAGTCGCTCAAAGTCATCTAGACAGGCTAGCTGAAGTAAATCCTCAGATAAATGCGGTGGTTGATATTTGCGAAAAAGATGCATTGGCAGCCGCAGACATAGTGGATGCAAAGCGTGGCAAAGGCGAACCACTGGGTATACTGGCAGGCGTTCCAGTCACTGTTAAGGTGAATATTGATCAAAAGGGCTATGCGACCACAAATGGGCTACGCATTCAAAAAGAACTTATTGCTCAAGAAGATAATCCAGTGGTGACAAATTTTCACAGGGCTGATGCCGTGATTATTGGACGCACCAATACGCCTGCGTTTTCTTTACGCTGGTTTACTCGAAATTCTTTGCATGGCCACACCAAAAACCCTTTAAATTCGGCAATCACGCCTGGTGGTTCATCGGGAGGCGGAGCCGCCGCTGTTGCTGCCGGGATCGGCGCTATTGCGCATGGAACAGACATTGCCGGATCCATCCGTTACCCTGCATATGCATGTGGTATCCATGGGCTACGCCCATCTCTTGGGCGGGTTTCTGCGCATAATTTTTCTGGACCAGATCGCTTTATTGGCGGGCAGTTAATGGCCGTTTCAGGGCCCATGGCGCGCACAGTTGGTGATTTAAAGTTGGCGCTTGAAGCCCTTTCGGTGCACGACCATCGTGATCCATGGTCTGTTGCTATGCCCTATAAGGGTAAGCCTTATTCAAAAAAAATAGCGTTCTGTGATGCGCCAGAAAATTTAAAAGTAGATCCGCGCATTAAAATAGCATTGCGCGAAGCGGCAGGGCGGTTGGAAGAATTTGGGTGGCAAGTCGAAGAGGTTTCACTGCCACCATTACGCAGCGCCATGGAAAACCAGCTGAAACTTTGGATGGCGGAGATGGAACAAGCTACAGCAAGTTTAGTAGAGCAAGAAGCTGATCCTGATGCAACTTTGGTTTATAGCCGCCTGCTAAAGCTTGCGTCTCCATTGGATAATAATGGCATAATGAGGGTTTTGCAGGAGCGGGCTAGTTTAACCCGCCAATGGCGGCAGTTTTTGAGTGATTATCCGTTACTATTGTGTCCGGTTTCATGTTCACTGCCTTTTGATGACCTAAGTGACCTAAGAACAGAAAAAGAATTTGAACAAATAATCGAGGATCAAATATTACAGATTGGATTACCTTTTATGGGTTTGCCCGGTTTGACAGTGACGCTTGACCGAAAATTTGACCGTCCCGTAGGCGTTCAGCTGGTTGCATCACATTTTCGGGAGGATATTTTACTTTCGGCCGCGGAATGTATTGCTCAACCGATGCCGGTAACGCGGTAGATCTCTGTATATTTGCTGCGTCACTTGGGGAAATGAATTCGACAAATTGTTTCATTCGATTGATAAATATACAGTGCTCAAGACGGTGTGTATACATCTTTGAAACGCAGTCACGTATTTTGTTAGGGGGCATATTATGAACAAACCAACTTTGCTCTTTATATCGATGGGCGAACTTGCAACCCATCTTTTAGAGGCCGTCGCAAGGACTGATATATTCGACACCATTGTGGTTGCAAGCAGAGATCTTGAAAAGGCCCGAAAAAGGGCCAACAACGCGGTGCTGGGTGCTGGGATCGAAGGTTTTTTCCCGCGCATAATTGCAGAAAAATTAGATGTTCACAGCAATGATTTTTCCACGCGGCTAAGAGAGATAAAGCCAGATTTTATTTTTTCGGCTCCGTCGCTATTGCCATGGTGGAAATTAGCGCCGGATGGGATTAATATGCCATTTGCTGGTTATACAGCGCTTCATCTATCACTTATGCAGAAATTTAGAAACCGCATCGCACAATCCGGTGTTAACTCTATCTGGATTGGGGCTTCGTTTCCGGATGTGATAAACGCCATGCTGAACCGGACAGGATTTGGTCCGGACTATGGCATTGGAAATGTTCAAGAACCAATTGCAAAAATTCAAATGGGGGTTGGCCGCGCACTAAATTGTGCTCCAAACGATGTCGATGTGAAGTTGGTCGCACAACATGCCTTTGAGTATTTTGTTTTAAATGATCAAAAACCAGACAAATTACCCCCTTATTTGCTCAAAGCGACTTTGGCGGGCAAAGATGTTACGCAGATTGCCGAAGGTGTACTGCGCGAGGCTTTTCCGTTTCCTTATGATTTGCATTTTAACCGGGTCACGGCGTCATCGGGTCTTGTTGCGCTGCATGCTCTTACGGGGGAAACGGAAAGATCTATACATTTACCGGGTATCGGCGCCCTTGTTGGGGGATATCCCGTACGTGCCGGTAAGTCGGGCATTACAATTGATCTTCCGGATGAATGGTCTTTAGAACAGGCCATTGCGGTGAATGAAGCATCTTTAAAGTGGGATGGTATTGACGAGATGGCACAAGACGGGACTATTGTTTTTACAGCTGAGACACAGCAAGCATTGCGTAAGCTTCTTGGGAAAAACATTGAGACACTTTCGACAGACACAGCCCAAGAGCAGGCGAACGATCTTTTGAATGCTTTGAGATAATCACAAGTTTGATAGGATAAGACATGCAGCACAAACAATCCGAGGTTTTATTTGAACGCGCAATGGACGTTTTGGTAGAAGGTTGTAGCTCTGCGTCGCGAGGGCCTATGAACTACAAACCCTTTCCGCCCTATATTCGAGAGGGACGGGGATCTCGAGTCTGGGATGTAGATGGCAATGAATATATAGATTGGCAACTGTCCTTTGGCTGTCTGCCAATGGGCCATGCCCATCCAAAAATTGTCGAGGTGATTCAGCGAGAAGTTGCTGGGGGCACCCATTTCGCAACAGCCCTGGAGGTTGAAGTAGAGACTGCTGAATTGATGGTCAGCATGCTGCCCCATGTGGATAAAGTGCGATTTGCAAATACAGGCACAGAAGCTTGTATGACCGGCGTTAGAATGGCGCGCGGCATCACTGGTAAGCGCAAAATTCTCAAGTTTGAGGGCCATTATCACGGTTGGTATGATGGCCTGCTGGTAAGCTCTAACCCGCAGTATGTCACTTCGCTTGGCCATCCAAATGATCCCGTGCGCATTCCTGACAGCTCTGGATTAACACCGGGTTCATGGGAGGATACTTTGGTCTGTGTCTGGAACGATGTAGAGGCTTTGGAAAGAGTGCTGCGCTCTCACGGACATGAAATCGCCTGTGTTGTTATGGAAGGTGTGATGTCAAATATGGGGGTCATTCCACCTAAGCCGGGCTACCTAAACGCAGTAGAAGCTCTGTGCAGGGAGTTTGAAGTCTTGTTTTACCTCGATGAAACGGTCACTGGATTTCGGGTGGCACCGGGGGGTGTGGCCGAATTATACGGATTAAAGCCTGATATTGTCACTTATGGCAAAGCTCTGGGCCAAGGCTTTCCGATTGCTGCAATCGCAGGTCCTGATCATATTATGGAAAGCATCGAATATGGCAAAGTACTACATTATGGAAGCCACAATGCTCCGCGTTTGGGCCTGTTTGCGACAAAAACCATGCTCGAGGAAATGAGCCGTGATAATTACGCCGGATATAAAAAGATGTCTGAAATTGGTGATCAAATAACCAAGCGATTAAACCAAGCCGCGGTCGACACAGGACAGAATATGCGCGTTCAAAATATTGGTTCAATGTTTCACCCGGTCTTTACCGATCTCGAAGAAATTACGAATTATCGCGATTTTTGCCAGACGGTTAATTTAGCAAAGTATGCTGATTTTTCGCAAAAAATGAGGGATCAGGGGATTTTCTTTTCCGGTAATAAAATTCTTCATAATCTGAGCTGTACCGAACATACTCAGGCCGATATTGACGCTTCGGTTGAGGCCGCAGGAAATGCTTTGGAGCAAATGTCGAACAATGAACGCGTGTGATTGTGAATCTTTCAGGTATCAAGAAGAATGCGGCACCGATCGGGGTGGGATCAATGGGTCTAATTGGTTCCTCTGCCTGTCGGTAATTTACATAACTTTTCTAAGTCCAAAAAGGCAGGTGATATGAAAATTGATACTTTTGGCGTCGAAATGTGGATGAATGAATGGGAAACCAAATGCGCGTTTAACTTGGCTGAAACCTGTGTCGAGAGCTTAACAATAAATGAACTGCTTGACATCACGGGCCGCAATGAGGCTGATTTATCGACGCTTCTTCCGCTTAAAATGACCTATGGCGAAATCAAAGGTTCGGACCGTCTTCGAAATGCGATTGCAGCTCTTTATTGCAAGCAAAGTGATGAAAATATTCTTGTCACCCATGGTACAATTGGCGCAAATATGTTGGTCCATAAAACTCTGGTTGAACCTTCAGATCGGGTGATATCAATTGTGCCAACGTATCAGCAACATTATTCCATCCCTAAAAGTATTGGCGCTGAGATTGATCTTTTGCATTTGCGGGAAGATATGGGTTGGCTACCAGACCTTGATGCTTTGAAAAAAATGGTGGCGAATGGGGCAAAGCTAATTGCCCTGACAAACCCGAATAATCCAACAGGTGCACTTATCCCACGCGAAATGTTAGAGGAAATTGCCAACATCGCTCGCGATGCTGGTGCTTGGGTCCTGTGCGATGAAGTTTATCGCGGAACTGACCAACAAGGTCAGGACATGACGGCATCTATGGCGGATATTTATGAAAAAGGGATCAGTACGGCAGGTATGTCCAAGGCCTATAGCCTTGCTGGGCTCAGGTTAGGTTGGATTGCAGCGCCCGATGAGTTGATTGAGGAGGTGATGATCCACCGAGATTACGATACGATCAGCGTCGGTATGATCGACGATCATTTTGCTACTCTTGCTTTGGAAAATTGTGATCGTTTGCTTCAGCGCTCGCGTCGCATCACGCGGGGAAACTTGGCACATCTGGCAACTTGGATCGCAAGGGAACCCAAGTTGTCGTGGATAAAACCTGAATCTGGTACAACGGCTCTTGTAAAGCTTGGTTTAGAGATGACATCATATGATTTTTGTGTCGCGCTCTTGCAGGAACAAGGTGTGATGTTCACACCAGGATCCGCGCTGGGCATGGAGGGGTATGTCAGGATTGGCTATGCTAATAATCCTGAAATTTTAACTGCCGGATTGGAACGCGTATCAGACTTCCTATCGCGCCACTGATATAGGTTTAAAAACGAAGGCATTTATCCGTCAAAACCTAGAGTATCTGCCAAATACCAAGCTGGAGCTGTCGCTTCTTTTGGCGCTGGTCGATACAGTCATTTCACTTATTGGTTTGGCTTCAATAGTGGGCATGATTTGTGCAATGTCCGGCGGGTAATCACGCCTTGCTTTCAAAGTAAAAATTGGGGGATTTCTAGACCCATTTTCGGGCAGGTCTCTTAACGAATCATCGGTTCATATGCGTAAAATATTTCTCAGCCCCGTTTCAAGTTGCCTGCGTTAACGGCATTCAAGATCGGGTATTTGAGTAGATATATCTGATCGGCTACTACCAGACCCCACTCTCGGATCATGGCTGGGTACAGTGCCCGTGTAGAGCTCCATGGCGCTGGAGCCCAGTCGATTACTGACCAAAAAACGCTTTATTGTGGTAACCTCATGTATGCTGTATCTAATGATATCAGGATGTTAGCAATAATCTAGCGCTGGGTTAGGGAGAAGGGATATGAAAAAACATTTTATGTGTACCCACACATTTCATGATGGTGATGCAAAAGAAAAATATCTTGAGATGTGTAAAGGTATCTCATCATCTGATTGGTTTGCGAATAGTAATGGTGAGAAAGCTGAATGCATTCAACATTGGCTGGGCAAAGAAGATTTTTGGTTTTGTCATTGGGTGGCCGAAAGTGACGATGACATACTAGAACTCCTTGAAAAAACTGGAGCTGCTCAATTTTTCATTACTTTACCAGTTGAAATGCAATACTATCTTTCGAAGGATAAGCCGACAGATACATGTTACGAAGAGGTGGCAGTATTAGACTAACCCCCATGTGCACTTAAGTATTAGCACGCTTAATTGAGTTGGCGTATTTACCTACCAATATTTCTGAACCGCTTTATTCTGCGGCATATCGCCGAAGAGAAATATGAAGTATTGGCCAGCTATCGCTGGGCGATGCTAGAAACTTCAACCGACGCCACAGTTCAGGAAACCAAATTTGGCGTCGCAAGATAAAAGTTGCATAAAATATGCTATTCCAGTTTATAAAATTAGGCTAGTTTTTTGAGCAAACTTAATAGCCTTAAGTCGATATATTGAAGCCTTTAAAATAAACATCAGTCGGTCCTTGCGAAGCTCCTTCTGTCGATAATAGCGTAGTTTTGCTATAGAACCGTTCAAGTTATATTTGCGGAGTGCCAGACGTTTTTAATTGTCATGTAATTTTCCAACCCTTCGGTTCCGCCCTCGCGGCCTTGTCCACTAGATTTGACCCCTCCAAAGGGAGTTTCAGGCATAGATGCCTCAAGAGTGTTGATTGACAGGTTCCCAACTTCAAGCTCATCCACAAGGCGATCAATATAGTCTGCTCGGTTGGTAAAGCCGTAACCGGCAAGGCCGAAGGGTACGGAATTAGCTTGCTCGATAGCATCATCTAAGGACGCAACAGGATTGATCACGGCAACGGGCCCAAAAGGCTCTTCTTGCATAATCCGCGCGTCTTTGGGCACGTTTAACAAAACGGTGGGTTGAAAGAAAAACCCTCGGTCTCCGTGACGGCCACCGCCCGTGGCAACCGTTGCGCCCTTGGCTTTTGCGTCTTCTACCAATTCGATTAGGGCTGGTATACGGCGGTCATTGGCTGTGGGGCCCATTTCAATGCCTGGTTCCATCCCATTGCCAACGAGTGTAGAGGCCGCACGTTGGACAAATCCGGCTGCGTATTCCTCAAAAATGTGTTCATGGGCAAAAAACCGAGTGGGCGAGGTACAAACCTGTCCGGTATTGCGCATTTTGCGTACAGCACTAGAAACTGCAGCGGTTTTGATGTCTGTATCTTCACAGATAATCACAGGGGCATGGCCGCCAAGTTCCAATAGAACGCGCGTCATATGATGCGAGGCAAGCGTGGTCAGGTGCCGTCCGACTGCTGTAGATCCTGTAAAGGCCACTAACTGCACTGGGTCCTTGGGGATTAGGTGTTCGGATATTTCCGATGGTTGGCCAAATACGAGATTCAAAACCCCTGCCGGCAGGCCAGCATCTTCAAATGCTTTTGCGATATGCACTGCGCCCGCTGGGGTTTCCTCTGCTGCTTTTAAAATAATTGCACAACCTGAAGCCAGTGCACCCGCAATTTTGCGTGCCGGTTGGCTCATAGGGAAATTCCAAGGCGAAAATGCAGCGACAACGCCAGCGGGTTGATGATGGACGGAAAACTTATGACCCGGTGCGGCAGGGATAATCCGGCCATAGGTGCGCATGGCCTCACCCGCATCCCATTCAAAAAATTCGGCGCCCCGAATGACCTCTAAGCGGGCCTGACTGAGTGGTTTGCCATGTTCTAAAGTAATGGAGTGTGCAATTTTCTCTTGTCGTTCACGCAGCAATTTTGCTGCATGCATTATTATGTCCGCGCGTGCACGCGGTGATGTTTTGCGCCAAATCTGAAAACCAATAACTGCCGCCTCCAGCGCATCATCTAGATCTTTTATAGAGGCACAAGGCAGGCGACCTAGCTCCGCCTCGGTCGCTGGATTGATAACCGGTATGGTGACATCGGTTTTGCGCCACTCACCTGCAATAAACAGCTTTAGGTCTGGATACATACGTTATTTCCTTCCAAGTATCTGCTTCTGATCAAGCATAGTTTGCCATCACATCAAGTGAATTGGCGGAATACTGATATCAAATTGGTGAATACCTGATACCTAGCGCGCCTCTGCCGCCCTGTGCAACGCGGCTTTAAAGGCTCTTCCTGCAGGAGATAAATCATCATTTGCCCGGAATGATACGCCGATTGGCCCATGTCCAAAAGGAACGCTCCAGTTTAGCCGCACTAAATGACCCTTGGCAATGTCCTGAGTGACCACCTCGGCGGGCATCAACCCGATCAAATCGCGCGATTGCAGAAGCGTTCGATTGGTCAGGTAGGATACGGATTCAATCATCAACGGCGGAACATATTGTTGTTGCCTTACAAAAAACTGATCGACCTGCCTTCGCAGCGTGGTTTCTAACGGAGGTAAGATCCAACCAAACGGCTTTGTATTTGAAAACGATACGTCCGTTTTATCTGCTAAAGGGTGTTGCTTGCCGACCACGGCCAGAATGCGATCTTCAAATAGTTTTTCTTGCTTAATCTGATCGCGGTGACGATGGGAGGGAAGACGGCCAACAACCAAATCAATCTCGCCCGACAAAAGACCGGGCATCAATACTTCGTTGGTGCCTTCGTTGACTTTAATCGCAACATTGGGCCGCTCGGATAGCAGGATGTCTATAGCGGTCGGCAATAGGTTGGTGGATGCCGCCAGAAGCGTGCCGGCCACAACGCGGCCTGAATTTCCTTCGCTCAAGTCATCCAGTTCCTGCGCAGCGTTGGAGACCTGTGCAAAGATTAGCTTGCCATGTCGGATCAAGGTCTCGCCAAAGACTGTGGGCACAACGCCCCGATTGGTGCGCGTGAAAAGCTTAATCTCGAAATCTAGCTCTAGGTCCTGGATCATTTTAGTGGCGGCGGGTTGTGAAATTCCCAACTCACGCGCCGCATTTTGAATATTGCCGTGTGTTCCCACCGTTAGTAGAAGCCGCAGTTGGCGCAGCTTTAGTCTGGTTAGAGCGCGATCAACGATGCGAGAATGGCGGCCAATCATGGCTAAATCTCAATTGTTGCGTTGAGCTGATCAAGCTTGGCAACCACGCTCATGGCCGCCAATGCAGAAGAGCGGGGATTGTCTGGCAAAGAGTTTCCTTGGATCTGAAACATAAATTGTCCAAAATCCCCCGAGGCTTTGATCTGATGAATGTTTTGCTCAATCGTGGGGTCTGCGATCAAGCACACCTTTGTGTGATCCATCCCTAGTCCAGCCAAAGCCACCGCTGCAGCCACATTTGCATTCTGAGGATATTCGAGGGCAGCTTGCCGCGCACTGCCTTCGAAATGCGTCTGGGGTTCTATTAGCGAATTGAGGTCAAGCATGCTCTCGGCAGCGGAACCCTTCCATCCATTTGGGGGTTTGCGCCCAACATAACTTACTGATTGCAGCTTCCCAATGGTCGCGGCTTTCAGACAATCAAGAGATCCAATTGCACCGCTGGCTAACAGCAACTTTGATTTGCCAAGGATAGCCGCATTTTCCAGATTTTGAAGCACCTGTTCGTCAGCCAAGGCTCCGATAGATACCGTGATCAAATTAATACCACGGCTCAGGATATCGGGCCCAAAACTTGATAGGGCCTGATGGCCTGCGCATTCTATGACAAGATCAATATCGTCTGGAAGGTGCATTACCGCGTCAACATAAAGGCTGGGGTTCTGATAAACACTTTCAGGCCGCACCAAAATAGCCGCCACTACATGCCCACTTTGGGTGGCAGCAGTTTTTACATAGTGCGCAATCGCGCCTTTACCTATCAAAGCAAGCTTCATGGTTTTCCTTATTGATATCCCCATACCCTTGTCGATATTGTGATAAAGCAAAATTAACAAGGCTTGGGTATAGAAAAAACTGATACCTACATCCCTGCTTCCCATTGGAACGCTTCTATAGATTAGGTTTTCTTAGTGAAAACACTCCAAGCAATGGATCAAAAGGCGCCAGCAAAATGAAATACACCAAGCATGACGCCAAAGCCTATGCCCGCCAGAACATGACCGGTATCTGGGCCGCCGCGCTGAACCCTTTCAATGATGATATGTCACTCAACGAAGCGGGTCTTCGCGCCAACATCCGCCACTGGATCGATGATTTGGATATCCAAGGGCTGTTCATAGCGGGCAAACAAGGTGAATTCTTTTCAATGGGCATTGAAGAACGCAAGCGCAATTTCGAGATTGCGGTAGAGGAATGCGCTGGCAAGGCTGGGGTTATTGTTTCTGTGTCGGATCAGAATATAAACACGGCGCTTGAACTGGCTCATTACGCCCAGAATTGCGGAGCAGATTATATTGTGCTGCACGCCCCGGTTCTTAGTTTTTGTTCTGACAGAAGCGAAGTTCTCTACCAGTACTACAAACGATTTTGTGATGAGTTGGATATCGGCATTGCCATGTGGAGCCACCCGGACAGCGGATATCTTATGCAACCCGAAGAATGTGCCAGAATTGCCGAACTGCCAAATATCGTGGCGATCAAATATTCTGTTCCGCGCGATATGTATGTCAGGTTGACCCATCTGGTTGGTGACAGTATCCATGTTTCAACCTCGGCAGAACATGAATGGCTAGACAATATTCTGGAACTGGGGTGGAAGCTCTATCTATGTTCGTCGCCGCCGTATCATCTGCAAACAAAAATGGATCAGCGGATGAACGAATATACTCGCCTGGCTTTTGCAGGCAAAGCTGACGAAGCTAGACAGATCTTTGACAGCTTGAACCCGGTGCGCGCCGCTATGAAGCGGACGAAGCCTGCAGGTAAGCCCACCGCATTCGGCAAGTATTGGCAAGAGCTTCTAGGTCAGACCGGAGGACGTGTGCGTGCACCAATGCTAGAGTTGACCGATATAGAGAAAGAGATCATAAAAAAGGGGTTTGATGAGTGTGGCTTGAGGATTTGACCGAGACTAAGCTCTTTGTGATATAGTCAAATAGGATATCTACATGCAGATAATTTCTTTGAGGTTATAAATAAACACGATAGTCTTTTCCAAACAGGGAGTGCAAAAATGTCGAAACTTCGCGCCTTCAATTTCCAACATTGGATCAATGAAAATCGCCATCTTTTAAAGCCACCTGTCGGCAACAAGATGGTTTTTGAAGATGCTGATATGATGGTTACCGTCGTCGGTGGCCCCAACAAGCGCACCGATTATCATGACGATCCAGTAGAAGAGTTTTTCTATCAACTCGAAGGTGATATGGTCTTAAAGCTGTATGATGGCGAAGAATTCTACGACGTTCCGATCCGCGAGGGTGAGGTTTTTCTTCTGCCACCTCATGTGCGCCACTCCCCACAGCGCCCACAGGAAGGATCAGTCGGGCTAGTGATCGAACCCAAACGTCAGAAAGGCCAATTGGATGCAATTGAATGGTATTGTTTCGAATGCAAATCACTTGTGCACCGGGCTGAGACGCAGCTTAAATCTATTGTCGAAGATTTGCCGCCAATTTATCAAACATTTTACGCTTCTGACGAAGCACGCACCTGTCCAAACTGTAAAGCTGTTCATCCAGGAAAAGAGCCGCCCGAAGGGTGGGTTACACTCTAGGGATTGGATGCCATTACACTATGAACAATAAACAGGTGGCATGCAGCAAGGCTATTGTCGAAGATCAAAATTGACCATAAGGTCAGTTTATAACAAAGAACAGAAACCTAAAAAGGTTTCGCGAAACAGAATCGGGAGGTTCGGATGAAACAGAAAAAGTTTAGTTTGATTGCAGGAGTTGTGTTGTCGGTAATTGGGGGTGCTGCAGCGCTTGCCGATGATCTCAAGATCGGTATGATTACAACGCTCTCAGGTTCTGCAGGTTATTTGGGGCAAGATGTTCGGGATGGCTTTTTGCTGGCCATCCAGGAAGAAGGTGGCACATTAGGCGGCACTGATGTTGATGTATTGATCGAAGACGATGGTCGAAAGCCTGAAAATGGCCGAGCGATTGCTGAGCGCTTCCTAGAGCGCGACGGTGTCGAGATTATGACAGGTATCATATTTTCCAACATCTCACCAGTTGTGGCGCCTCTGACCCTGCGTGCGGGCCGGTTCTATGTTACACCAAACTCTGCCCCGTCGCAGTTTGCCGGCAAGAAGTGTCATGAAAATTACTTTGCTGTTGCATGGCAAAATGACTCACTGCACGAAAGCGCGGGCTTGTATGCGAATTCTATGGACTATGAAAACGCCTATATCCTTGCCCCTAATTATCAGGCCGGAAAAGATGCTCTTGCTGGTTTTAAGCGCTATTTCAAAGGTGAAATCGTAGCTGAGGTCTACACCCAGTTGGGCCAGACCGACTATGCCGCCGAGATCGCCAAAATCCGGGCGGCTAAACCCGCAATGCTGTTTCACTTCTTACCTGGTGGCATGGGCATTAACTTCGCCAAACAATACGATCAGGCCGGTATGAATGATGAAGTGCCTTTGGTTGTGGCCGCGCCGTCTGCAGATATCAACATCTTGCGGGCTGTTGGAGCCTCAATGGTTGGCATACCGAACTCTTCGCATTGGAACCATGATCTAGAAAATGCGGCCAACACAGCATTTATCGCAGGGTTTGAAGCGGAATATGGTCGTTCCCCAACCGTTTATGCAAGCCAAGGCTACGATACAGCCAAGTTGATTGCCAGCGCTCTGGCTGCAACGGGTGGTAAAGTTACAGCGGACATGGACGGCTTTCGGGCGGCGATGAAAGCCGCTGACTTTGACTCGGTACGCGGGCCATTTAAGTTCAACAAGAACAACCACCCAATTCAAAATTGGTACGGCCGAGTTGTTGTTGAGCGTGATGGACAATTTGTAAACCAAATCACCGGTACGATTGTTGAAAACCATGGCGATGCCTATGCGGATGAGTGCTCTATGTAATTGTTAGAATATCCGTTGAACTCTTGATCGGCACCCTTTGATAGGGGTGCCGATTCCATGAAAAATACAAGAATAATAAAAACTTAATGACGCAGCTTTATCTCGAACAATTGCTAAATGGCATCCAGTTGGGAATGTTCTTGTTTCTGGTGTCCGCCGGGCTGACATTGGTTTTTGGGTTCATGAATGTTATCAACCTGGCCCATGGCTCTTTGTTTATGATCGGGGCCTATGCGATGGCGTTGATCAGCGGTATGACGGGTTCATTCCTCTTGGCTTTAATCCTAAGCCTGCCCGTCGTTGCCCTATCCGCTTGGGTGATTGAAGTCGTCATAATCAGTCGCCTTTATACTCGCGATCATCTGGATCAAGTGCTGGCAACTTTTGCTCTGATTTTATTTATTAACGAAGGCACGACCATATTATTTGGTCGCACTCCCTTATTCTTAGATGTTCCTCCCTTGTTATCGGGCTCAGTTTCGCTGTTTGGTGTTGTTTCCTACCCGCTTTACAGAATTACGATCATCGGGGCAGGGTTGGCGGTTGCCCTCATTTTATGGATCATTATTGCGAAAACCCGTTTGGGAATGCAAATTCGGGCAGGGACCACAAACCGTGAAACAGTTGAGCAACTTGGTGTCAATATCACCCGTTTGAATACCATGATTTTTGTCGCTGGTGCCATGTTTGCAGGTTTTGCGGGGGCTCTGGCTGGACCGCTCACATCAGTTGAGGTTGGCATGGGAGAAAATCTTTTGATCTTATGTTTTGTGTGCATTGTCATCGGTGGTATTGGATCCATCAGGGGGGCGCTGCTGGGGGCGATTACAATTGGTGTTGTGGACACAATGGGCCGCGCATTTGTGCCGGATATTTTGGTTAAATTCTTAAATCCGGCGGCCGCCAGCGGTATTTCGGCCGGGCTGTCATCGATGTTGATCTATCTTTTGATGATCGTTGTTTTGGTGGTGAGGCCAACAGGGCTTTTTCCTGTGGCTCGGGGCAGTTGAGATGAATTACACGCATTATTCACGCTTTTTGATCGGTAGCTGTATCGCCCTGATCTTATTGCCTTGGCTGTTTCAAGCGATGGGCTCCTCTTATCTTATTTCAACGGCTACTCGACTGGTGATTTTCGCAATAGCGGCAGTAAGCCTTGATTTGCTGATTGGCTATACAGGCCTTGTCTCCTTTGGACATGCTGCTTTCTTGGGCGTGGGAGCCTATACGGTCGGCATTCTGTCTTTTCATGCTTATGAAGAGACTACCTTGATGGGGTTTTCAGGGACTCTTTCAGGCTTGATTGCCATTCCTCTTGCTATTGTCCTATCGGCACTTGTTGCACTTATTATTGGGTCGCTTTCGCTTCGTACCAAAGGTGTTTACTTCATCATGATCACATTAAGCTTTGGGCAGATGCTATTTTTCCTGTTCGTATCGCTCGAGAAATATGGCGGCGATGATGGGATGATGATGTTCGACGGGCGCAACACGCTACCAGGGCTTAATCTGAATGACCGGATAGAGTTCTATTACTTTTGCTTGGCTTGGTTCATTTTATTTTTCTGGTTTTGTACCCGACTGGTGCGTTCAAAGTTCGGGCGAACCTTGGCCGCAATCCGCCAGAATGAGGATCGATTGTCCTCGATCGGAATCAGTGACTATTGGTCTAAGTTGCAGATATTTGTTATCGCTGGCGTAGGTGCGGGGTTGGCTGGCGCTTTATCCGCAAATCACACTGAGTTCGTAAGTCCAGACATAACCCATTGGACGCGATCTGGTGATTTGATGATCGTGGTCATTTTGGGCGGAATGGGGACGTTGATAGGCCCGGTGCTGGGCACATTCCTGTTTTTGTTGCTGGAAGAGTTTCTGCCTCTGATTTTGCATTCTCTTGGATTTGATCTGCTCAGCGAACACTGGCGTTTTGTCTTTGGGCCAATCCTGATCCTGATAGTTCTCTATGCTAAGTTTGGGCTCTATGGTCTGATTTTTGGGCGTATGAGGTAAAGCATGCTTCATATCCGCAATCTTTGTAAGAATTTTGGAGCACTCAAGGCCACTGACGATGTGTCCCTGTCGGTCGACCGCGGCACAATTCATGCGCTGATCGGGCCGAACGGGGCTGGCAAAACCACCCTAATTTCGCAGCTATCGGGTTATATGCAGCCTAGCAGTGGCGCAATCACCTTTGACGGCCAGGACCTTTTAAGCATCCCGGCCCACAAGCGACCGCACATTGGGCTTGTGCGCAGCTTTCAAATCACGTCCGTATTTCCTGAGCTAACCGTGCTGGATAATGTTTGCCTTGTGCTGCAATCCATGCAGGGGCAGGCGCGCAGCATATTTAGAATAGCCGCTGCCGATCGTTTGGAACGCGACGAGGCCCGAGAAATTTTGACCCGCGTTGGATTGGTTGATCAAGCCGATTCAGTCACTGGTAGCCTAGCTCACGGCCAAAAACGTCAGGTTGAAATTGCCATGGCATTAGCTGCCAAGCCAAAGCTTTTGCTATTGGATGAACCAATGGCGGGAATGGGTGCAGAAGAAAGCCGACACCTTATGACGTTGCTGGATAATTTGCGCGCATCGGTCACAATGCTCTTAGTGGAGCATGATATGGATGTTGTCTTTGGGTTGGCCGACAAGGTGTCTGTACTTGTCTATGGCCAAATGGTTGCATCAGACACACCTGAAAATATTCGTAACAACCAGGATGTGCAGAAGGCCTACCTTGGTGGGCATAACCTGCACACTGAGGCAAAAGAATGCTGACCCTCAAAGGCGTTGAAGCTGGCTATGGCAGCTCAAAAGTATTGTTTGGAGTTGATCTGAACCTCAGTGAGGGGCAGCTTGTCGCAATGATGGGCCGTAATGGCATGGGCAAGACCACTACTGTTCGAGCCATCACAGGATTAACACCTGCTTCTGCCGGTTCCATAAAGCTTGAGGGGCAAGATATCACGACTTTAAAACCCTATCAGATTGGTCAGGCTGGGATCGCACTGGTGCCCGAAGGGCGACAGGTTTTTTCAACCTTGAGCGTCCGCGAAAACCTTGTCTCTACGGCTGGCGATCGCTCGGGAAAGGGCTTCTGGACTCTTGATCGGGTGTTTGATCATTTCCCTCAGTTGCGTGAACGTGCTGCCCAGTTGGGTGACTCCCTTTCTGGCGGAGAGCAACAGATGCTGGCAATAGGGCGGGCGCTTATGACCAATCCGCGCCTGCTGATTTTAGACGAAGCGACCGAAGGATTGGCCCCTTTGATCCGGCAGGAGATCTGGAATACTTTGGAGCTGTTGAAGTCTCAAGGTCAAACAATTTTAGTGATCGACAAAAATCTCGAAGAAGTTGCCCGCGTCGCGGATCATGCATATGTGTTGATCAAAGGACAGGTCGTTTGGCAGGGTGATATGGAAGCCATGCATGGGGTGCCAGATTTCGCTAAAACTTATCTGGGTGTCTAAAGATGGGAAAAACCTGGAAGCTCCTAACCCAAGACGAGCTAGAACTTCAGTATAATGCCCGTGCGTCCGTTAAAGATTTTGATTTTGAGATAGGGCGATACCGCGCACTAAGTGCACAAAGCTACGCGGATTGTAAGGTTGTTCGAGATCTTTGTTATGGTCCGTCTCCGTCAGAACGCATTGATTATTTTCCATCTGGGCCAAACGCGCCGGTTTTTATATTCGTGCATGGTGGATACTGGCGATTGTTGGGGCGCTCAGATAGCGCTTTCATGGCTAAAACTTTAACTCAGCAGGGGATTAGTACTGCGGTTGTTGACTATACGCTTGCCCCAGAGGCCAACCTTGATCAAATTGTTGAGGAAATCATCCGCGCCATCTCTTGGATATTTAACAATATCCAGCTCTACGGAGGTAATCCGGACCGTTTGTTTATCTGCGGCTCGTCTGCAGGGGCCCATTTGTCAGCCATGGCTCTGGCTTATAATTGGATGGCTAATCATGGTCTGCCGCCCAATATCCTGAAGGGTGGGTTGCTGCTCAGTGGACTTTATGATCTTGAACCGGTCAGGCACTGCAAGCCAAACGAATGGTTACGCCTTGATGCGGACGCAGCACAAAGAAATTCTCCTCAAAATCAATACTTCATACCAGGGCCAAAACTGCACATCAGCTGGGGCGGAAACGAAACAGATGAATTCAAACGCCAGAGCCGAGAGTTTTTTAACAAGCTGGAAAAGGCAGGTTTATCTGTCGGCCGATCAGAGATTGAAGACAGAAATCATTTTGATATCGTGACTGATCTGGCAGATCCGCAGCGCCGCTTGTTTCAGATTGTTACCTCAATGATATAGCTTGCTTTGCACCCATTCTTGCAACGCTCTGCAGCGTTGAAAATCAGAATAGGCAGCAGAACGCATCTTAATAATTTTCTGTAGATTTAAAAACTGAATACTACGCCACCATCCTATTCTTAGTAATTCAATCAGCATTGACAACCTGACGGTTTTAGTCAATTATAAAGCCAACATTTTGTAGAGTAGATAAATGATTATTTGCAGCTGTGAAATAATTTCGGACACAGACATCCATTCTGCAGTGGAGTGGATGCGGTCTTCTGATCCGGCGGCAATAATTACACCTGGCAAAATATATCATGCTTTGGGCAAAGCGCCCAACTGCGGTGGGTGTATGAAACTATTTGTGTCTACGATGCGATCAAATAAAAGCCTGAAAGTCCCAGCGGAACTTTGTTCTTTAAGGGAGCCACTGGGAGCACAGGCTTAACATTTAATAAATTTCTGAGCAAAGTTTTCATTGCTTTGCTCCTTTTGTCGTGCAACGCTGAGTATATCTTGGAAAAAACGGCAATTACTGCAAGATGAGCAGGATCATTTTCCCAAACGGAGAGAAATAGTACGGTTGCTATTGCCAGTAGAGCATCTAACTACTTTTTTCATGATCTTGAGAAACAGTAATAGTCTTGCAGTCCATAAATTTTAATAAGGAGAATTCACATGCGGGGCGATAAAAAAGTTTTAGAATATCTCAACAAAGCGTTGAAAGTAGAGCTTACCGCCGTAAGTCAGTTTTGGCTTCACTATCGGCTACAAAAGGATTGGGGATTTGGAAAGCTTGCCAAAAAAATGCGCGAAGAAAGCATTGAAGAAATGGAGCATGCGGACAAGTTGATTGACCGGATCATATTTTTGGAAGGTCACCCAAATTTACAGACGCTTGATCCTTTGCGCATAGGGCAAAATGTCCGCGAGACATTGACCTGCGATCTTGATGCCGAAATGGAAGCAGTAAGTCTTTATAATGAAGCAAGAAAATATTGCTCTGAAGTGGGTGACTATGCCTCAATGCATCTTTTTGAAGAACTCATTTTGGATGAGCAGGGTCATATCGACTTTCTCGAAACGCAGATTGGTCTGCTGGATGAAATAGGCGCTCAGAACTATGGTATGCTGAACGCAGAGTCTGCGGATACTTCAGAGGGTTAACAGTTAATTTGACAATCGGTTCAAGAAGTTCAAAAAAACTCTAATTGTCTATTGCTATAATGCTACGTATATCTCGCTTGGGCATAGGGGCAAAAAAGTGATTAGGTGTGCACCGAAGCCTCAAATACGAGGGCGATCATATTGTGAAAATTCATGTGGTGCTGGTGGCGGACAAAAAGGGATTTCATCGCCTAATGCATTTGTCGCCAATTAGTTAAAACTCTGATACCATTAGATAAAGCATACCTTATTTCATCAAAACAAGCCCAAATGGTCATCAATGCATGATTAAAACAGTAAAATCATATCCGCCCTCGCCAAGCCCTGAACATGATGCCGCCAGTTCCAAAAACTCTATTGAAAAATGGTACATAAATTGGGGGCTGGACAAAGGGGCCAGTAATCATTTTTATTTTGATGGGTACGTTGATGGGTAAGTGCTAAAAAATACCTCAAATCGTTTTTTTAATAGGTATATGGCGGAGAGACAGGGGGTTGTGTTCCTATCTCATCCGCCAGCATTCAGCTAACACTCTGATTTCATTGATAGCAGTAGTTCTAAGTTCACT
>CABXKH010000009.1 GCA_902512685.1 Paracoccaceae bacterium | reverse complement strand
ATGCTACCAAGCGTTCAGCACTTATCACCTTTACTAATGGTTATCATGGGCGCTCCTATATGGGTATGGCCCTCAGCGCGCGCATGGTCCCATTTAAACAGGGGTTTGGGCCTTTCCCCGGTGAAATTTACCGATTGCCATTTCCCGATGACTTCCGCGGGATCACGCTTGATCAAACAAAGCAAGCCTTTGAAACTCTGTTTCGAAGCGATTGTCCGCCAGATCAAATAGCGGCAATTTTCGTTGAACCGGTTCAAGGGGAAGGCGGCTATAACATCGCTACAGCTGAATTTCTGGCTTATTTGCGTGGCTTATGTGACGCTCATGGAATTGTATTAGTGGCGGATGAAATCCAATCTGGTATTGGGCGGACGGGAAAAATGTTTGCGCTTGAACATTTTGGTATCGATGCTGACCTCACCTGCGTTGGCAAAAGCATTGGCGGCGGTTTGCCGATTTCAGGAATTGTTGGAAAAGCCAGCATTATAGACACAGTTCCTCCTGGTGGGCTTGGCGGTACATTTGGGGGTAATCCTATGGCCTGTGCGGCGGCGCTTGCGGTTCTTGATGTAATTGACACAGAGCGTCTTTTGGAAAAGGGTCTGGCGATCGGAGAGCTGATCGATAAGCGATTGCAAGAGATGGCGCGCAAGAACTCTCTGCAAAGCATTGGTGATGTTCGCGGTCTTGGGTGCATGAATGCGATTGAACTTGTTAAAGATCGAGATACTGGCGAACCTGACGGCGATATGGCCTCGAAAGTGGCCCAGATCGCCCTGAAAAAGGGCCTTATTTTGGTAACGGCCGGCCCGAAGCGCAATGTAATTCGGATTTTAGTGCCCTTATCGGCGGATCGCGCCATTATAGAAGAAGGGTTGGATATTTTGGAAGCATCTTTAGAAGAGGCGGCTTCTTGATGAGATTTTACAGCTTGGGTAAACCTCAAGGAGACGCTCGATGAAGATAAAAGCTGCAATTCTTAGAAATACCGGAGCACGCCGGCCCTATCGGGATAGTAAACCTCTCAGCATCGAAGAGGTTGAATTGGATCCGCCAAAGCGCGGTGAGGTGCTCGTTAAGATCAAAGCCGTTGGGCTCTGTCATTCTGATTTAGTTGCGATCAGCGGTGAGCGCGCCAAACCTATGCCGATCGTTCTGGGGCATGAGGCATCTGGCATTGTCACTGAGATTGGTGAGGGTGTATCCGGGTTTACAATCGGCGATCACGTTGTTCCGTCTTATGTCGCAAGCTGTGGGCATTGTGAAATGTGCTCTGTTGGGCGCCCAGCGCTCTGCGAACCTGCATCAGTTGCAAATGCAGAGGCAGTTTTAAAAGACGGCACAACACGTTTGCACCAATTAGGTACGGCTATACATCATCATTCGGGCGTGGCTGGGTTTGCTGAATACGCAGTTTTACCGCAAGAGGCATTGATCAAAATAGATAAATCTGTTCCGTTCGAGCATGCAGCTCTTTTTGGCTGCGGGGTGGTTACAGGTGTGGGTTCGGTGATTAATACCGCGGCTGCGAAACCGGGCCAGTTTATCGCTGTTGTCGGACTTGGAGGGGTTGGATTTAGTGCTGTATTGGCGGCTTTGGCGATTGGTGCGGGAAAGGTTTTGGCTCTCGATCTAAACAACGAAAAGCTTGCTTTTGCTCAAGAGCTGGGTGTGCACCATGCACTGAATGTGACCGAGGATGATTTGATCCAGAAAGTGTCTTCTTTAACGGGTGGTGGGGCACATATTGCCATAGAAACAGCAGGGTCAAACCGCGCTTTGCAAACGGCTTATGATATCACGCGGCGCGGGGGAACAACCGTAGTTGCAGGTATGCCTGGTCCAGAGGCTGAAATCAATCTATCGCATCTGAAAATTGCGGCCGAGGAACGCTGTATAAAAGGTTCCTATATGGGCAGCTGCGTTGCCAAACGCGATATCCCCCGATATTTAAATATGTTCCAAACGGGGGTCTTGCCAGTTGATAAACTAATGTCACGCTCTATCGGGTTTGAGGATTTAAATGCTGCGATGGATCGCTTGGCTGATGCAAATACAATTCGGGAAGTTTTGATCCCTTAAGTATTTTCGGGAGAGCAATATGAGTTTGCAATTTTCAGCAAATACTGGGTATTTGTGGACAGATCACCCTTTTTTAGATCGGATAAAACTGGCGAAATTACATGGGTTTCACTCAGTTGAATTTCATGACGAACCGCATTTTGAAGACTTGGGCACGCTCAAGAAATCGCTTTCAGAGTTGGCCTTGCCAGTGAACAGTATGAACGTTTACATGGGCGATAGCTTTGGTTGCGCAGCGATGCCCGAGCGCGTGACAATGGCGCAAAAAGAGATAAAGGAAGCCCTGCGGATCGCAGAGGATATTGGCGCTAAGGCGTTGCATATCCTGGCTGGAATTGGCCCGCATACGCCTGAAGGGTTTGCAACATTTGTTTCAAATTTAAAATACGCGCTTGAACATTCGCATCTGACAATTGTTATTGAGCCTGTCTGCGAAGAACAATTACCAGGGTATTTCCTTAGTACTTTGGACCAAGCCTCTACGGTTCTAAAAGAGATCACCAACCCGCGATTAAAAATACTGTTTGATTGTTACCATGTTTTTACCCAAAGCGGAGATGTTTTGAAAAATTTTGCGGCCCATTCGGACAGGATCGGCCATGTCCAAATAGCAGCCGCAGAAGCGCGTGCCGAACCGTTTCCTGGAGAGCTCGACTATTCTTTTCTATTACCGCGATTTCAAGCTCTGGGATATGATGGGGCATTCGGATGCGAATACCGCCCCAAAAGCATAACAGAAGCAGGTCTGAGTTGGCGGGATCAATTTTCAAAAGAAAGCAGCTGATATGGTGAAAAAACTCAACCAAAAACCGCCAGGTGGCATTTCTGAGGGCGATGTCAATTTGTCGCCCCAAAGAGCCGCATGGTCAGCGGCGCATATAGACGCTTCCACCCAGGCTTTGCTGGCTGAGGATGCGCAGTTTTTTCTACATCAATCGCTGTCGAGCCCCTGTTTGAATGTTTTGACGCACAGCGATGGGATCTATTTGCAAGATACGCAAAACCGCAAAATCATGGATTTTCACGGCAACAGTGTTCACCAAGTCGGTTATGGTCACCCGAAAGTTGTAGAGGCGATTAAACAGCAACTTGACACGCTGCCGTTTTGTCCGCGCCGGTATACCAATCATATTGCAATTGACTTGGCGCGCCGGCTGGCGGAATTAGCACCTGGCCAGCTCAATAAAATGTTATTCGCCCCAGGCGGCACCAATGCCATTGGCATGGCCCTCAAACTGGCCCGCTATGCAACTGGCCGCCACAAAACCATTTCTATGTGGGACAGTTTTCACGGAGCGTCACTTGATGCAATTTCGATTGGCGGGGAAAGCTTATTCCGAAAAAACGTTGGTCCACTTTTGCCTGGATGCGAACATATTCCGCCCCCAACCCGTGGCAAATGCCTATTTAATTGTCAAAATGACGCCCATGATGGCTGCATCGCATATTTGGAATATATCATCGAGATGGAAGGTGATATCGGCGCCCTGATAGCCGAACCTATGCGTTGGACAACAGTGGAATTGCCGCCAAAAACCTATTGGCGGCGCGTGCGCGAGATTTGTGATCAGCACGACATACTTCTAATTTTTGATGAGATTCCATCTGCGATCGGGCGCACCGGTGAAATGTTTGTCTGTGAGCATTTTGGCGTGGTGCCCGATATGCTGGTCATTGGAAAAGGTTTGGGCGGCGGTATTTTTCCACTCGCGGCGCTTATCGTGCGAGAGGATCTTGATGTGACAGGTGATCGGGCACTTGGGCACTATACGCATGAAAAAAGCTCAGTTGGCTGCGCGGCGGCTTTGGCTACGATCGACTGTCTTTTTGATGAAAAGCTGATCGAAAAATCGGCTGAACTTGGTAAAACGGGGCTGCATTACTTATCACAGATGCAGGCCCGGCATCCGCTCATTCATGATGTGCGGGGATTGGGTTTATTCTTCGGCATTGAACTGCGCTGTGATGACCAGCCTGCGCTGCAAGCAGCAGAAGAGATAATGTATCACTCTCTTTCGCAGGGCTTGAGCTATAAAGTCGGTGGTGGTTGCGTTCTGACGTTATGTCCGCCTTTGACCATCAAAGAGACTGATTTGTTGGCAGCGTTTGATGTTATTGAGCAAGGTTTGCAGATAATCGGAGGGTCTCAATAAGCCGCTTAATAAAGCGTTTTTATTTGGGTTTGTGGCCATCCTTAAAGGTTCTTGTCAAAACCAAAACTTTAATGTCTTAAGCCCACGTTGACCAAAGGGGCAAAGCAGAAACCTTATAGCTTACAATTTACTTTGTTTGTGACAGGGGGGGCGAGCTTGATTGCGATTTTTCCAAGGTTATCGCAGTAAAAGCAAAATTTTAATCCATGTTCTGCATGCGAAATCGCAGCATTTTTCGTATCATTTAGGCTAACTTGGCAACATAGTTTGTGTTTTCTGCTAAGTTCTCAAACTCTCCTTTATTAGTGCTGTCAAATGGCAATGGTGGTAAAGAACGGATCTATTTCTTCTTGCGATGCTTGTCTTGTTAACCGATTGGGAGGTCAGTTTTCGGGGTTATATAGCTGATTGTAAAGAACCGACGCGACTAAAGGCATAAGCAGACGTAAATAGGTTTGATGTGCAAGCCAGTTTAGTTTTTTACTTGTTGTCTCACCTCTAAATAGGCAACGGTTAGAAATGCAGTTTTACTATCCTCGGGATGATAATTTGTAGGATCAGTAATGTTTGGCTGCGTTCCCTATGCCGCGAACTTTGCGCGTAAATCGTCTTATATTTTGAATTTATAGCTTTGTGCCGATAAATATGACAGCCAAGGAAAAGAATTCTCCGATTGCAATTCAAGCATTTCATGAAGACTTGGCATCAGGCGTTCATGAGGTGCTATCGGCGGATCGTATTTGGGATATCGTGTTGCAGGGCGCACTGTTAAGAACCGATCTGGTGTTCATTGAATACTGGCCAGTTAGAAGCGACGCACGCGATGATCCCTACGGATTTGTGGCTGAGAATTACCAATTGAACGTAACGGCCTCTTCCAAAAAATGGCGCAGGTTCGGCAGGGCGGAGTGACCCGCCGAGGTTCCCATCAAGCAATTGGAACTCAACCAGTCGATCATGACACATTTTGTTGCTCTGCCATTATTTCACCTTTCAACTCTTCCGAAACCATAAAAATTGATTAAAGGCCAGTCTAGTGATTTGGTGCCTGACCGGTTTGTAAAAACACTACTTAAGACAGAACGATTAGAATAACCCCAATGGCCACAACAAAAGCGGCAGCTAGGCGCATAAAAATTGGTCTTTCTTTGAACCATATCACACCGATTATGGCCGCTAGGATGACCGAGGTTTCGCGAATGGCAGCAACCAAAGCCAACGGTGCAAGGGTTTGCGCATAGAGTGCCAAAGCATAAGATAAACTGGATAAAACGCCGCCGGAAAAGCCGATTAAAACCGGCTTTAGGCCGTTATTCTGGATCAGCTTTAAGCGGGGCAGTAATACAAAAAGTACTACGCAGATTTCTGCGGTGAACAGCCATGCAATATAGGATAGGGGTGCCCCCGAGACCCTCACGCCAATTCCATCCACGATTGAATAAGCCGCCACCGTAAGGGCGGTGATGAAGGCTGGAAATAGAACTTTTAAAGATTGTGCCTGCGCCCGCGATAATGCCAATATTGCTACGCCGCAGGACACGCCGATGATACCAGCCCAAGCCATTAAAGACAAAATTTCGCCTGGCCAAATTGTTGCGCCCAAAGCGATCAATACGGGTGCTGCCCCCCGCGCAATCGGGTAGGCCACAGAAAGATCGCCTTGTTTATAAGCAGAGATCAGAAAGAAGTAATAGCCCCAATGGATCACCGTTGAGGCCACTATATATGGCAAGGCTGCAATGTCTGGGGCTGGTAAGAACAAAAAAAATGGAAGGGCGGGAACAAAATGCCCTAAAGACACCAAGCCAATTGATAAAGCACGATCGGAAGCCCCTTTTACCATGGCATTCCACGTCGCGTGGAGCAACGCTGCGGTTAACACAATAGCTAAAACCCCGAAGCTTATCATTTCGCGGCGACGGCGGGAAGCATGTCGTTTAAAAGTTGTGGGTTAGCCAAAGGAAAACAACGTGGTTGAAGCAATCTTGGCGTTGCTGCTTAGGAGGGCCATGGGAGCGAATAAGTTTTAACATTGGTGAAGAACTTCATGGCTTCTAGAACCCCTTCTTTTACACCGTTACCGCTATCTTTAATGCCGCCAAAGGGTGACATCTCAATACGATATCCTGGCTGTTCCCAAATATTTACCGTGCCCACATCCAAACCTTCAATAAAGGCTTGCATACGGTTAAAATCATTGGTGCAAACGCCAGATGATAGACCAAATTCAGTCGAGTTTGAAATCTCCATTACAACTGCATCATCATCAGGCACCCGCACGATCGGCACGATGGGGCCGAAGGTTTCCTCCATCACTAATTCGGAGTTGTGGGGAACTTTATCAATCACAATTGGGGGTAGAAGCGCGCCCTTGCGTTCCGGATGATAGAGAATCTCTGCCCCTTCTGCCTCGGCCATATAAACCCGTTTCTCAAACAATTCAGCTGCTTGGGCGTGAATCACGCAGCCCAATTGGGTGTCAGGATCCATGGGGTCTCCAAAACGAATGGCTTTCGTTTTTTCCAGCACGAGAGGCACGAATTTATCCGCCACGCTGTTTTGTACCAAAATGCGCTTGACTGCGGTGCAGCGTTGTCCTGAATTTCCAGTGGCTCCCGCCACTGCAATGGTGGCTGCTTTCTCAAGATCTGAATCCGATAAATCATTTAAAATAATCAGTGGATCATTGCCGCCCAACTCAAGGGCTGTGCGTTTATATCCAGCCTTTTGCGCGATCATTTTGCCTACAGGCACGCCACCAGTGAAAGTGACAATATCGATATTGCCATTGGTCACCATTTCGTCTCCGATATCTTTAGGCCAGCCGGTCACAATCTGGAACATCTCTACTGGTAGGCCGGCTTCGTATAAAATATCTGCCAGCGTAATTGCGGTTAGCGGGGTCAATTCGGTTGGCTTGCACACAACACAGTTATTGGTGGCAATGGCTGGCGCTATCTTATGGGCAACCATATTGAGCGGATGGTTGAAGGGTGTGATCGCCGAGATGGCTCTGACGGGTTCTCGTTTGGTGAATATTTTGCGCGGCTTTCCATGCGGTGTGAGATCACAGCTAAAAATTTGCCCGTCATCTTGAATGGCCGCTTGTCCAGCAAGTGTAAATACATCGTATGAGCGTCCAGTCTCATAGAGCGCGTGCTGTTGACAGATGCCCAACTCTAAGGTCAACCAATGGGCAATGTTGTCACGGCGTTCTCGGATCAGTTCGGCGGCTCGAAACAGGATTTTTTGGCGTTCATAGCGCGTCAAGCGCGGCTTATAGGCAGCAGCAATCTCGAAGGCTTTCGCGGCATGTTCCGCAGTGCCTGCAGGGACCGTGGCAATCACTTCATCGGTATAGGGATAGCGTATTTCGACTACGTCATCGGTAAAAACTTTTTCGCCTCCGATGCGCATCGCCTCATGCCGAATTTTTTCAATCGCTGTCATTTTGGGCCTCATTCTTCTGGATATCGATCATTTTGGAATTGAATATAACTGATTTTACAGTCACCTAGTGTTGTTTTCGCCGTTAGGTTACTGGGCCGCAGCTTGCAATGCATAATAGAACGCATCGAAGTTCCGCAAGCGGGGTGCATCGGGTAGATCAAGCTTGCGGTTCACGATAAAGGGCACCGTTTGCTCGGTTAAGCCACCATGGCTCCGCAGAGGTTCTTTTAGCGCTGCAAGATCGTGACGATGAGCAGAGGTGCCAATGGTCATGTTTTCAGTCGATATCAGGACAATATTGCCGATGCGATCAGCCGGCAGTTCGAAGCGCTCTACGGCTTCTTTTTTGCTAAGCACAGCGCGCATTTCTGGAAGAGCTGCGAGACGCGTGATGATATCTGCCTGATCTGCGCCTTCTGGCAAATAAGCAGTTGCAAAGGATCCCAAAGCCCCATGATGTACGACGTAAGGGTCGGTGATGGGCAGGATTACCCGGGCTGCTTTTTCACCCAGCCATTGATCTAAAAGATCCTGAATATAAATCACAGAAGGGCTCCCATCAGCTTGATGTTTGGGCTTCATGCCGTGATCTGCGGTGATTACAATAGCCGCACCTAGCGCGTCTAATTCCGCAAGATAACGGTCAAACATGGCGTAAAAATCTTTGGCCCCTTGTTCGTCGGGCGCAAATTTATGCTGAATGTAATCTGTAGTTGATAAATACATTATATCCGGGGCCCAGTCTTTAAGAAGTTTAACCCCAGCAGCAAAAACAAATTCTGATAAATCAGCGGAATAGACTTCCGGGACAGGCCGCCCCATGAACGCACTGGCATTCTCGATACCATTTTCGGCCAAGCTGGTTTGATCGGCTTTCTCAGATGAAAAACAAATGGCCCGGTCTTCGTCAAACTTTAGCCCCGCGCCCAAAAGCGCCCTTAATTTATCTTTGGCTGTGACAACGGCAACCCGCGCCCCGGCATTATAAAATGCGCTGAAAACCGTGGGCGCGCGCAAGAACCGCACATCGTTCATCATGACTTCTTCGCCAGTTTCTGGCTCGTAGAGATAATTGCCGCAAATGCCATGCACAGCCGGAGGGCGGCCTGTCGCGATCGACATGTTGTTCGGGTTGGTAAAAGAAGGGATCACGGAATGGGCCAGACTTTCGCTGCCTGCATCGCGCAGTTTTTTCAAATGCGGCATTAGTCCTTCGCTGATAGCCACATCAAGATAAGCAGGCTCGCAACCATCCAGGCAGATCACGATAGCGCAGGTTTTTGGGATTGGGTAATGGCGCTCATTGGCGACCACATCAGAGGTCATAGTCATAAAATATCTTTCTAGTTTTGTTAACTTATAAGCACATGCCGTTCTTTCAGAGCAGCTTCAGAGGGCGACGCATCTTGTACCCCCATTTGCGCCAGTGTCTCTTTGGTTGCAGCCAACATACGCTCCATCACGTGAATGTCCATTTGCCCAATACAGCCGATTCGGAAACTATCTACGACGGTCAACTTGCCGGGATAAATGATAAAACCCTGGGCTTTCATCGCTTCGTAAAATGCTTCAAATTCAAATGCAGGATCGGCTGGGCAGAAAAATGTCACGATGATCGGGGACAACCACTGCTCATCAAGCAGAGTTTCAAAGCCTAGCGCTCGCATGCCTGCCACCATTACATCACGGTTTTGTGCATATCGGGTGCCACGGCCCTGCACGCTTCCTTCCGTTGCATGATCCGCCAAGGCTTTCATGAAGGCAGCCACGATATGAGTGGGCGGTGTAAATCGCCATTGCCCAGTTTCATTCATCACGCGCCATTGGGCCTCTACATCAAGGCTAAGCGAATGCGAATTGCCGCGAGCTGCTTTTAATTCGGAAGTTTCTGCAATTACAAAACTAAAGCCGGGCACGCCCTCGATACATTTATTGGCAGAAGATACAAAAGCTGCGCAGCCAAGCTCTGCAGGGTGAAGTGGGATTGCGCCAAAGGCTGACATTGAATCGATTAGAAGTTTGCGTCCTGCTGCGCGGGTCGCGTCTGCAATTTCGCCAATCGGGTTTAAGATACCGGATGATGTTTCACAATGGATTGCCATAACATGCGTGATATCGGGGTCTTCTGCTAATATAGCGGCGACTTCTGTGCCTCGGGGCGGTAAATAATCACCTTTATCCAGCACAATTTTTTCTCGCCCTAAATAATCCAGCGTGGCTGCAGCTCTTTGCCCATAGGCACCATTGGCTAAAACCAGAACCTTACCATCCTTGGGCACAAAACTTCCCAACATCGCTTCTACTGCATAGGAGCCCGGACCTTGGATTGGAACACAGTCATAACGATTGGCCTCTGGCCCAATAAGCGCCAGCAACTGAATGCGCAGCGCTTTTGTCATCTCACGGAAATCGCCATCCCAGCTCCCCCAGTCTTTAAGCATGGCTTTTTTAACTTCGTATGAAGTGGTCAGTGGACCTGGTGTCAATAAATAAGGCTCGCCCAGATACGGTGTTGGCAGTTTGTTTGAGGTATTTTGAGATTCCATAGGCCCAAACCCAAATTATTTACTCATGCTTGTGCTTGAACTTGTTTTTCCTATAAGTAAAATACATTTGTAATATTGTTTAATAGGAAAAACTTATAGATGCGCTATAGTCAATTGAGAGCTTTTCATCATGTTGCTGTGCATGGTGGATTTTCCAGTGCAGCCCGGGCTTTGAATCAAAGCCAGCCGGCCTTGTCGGACCAAGTTCGGCAGTTAGAACAACTGCATGATACGCTGTTATTCTACCGCGAAAATCGGCATGTGCGCTTGACCGAAGCGGGAAATGAATTGTTCTTACTGACAAGACAGTTTTTTGACGTAGAAGAGCAAATCGGGGATTGTCTTAGCCAGCACCGACAACAATTGGCTGGAACGCTGCGGGTGGTCGCGGATTCGGCTTTGCATATCACGGACTCGTTGAGAGCTTTTCGAGAAGCCAATCCGAACGCCCTTGTGGCTATCCAGACAGGAAATTCTGAAGAAGTCTTACAACGTTTGCGTCATTATGATGCGGAAATTGGGGTTGTTGGAAATATTTCTCCGGCACCAGATTTGATTGAAATTCCGATAGGTCAAGCGCAAATTGTTGCCATCATGGCGCGAGGGTTTTTGCCCGATACAGTTGAAAGCCTGGATTGCAAAGCCTTATCGGATTTGCCGTTGATTTTTCGCGAAACCGGTTCAAGCACCCAGCGTTGCTTGGACGCATGGGCGAAAGTTGAGAGGTTGGTGCTGCGCCCGGTCATAACAGTTGAAGGAAGAGAAGCGTTGCGTGAAGTGGTTAAATCGGGAGCCGGAATTGGTTTTGTCTCGCGCGCGGAACTGGGCAATGATATTAATATTCGCGCGCTCCCATTGGCTGGGGCGACTTTGGAAATGAAAGAATCTCTGGTATTTTTATCGATGCGCCGGGATTTACTTATGATCCGGGCTTTTCTGCGCTGTATTGAAATTGGGAATACTTAAATTTTTAGGTGTTTTAGATATGCTATTATTCGGGGAACATTTCCTTTAACCTCCCAATTCTGGACCGAATGAGGTATGTATGAACAAAGACCAATGCGACATTCGGCGCAATTTAGGGTATATTGGAAGTATCTGGACAGTCGATGATGACTAGCTTCTAGCATTGGGGTCGGCTCTGTGGCTAGTGAGTCAATTGATTTAGCAGGATGGAACCAGAATTCTGATTTGGTGGTCAAGGTATTTGGCTTAGGATTCTAGCTATTCCGTTCAGGCCTATCGCACCGTCTGAGCCGACAGACCAAACTGTTACCTTGGCTATACTGATCAAGAAACTGGGTTCCCGGTCTCACCATCTTTAATTTATGAGTAATCTAATTTACCAGTGAGGTGGAACCTTATCTGGACTGATTTCCGCGTCTTGCTGTTCACTCTCAGACAATATTTCGACGATTCGTATTAGTCTGTTGATCTGTGTCTGCTGTTTGTTGACAACATCCGAAAGCTCATCAACGGTTTTATCCAGATGGGCTAGATGCGTTTCCAAAGATTCAAATTTATCTTGTGTCATCGATTACCTTAGCTAGATTCTGTTGAGGATTTACTAAGTTAGTCCTCATAATGATAACACGACAAAATTTCTAATGCAGTTCCTTTAACCATACTACATTACTTTCTGAACCGTGTTTTCTAAATCACCAATTCCACTAACACTCACACGAACAGTATCGCCTTCCTTCAAGAACGAAGGCGGATTTCGACTTCCTCCCGTACCATCCGGAGATCCGGTGGCTATGATATCGCCCATAGACAACGGCATTATTTCAGAAATGTAGGAAATAAGGTTTGGAAGGCTAAAGATCATTTCCGACCCTTTGGCTGATTGCATCAGTTTATCGTTTACTCTTGTCTCAAGCTGCATATTTGCAATTTCGCCAACATCATCAGAGGTTACGATCCAAGGTCCCCAACTGCCGGATGCGTGAAAGTTTTTTCCCGCGTGTATCGAGTGTTTCATCCAACCACGAACCGATCCTTCATTCATTATCGAGTATCCAAGAACATGGTTTAACGCGTCCTTCTTCGCAATAGACCTGCCCGATCTCCCGATAACGGCAACGATTTCTCCCTCAAAATCAAAAGTTTTGGCAGCATTTCCCCGTGGACGCTCTAAAGCTGCATAATGGCCGACCAGTGTTTCGGTATGGCGTGAAAAAATAATTATATTGTCCGGATCGGGGGGCGCAATGCCTTTGACAGGATAAACCTTGCGATAGTTCATGCCCGCACATATAATCTTTTCCGGCTTACTTATAGGTGGCAGCCAAGTGATTTCGGAAGATGGCAAGGGTTCCCCGCATAGTTTTGTCAATTCTACTATCGGCTTGCTCTTTAAATAATCCAGTAGTGTGGGATAAGATTTCAAAATTGCATTTTGGACCGGATGCACGCCGCTGGGTGACATCACCCCATAGCTTGCAAAACCATTGTGAATGAAGGAACAAAGCTTCACGGCCCTGCGCCCTCAAAAGCCGCCTCACGCGCTTTAACCAAGGCAGTGATTGTATTATTATAGGGCGTTGGGATACCCAGCGACGCCCCAAGCGGCGGTATCGAACCATTGATTGAATCTATTTCTGAAGGCTGCCCTTTTTGATGGTCTTGTACCATTGACGGCTTTGCCGCTCCAACCCGATCAGCAAAAGCTGTCACATAGGCCACAGGATCATCAAACGAAAATGCAATACCCTTTGATTTTCCTACATAAAATGCTTCTGCCATACACCCAAGTGCTATTTGCCACCAATCAGAATTTGATCGCAACTCAGCCACATTGCAATCAAATACGGTGCACGGACCAGATAGCGCGACATTACACAAAAGCTTTTCCCAAATAAGTTGAGCGATGTCCCGATAGGTTTCGACTTCAAATCCTCCAGTTCGCCAGACATTAGCCACCTCGTCCAGCCTTTGGTCCAGACCGCTGTTCATTGCGCCCAGACGAATTTTTTTCATAGAGGTATGCTGCACGTGGCCAGGGCTTTTCATTGTGGCTCCGAAGGCTTCTGCAACCCCCAGCATAATCTGCCCAGCCGGTAGATATTGAGCTATCTTATCGCCTGCACCCAATCCATTTTGAATTGTCAGAACCAGAGATTGGGTTCCCAAATTTTTTGCAATATCTTGCGCTGCCGCGGCAACCGCATTGGTTTTTGTTGCAATAATATAAAGATCACAGGCTCCTACTTCGGTAAGGTGTTGGGTAGCGCGAACCGTCTTTACAAAAAATTCCCCATCTGGGCCATCCACTCTCAAACCGATTTCATTGATAACTTCTACATGCTCGCGCCACTTGTCGATGGCCCAAACCGTGTGACCAGCTTCTGCTAAGCGTGCTGCATAGATAGAGCCCATTGCACCGGTGCCAATTATCGCAATTTTCATTCTTGCAAATCCTTTTGTTGTCGCAAAGAAAATTGTCTGGTTAGTTTTAGCCTTAACGCTTCCGGTAGATGATTGGGCCAATGGCTTTCCAAAATGGTATTGGCAATTGTATTTGACCTCTCTTCGATATCTGAATGGTCTGAAGTTGACCAAACATCCAAAGGGCTGCGATCGGCAATATTTGGATATAAGAAATCGCTTCGCATCCGGGCATAGGTTTCCGGGCGTCCCAAATAATGACCTTCGCCTGCCACAACTTCTTTGATCTCATCAAACATAAGTGTATCCTGAGTTATCTCAGGCGCTATATTTGCCCGTTTGATAGCCCCCAGCATATCATTGTCTGCGACCATAGCGCTAAAACTAACTCCCATCAAAGCCGCCTGAGTTCCCACCGCTTGGGTGATTAAGTTTGCCCCAGCTTGAATTGCTGTGTTGATTGTCAAAGCTTTTTCATAACCTGCTTGAAAATCGGGCCGTTTACTATCTGTGGCACCTGCGATCACTGAGCAGGGCAAATCCCAATATCGAAGCACTTGAACCGCAAGGGCCGTCGCCATTATCTGCTCACCAGCGCCGCCAGCCATACCGCCTGTGCGCAAATCAATGATCATTGGACGTGGCCCTGCAATGCGCGGTGCCTTTGGATCCAACGCGTGCACAAAGGCAAGGCCAGCGAGTGTTTCGGCAAGGGTTTGCGCCACAGAGCCTGCCATAGTTACTGGACTTGAGGCCCCAAGCTGGCCAAAGACGTTACAATGAACAGGAATTCCATGGTGCACAGCTTCAGCCATAACGGCAAAGCTTTCATCATGCGCCCGCAACGGTGGTACCGCATGATTGATATTTAACGAAAGAAATGGGCGGTCGCGAAATGCTGCTTCGCTGCCAGCAATCTCATAGCAGATTTCCGCAATCTGGATCACATGCGCCGGCTGAGATGCCTGCACCATTACATGTTTTGAAGTTCCCAAAAGACATGCAGTGGCCGTCGCAAGGTCAAAAGCAAGCGGATCATCTATATCGCCCGCCACAAGCGAGCGTGAGAAGAATTGTACATGATCAAGTGCATCGCTTAATCTGGCCGCTGAATAAAGATCATGCAGCTTCGAAGGGCGGTAATCTTGGGTATATTGGTCATAGATATTTGGGGCAGCACCGCCTGTTCCAGCATAAACGCTCTGTCCTCCAACCATCAAGTCATGCGCTTTTATTTGCCCTGCAAGCCGCACAGTACGAGGTGTGTTTTTGAGCGTAGCCTCAATAAGGTCGCGGGAATAAAGCAGCCTGCCATCTACAAAACGGCCACCATTTGAAATTACCGCGTCACATAATATAGAAGGGGTCTCTGACAAACCTATATCGGTAAGTATTCTGATGGCAGTCTTGGCCACTTTTTCAACGTCTTCAATTGAAAGTGGATGCCAAAACCCACCCTGAGCAGCCGTATCCGGCCCATTTGAGGGTTCTTTTGCCGCACGGCTACCTTTGCGCATGCGCCGTGCCATCAGGCAAAAGGGTCCGTTTGATGAGGATTGGTGGCCAACCAAACTGATCGCGTTTGCAAAAAGCAACGCATTCCCTCAATGCCGTTCTCTCGGCCATAGCCAGATTGTTTGAAACCCCCAACAGGACTTTGTGTTGCGGCATTAAAATAATTGTTGATGTAGACAGTGCCAGCCTCAATTTGATCAGCCATGCGCATGGCTTTTGTCACATCTTGTGACCAAATACCGGCAGCAAGGCCATAGACCGAATCATTGGCTATGCGGATAACTTCGTCTTCATTCTGCCACGCTTCGGTGCTGACAACAGGACCAAAAACTTCATTTTGTCCAAGATCGGAACCATTTGCAACATTTGAAAAGATAGTGGGTCCAATATAATAACCTTTGTCACGGCGTGCTGCTCGACCATCAAGCAACAAGTGATGGCCGGCCCGCTCGGCAGCATCAATATGTGCCAGAACAGCTTCGTAATGTGGACGGTTTGCCATAGGACCAATTTGGCTGGTCGGGTCTGATGGCTCTCCAACCCTCGCTTTTGCGACCACATCTACCAGCTTTTTTGTAAAATTTTCGATCACATCGGCGTGCACCAAAAGCCGAGAGCCGGAAATACAACTCTGCCCGCCGGCTGGGAAAATACCGCCCGCAACGCCGTTTACTGCAAGGTCTAGATCAGCATCCGGCAGGACAATTTGAGGGGATTTACCACCAAGTTCCATGATCAGTGGCTTGACTTGCCGAGCAGCGGTCTTAGCCACCGCACGCCCCCCCGGCGTGCCCCCTGTAAAACTGACTAATCGCACATCTGGGTGATCAATAAGTGGCTCGCCAGTCGTAGCACCAAAGCCGGTAACAACATTGATCACTCCAGGGGGCAATCCAGCCTCGTCGAGTATATCCATAAGCTCCAAGATCGAACAACTTGCCTGTTCTGAAGGTTTTATAACGACTGTATTACCGGCGGCTAGACAGGGCGCTAGTTTCCATATCAGTGTCCCAATTGGCGAGTTCCAAGGCAGCATCAGGGCAACGACACCAAATGGCTCCCATGTCATGTAATTATGTATGTCAGGGACTTCAGCAGGAATTAACCGACCTTCAAACTTGTCACACAGGCCAGCATAGTAGTGCCAACTGTCCACCTGCCATCCACCTTGGCCGAGACCTGGAGCGATATTTGGTAGTCGCCCATTATCGCGAAGCTCTACTGCACCCAGTCTATCTGCATGTTTTGAGATTACATCCCCGATCCGTCGCAAAAGACGGCTGCGTTCTGCCGGCATCATCCGGCCCCAAGGGCCTTCGTTAAAGGCAGATTTGGCGGCGCCAACGGCATTGTCCACATCAGGCTTTCGGCAATCCGGTAAGCGCGCCCAGACTTCACCATTTGCAGGATTTTCACTGTCAAAATATCCCCCTGCTACAGGGGAATGCCATTTGTTGTTAGAAAAATACTGATATGTTCGATTCTCAGGCATTTGCAATATCTCGTGGGTCTTCAGGTGGTAATGACGGATGGCCTAGAATCATGTCGCTGGCTTTCTCGGCCATCATAATCACAGTGGCATAAAGGTTACCAGTGATTTGGGAAGGCATAGCGGAAGCATCGCACACGCGCAGACCTTCTATGCCGCGCACACGCAGATTTGCATCCAGTACAGCGCCTTCATCTGTGCCCATGCGAGCAGTGCAGCAGGGGTGATGACCGGTATATGCGGTTTGCCGGATTGCATTGATGATCTCGCTCTTGGAATGGGCATCTTTCCAGACACCTGTCTCGCCTTGATGATATTTGGCGATTTGCGGCTGGGCCATGACCTCGCGCATGATGTGAACACCGTGCACCAGTTCATCGAGATCCCGAGCATCAGATAAATAGTTCGGATCGATTAACGGGTGCTGCGTGGGGTCAGCGCTGGCCAGCCGGACGGTGCCAAGGCTTTTGGGGCGTTCCTGATTTATGTCAATTTGAATGCCGGGTTGCGCCACTTTGCGCCCACGTACCAGCAGGCGGCGGCCAAGGCGCTCTAAAAATGGAGCGGCTTCCTCTTCGCCGTTGCCGAGGTTTTCCTCGACAGTCATCGGGGTCATGAATACCTCAAGCTCTGGTAAGGCTGGATCATCCAAGGCAAGAAACAGCACTGCAGAGAACAAAGAACCACCCCCAGGGCCGGACCCGTTTAGCAACCAGCGTCCCATCAGCCATGCCGCGCGGTCCAATCGCTGATGGCGGCTATGGCTGAGGTCAAGACGGTCTGAGGCGTATTGCATCGAAACATCAACATGGTCGGCCAAATCAGCCCCCACACCGGGAAGATCAATAACCGGCGCAATGCCATGAGAGCGCAGATGATCAGCCGGTCCTATACCGGAAAGCATCAGCAGCTGCGGTGTGCCAAAGACACCCTGGCAAACAATCACCTCGCGTTCTGCTCGGATGAGTTCACCGCCCAGAGTTTCTAGGCCAACCGCGCGCTTGCCCTCCATCACAATTCGAGTGATGTGCCGGCCTGTGAGGGTGGTCAAATTCTTCGGTGCGCGCTTCAGATAGGCGATGGCTGAGGATTGGCGCACACCACGCGACACGGTACTGTCACATCGGGCGACGCCAGTGCGCTCTGCCCCGTTGAAATCATCCAGTTCTCGGTGACCAGCTGCAATGGCAGACGCGATAAAAGCGCTGTCGAGCACGCCGAAATTCACAGCTGGTTCGGTTTTTAGCGGGCCGGATTGCCCATGAAACGCATTGCGTCTATCGCGCGAACCCTCGGCCCGTCTAAAATAGGGTAAGAGATCTGCATAGCCCCAGCCCGCCAGCCCCTTTTGCCGCCACATGTCATAATCGGCTGGGACGCCGCGCATGTATATCATGCCGTTGACAATGGATGTCCCGCCAAGTGCCTTGCCACGTGCGAAATAGATACTGCGCCCGCCCAACCCTGCCTGTGGCACACTCTCATATCCCCAGTCCAGACGAGGGTTGCCGAACACGAAGCCGTTACCGGCTGGCATCCGAATGAAGAGGTCCCGGCCATTACCGCCCGCCTCGACAATGCAGACCGACACCGAAGGATCTTCGGCCAAACGCGCAGCCAGGGCGCAGCCTGCCGAGCCTCCTCCTGCTATGACGTAATCGAACTTCATTGCATAAGCCTTTCCAAGATCGCATCGGTCATTTCCGTCGAGGAGGCAGTGCCGCCGACATCTCGGGTCGCGATACCATTTGCAATCGCTCGCTCAATCGCTCGCTCGACGGCGTGGTTCAGATCGGCACGGCCAAAGGTGAACTCGAACATCATGCCTACCGATAGGATCATTCCCACCGGATTGGCGATGCCTTTTCCGGCAATATCGGGAGCAGAGCCGGAGGTAGATTCGTAGATCCCAAAGGCAGCGCCGTCTGCAGGGTTAGAGGCCAGACAGGCCGAGGGCAGCATTCCGAGTGACCCAGCAAAAGAACCTGTAAGGTCGCTGAACAAGTCACCCAACTGGTTGCAGCATAAAACCACGTCGAAATCACACGGGCGCATCATCATCTGATAGCCACAGTTGTCGGCGAACATGTTTTCAAATGAAACATCGGGATACTCAAGCGACACTTCGGAAACGATCTCTCGCCAAAGCTTATAACTCTCCATCACGTTCGACTTATCACAGCTGACCAAGCGTTTGTTTCGACGGCGGGCAAGCGCGAAACCACCATGCGCAATACGCGCAACTTCATCTTCGTTGTAGGTGATCATATCGAACCCTTTGCGCTTTCCATTTTCCAGACGCTGCCCGCGTTGCGAAGAAAACATCGCTCCTCCGCACATTTCTCTTAGGATTAGGATGTTAGCGCCATCTATAAGATTGTTCTTAAAAGGAGTTCTGTTTGTCAAAGATGCCCAGTTTCGCGCGGGCCGAAGTCCGAGATATGTTTGCAAATGATGGCGCAGATACATAAGACCGTCTTGGCACTCGGCGCCGCCCGGCATACGGATATCATCCCACTTTGGTCCTCCCACGGCGCCTACCAAAATTGCATCTGCAACACGGGCCTTGGCAAGCAGATCAGCTGTACAAAAACTGCCATAACGGTCATAGCTCGCACCATGCAGAAGTTCATAATTGATATTCAAAGACAGATTAGCAGCCGCGGCCAAATGTTCTGCGACCCGCACTCCCTGATCCAGTATCTCTGGACCAATTCCATCGCCACCAAGCGCTAGAATATGAGCCATTTTGTCCCCGTGTCTATTTCTTTTGGGGAAACATAATCATATCGCCAAATAAACTAAAATATCTAATTTATTCGGTCGATTTTGTTAAATACTAAAACTATGATTTTATTACATAAATTTGGATTTACTTAACTAAATAAATTAAGAAACTCCAAGTTCAATGCCCTCTTTCAAAGTCTCATCCAACTGCGAAAGCAGAAAATCAGCAGCAGGCGCGTCGATGGTCAGAGGGGGGCGGATTTTTAGGACATTTTCATGCGGCCCCTCGGTTCCCAAAAGCACATGCTTGCTGCGCATGCGCTCAATGACAAAGCATGTCAGAGCCGACGCTGGCATCTTAGACACTTTGTCTTTAACCAATTCCAGACCCAAGAACAGCCCGCGCCCGCGCACATCCCCGACAACATCATACTTATCTTTTAATAACTCCATGCCATTAAGCAGCCGATTGCCGACAATTTTGGCATTTTGGGACAGGTTTTCTTGGTCAACAATATCAAGAACTTCTTTTCCAATACGGCAAGACAGAGTGGAGGCCCCAAAAGTGGAGAAAAATTCAACGCCATTGTCGAAGCTATCTGCAATCTCAGGCGTCGTGACAACTGCCCCGATGGGATGTCCGTTTCCGAGGGGTTTTCCTAAAACGATAATATCCGGAACAACACCTTGCTCTTCAAAAGCAAAGTAATTTTCTCCCAAACGGCCAAGGCCAGTTTGAACCTCATCTGCGATACAGACGCCGCCTTCAGCTCTCACGCGGCTGTAGACAGCCTCAAGATATCCTTTGGGGGGAATGATCTGTCCCCCGACACTCGGAAAGGTTTCAGAGATGAAGCAGGCCAGCCGGCCACCACGCCTCCGAATGTTGTCTATAGCGGCATCCGTCAGTGCGGCAAATTTTTCGCCCGCCAAGGGATCATCTCGCAAAAATGCGCCTTGATAATCGTCTGGGAATGCAATTATCTCGACCCATTCGGGCTTACCTACTCCATTTTTTCGATTGAATTTATATGGCGAGATATCAATCGCACCAGTGGTATTGCCATGATACGCCTCGTCAAGGACGATTGTATCTTTGCCACCGGAATGTGCGCGCGCCAATCTAAGCGCTAGTTCATTGGCTTCAGAACCAGAATTCACAAACATACAAACCGATAAATTATCAGGTGTTCTCTGCGTCAGCTTTTCGGCAAAGGCTATCTGTGCGGGATGAAGATAGCGTGTGTTGGAATTCACTCTGGCCAACTGATCTTGGGCTACAATGCGGATACGCGGATGCGCGTGACCCACGTGAGGCACATTGTTATAGGCGTCCAGAAAGGGTTGACCATCTTGGTCGAATAGAAAATGTTTCCAGCCGCGCACAAAAGTAAGAGGCGATTTATAACTAAGCTTTAAATTTTGGGCAAATTTGGTTTTTCGCTGTTCCAAAAGCTGAGCCTCATTGATCCTTTGATAAGACACTTTCTCATTCGAAAGGTTCATAAGTGCGGCTGGATTTGGAAAAACTTCACTCCAGAAGGAAACTTCAACCGGATCGACAACACCTGGCCAATCTTGGCTCAGCCCATCGGTCAAAAGCGCTAATTGAAAGTGAAGATGAGGGCTCCATCCCCCGTTATGGCTCTGGTCACCTAATCTGGCAAAACACTCACCCGCCGAAATCTCGCTTCCAGCACGAAGGTGCCCGATGCTATTGGGGTCAAGATGGCCATATAAGGTGAAAAATTCATCTTGTTCAGGTGTGATATGTGACAAGATAACCATGCCACCATAATCAAGGTGTCCTTTCCTATTTTCGACACATAAAACCTCTGCTGCAAGGGGCGCATTTACGGCAGTTCCTGCTGCAACAAAAACATCCACACCAATGTGAACACTTCGTCGTCCATTTGGGATATGATGTCCAAGCATGAAAGAGGGCGCTGTGTAGATCAGGCGCGGTTCACCATATCCTCCTATAGAGATCGCATCACTTTGGTCAGCCACACCAATTTGTGCTGCCTCTATACTGGTTATGTGAAATGGGTTTTGCGGGATACTGGATCGATCGACAGACGCACAAGCCACTTCAGCAGATGCAAGATCACAATCCAAAATAGGCGCAAAATTTCCATTTTCTCTGGCAATAAAATCTGAAACCCGCGCCGCATATTTGGTAACTGGATACCCGCAAGCAACACGCAAACGCGCTTCCATCAGGTTGGGATCAATCATGGCATTTTCTAAAAAGTCCCAAGCCGGCGCTTGGGTGATGGTAATATAAGAGTCGTTTGGATTTTTCGCGCCCTCTAAAGTTGAATTTACGACTGATACTGCCAAGCGCATTAACGCCGCAGGATATGCAAGAGCAATTTCATCTTCGGACAGAGGTCGTTTACTATTATAGCCTTTGATCAGAGCCGCAAAACTTTTCATTGGACGAATGGTATCAAGCAGGCAATAGGCTCCACCGATAGAAACTTCGATAATTGCAGGCCCTCTTGTCATATCACCAAAATCAATCAAGCCAGAAATCGAGAAATGATCCAGTTTATCAGCCTGCACAAGAATATTGTAGTCGTTAAAATCATTGTGCAAAGCTTGAATTGGCAACGCATGCAATTGTGGAAGAAGGCTAGAAAACTGGTCACATATCGATTTGATCAGTGACCTTCTTTTCGGATCTTTAATTGCTTCAAGGTGCTCATAAATCCAAAGGCCCTCTAGAAGATTCCACTTGTGTGAACGTCTCAAGTCAGGATGATCAAAATCTTCCAAACATTTATCAATGCGCGCCATATAGGTTCCTAACTCCTCAAGAAGCGCAACAGGCTTTTCTTTTATTATCGCCAGCGCACCTCCCTCAAGCCGGGATTGCGCCCACACAAGCCGCTCGTTTTCTATCGCAATGAAACGATTTTCTGCGAAGCTATAAACATCTGGAATAGGTAACGAGACGTCGTTTTCTTTGAGATGAATTAATGCCTTGATTTGCATGTCGATAAAAGACGTTTCACAATCAGGGCGCATTATCTTTAAAATACAAGACTGAGTATCCCAAGTTGCAAGAAAGTTTAGATCATACTCACCTGCCAGTGGCTTTAGATCGACCGAAGCGCTAAAAAGATGCTGCGCTATATTTTCCCAATCATCCATAGTTTGTGCCTTAGCCTAATTTAGTTTGCGTTTGTACCCGTGCAGAGCACTTGACAGTCTAGATTTTATTGAAATTTTACAGCCAGAAGTTATGTTTCCTTAGAGTTTAGCCAAATGGGATTTAAGTCCATAAAAATGATATACATCCCCTTACAAAGAAGGTTCAAGCTGATCCTACCCCTTTGAAGTGGTTCACCCTTATAGTTAGAAAATAGACAATCAGAATGGGCATTAAATTGCTCAATCCTGAAGAGCCTGCCATGAAATTAAGACAGGTTGAGGTGCTGTGAATTCAAGGGTTGGCAAGGGATTTTGTGCGGCAAGTCCTATTTGCATGTCGTAGATGATATTTCTTTTGATTTCGCGCGGTGAAACCCTTGCGCTTGTGAGTGAAAGCGGCCCTGGAAAATAACAGTGGCTTTGGCTTTGGCGCGCCTAGTCGATGCCTAAATAGCTTCCGTTATTTTGGTGGGCGCTGATTTTCTTGAGTTGGAAGAAGAAAGGTTGCCACTTTACGCCTTTGATGGTTATCGCATTAGAGCTTTTGCCTAGATATCTCAGCTAATCCTCAAATATTTAGATGGGGCAGCAGCACTCTGTTGCTAGATCGTCTGCCTGAATATTAGGCGCGTGGATATAAGATTGATTTACCAATCAAAGAAAATTCCCAGAAAGTACAATTTGATAGATATTTTTGGATAAAAATTTATACCATAACTCATTGCAAACCCAAGGCTTAGATGGCTATAGTCATCTGGCTAATCAAAGTCTAACCAAGGGCATCCAAATAAATGCCTAAACTACATAATCTATTTATATCTCTTGTTTTTCTGGCGTCTGCTGTTTCGTCACAATCACTACCTATAAATAATTCAATGACTTTGCTTGCTGACGAGATAACAATTACCGAGGACAGTATCTTAATTGCCGAAGGTAATGTTGAAGCCCGGCGTGGCAATCAACTTTTAAAGGCCACGAAGCTAATTTTTGATGATAAGACCGAGGAAATCTATGTTGAAAATGTGACTATTTTCCTTGAGGTGCAAAATACAAAAATTTTAGGTGATGAGGGGCAGCTTGGCCTTGAAATGCGTGCGGGTCTCATCCAAGCCGCAAATATATTGGTTGATGAAAAGCTAAAAATCTCTGCCAGCGAAGTATTCATGGATGGTGGTGAAGTTGACCGAGCTAACAATATTTCGCGGGTAACAACCTGCAAAGAATGCGAAGCCAAGCAGCCTCTGTGGCATTTTTCTGCACGCAGCGCGGACCGCAATGCAGATCGTAGTGAAATTATGTATAAAAATGTTGTCTTAAAGGTAAAAGGAGTTCCCATTGCCTTTACCCCATATCTACGGTTGCCTGATCCAAGTATAAGCCGAGCAAGAGGGTTCCTGATGCCTTCTTTAGAAGCATCATCAAAACTTGGGACCGGTTTGCGCATTCCATATTTTGTGCCCATTAATGATGACAAGGATCTTTTGATCACACCTCTTTTGTCTACTGAGACAAATACACTCGAGTATCGTTACAGGCAGGCCTTTAAAAATGGCAATCTAACTGTAAGCGGGGCTCTTTCTAAAGATACAATTTACCCAAATGAGTTACGTTTTTTTATAAAAGCCGATGCTTCGTTTGTTTTGTCTAGTGGATATCGTGTCAATTTTCAGACAGGTAAAGTATCAGATGATGGCTACTTGGGGGATTACGGATATTTCTCAGAGGATAAATTTGAAACACGCATCACTTTGAAAAAAGAAGAATTTGATGGCTGGGGAACTTTAAAGCAATCTGCCAAGTTGGTTCGAAATGATTTTTTCGATAACACGACCGAAACGGAAGTTACTATTTCCGCGGATTATTATAGATCCATCGATCAGAATCTTTTGCCTGGACAGGTTACCGGATCTGTGGGTTTCACGACAAGTTCATCAAAAGCAAGAAATGAGCAAGTAACGCCCTTTACGAGCGAAATAACCTCAAAATTAAGCCATAATTACGCAATGCAGATTGGCAAAAGATTGCATATTTCAACCCTTGCCAAAACTGAACTCGGTATCTCACTTGATCCCGAAAATGAAAACTCCAACAATCCACAGTATCAAATTAAAAACAAGGTTGGATTTGTTGCCAGATTACCTTTTTCCATTTCCAGAAATAAAGTTTTACAAACCATTGAACCCGTTTTCGCATTGAATTATGGAAATCAAACAACGGATGACGCTTTTGAGCCGCTTCGTTCGACCAGCGCGTTAAATATCGGAACACTCCATAGGCCTTCAGGAGTAAGTGGGTTTGCTGAAGAATGGGAGGGGTTCGGAGCGAGCTTAGGTCTCAATTATTCCGCATCGTGGGAAAATGGCTATACGATGAAAGTAGCGGCTGGCGCACCGATTGTGTCTAATCCCGCAGATAAACTTACATCGGATAATGGCTTTCAAGATGAGAGTGTCGCCTATGTTCTAGGCGCAGAGCTTTCAACACCAAAACTGATGAATTTTGGCTCTAAAGGTCTTTTTACATCAAAAGGCGAAATGGTGAACGCGCAGTCAAACCTAGGTTTTAATTTTTCCGTTGGGGAAAATTGGTTAGCAAGTGCATCCACTAGATACGACCGTCTGAGTGATCATCAGGTTACAAGTGAATTGAGCCTTTCGACCGCAATAAGGGATTGGAAAATTTCTGGAAAACAAAATTACATAGATGGCCAAAGGGACACTCTTGCGGCGTCTGCAATTTACGAAGATGAATGTACACGCTTCTTGGTTGGTGTAAAAAATCGATTTTCATCTATTGGAAGTTCAGGCTCTGTTCAGACGTTTTCAGTTAGTATCCAGCTTAAACGTTAATAAACAAATTGATCATATAAATTCAAACCTATTGCCGACATTTCAGTTTGCTTATCTGCTCATTATAGCTCAACTGACTTGCGAGAATTAATGGCATTACGCACCAAGATAGTTGCCATGCCTAGGAAACCGCCAAGGACTATTGATAGCGCAAGAATTAGTGTTGGTTTTTTTTCATAAACAAACTGCATTTGAACGGTATTATAGTTTGCAGCTTTGAAAGTTTTACCTTCGCTCAATGGGGTTTTTTCAAGGGCTTCTTTTGCAGTTTTGGCAGTTCCATCTTTTTCAATCAAAGACATGGCCGTGTTAATTCTTTTAAGATCGGGCAGATGAGATTCATTTGGCTTACGCTTCATCAGTATAGATATTTCAGCTTCTAGTGCCTTGCGGCCTTTGAAGTACGTTTCAGTGTTCCCAAAGGCATGGTTGGTAAATCCTTTTTCAAAAGGATTTTCTATGCCTAAAGTTATGGCAATTTCCAGATGCTCTTTCAGTTTATCAGTTTCTTGCTCAATGTTTTTGGAGAAGTTAGCTGTCACGAAGGATTTCTCAACTGAAAGTTGCTTTAAAATGAATTTTTTTCGTGCAGAATGCTCTGATGTTTGGTTTTGAAAATCATCTATAACAGCGGTTTTTGTTTTGATGTCTACAGCCTGCAGAGTAGTTTCAATTATTTGCTGCGCCAAAGCCTCATTCTTACCCTGAAAAGTGATGACGATCATTCCGTCTTTACCAAATGATGTTTTAAAACTTCTTGATGCATCTTCCAAAGAATTTTGATAACCCTGACCAGCTTGGTTTTCGGTCAAGTTTTTGGGCGCAAATCCCAAAATTTCGCTGAGGGAATAGTTTGCAAGTACTGTATAAAATGCGTTTGCAAGATATAACTCGGTAACTTCAAAAAAGGGAAGAGTGTCTGAATGATAGTGGGGAGTAAACATCCCAGTTTTTGCCGTACTTTCAAGATCAGCGGCAACAATTGAATTGAGTGCGGAATAGTCACTAATGTCGTTAGCTGACAAAGGCGCAATATTTAATTTAGCTTCGAAATTATTGGGTGTAAGTGTGATATAAGCAAACCCGAGCACCGCAGCGAGCAGGGTTGCACCTAATATCAACCACTTACCTTCCCAAAGGGTCAAAAAAAGCTCGAATAAGTCTATTTCATCGTTGGATTGTAATTGTTTTTCTGACACTCTTAAATCTTTCTTTTAAATCTTGCGGTGATAAGATCGACGCGGTTTTATTTTGGATAGGGTGGATTTTGAATATAGCGGCGCTTAATTTTAAAATGATATAGAAAAATCTGTTCCCTCAATTTATGCCTTTCTAATATCCAAGGCACTGTTAAACATGTTTTTTCTCGATTTCAATATGGTTTCGTTTGGATTCCTAAATCTTGCTTTTTTTCTACAAGCTCTGCGACAGACAGGTGCAACATTTTTGCCGCAATATCGAAATCATCTTCTGCTGCCACAAGGGCTGCAGTCACCACCTCACGTTCTACTGACTTTAGGTGCTCTGCGATCATTAGTTTCCCATTGGATACAAAAAAGGCTCGATAGTCATTTATCGTATCCACCGGAGAGTTTAACTGCTCTTCCGAAAAAACGTCTGCCTTTTGAAGACTATCGTCACTATCGTGCATGTTCTGGCGATTTTGCTCTCGTAATACTTGGTGAACTTCCGGAGCGGTTATTTTTTTACCGGCGGAGCGAATAATCAAGCATTCAAGAACATTTCTCAACTGTCTAACATTACCCGGCCAAGAAAAGGTCTTTAAAAGCCACAAGGCTTCGGTCTCTATCTCGAAGTCTGCACTTGCTATGTGCACTGAGGTTAACTGTTGAGCAAGATGATGCGCTAGTTTTTCAATGTCTTCAGATCTATCTTTTAGGGCAGGGACCCTAATTGGAAAAGCACTTATGCGAAAGAAGAGGTCGGATCGGAAATTTTTCAAGACCACTTGCTTGTAAAGATTTTTATGCGTTGCACAAACCAAACGAAAATCAACTGCAATCTCTTTAGATGATCCTACAGGTGTAAAGCACTTGGTTTCCAGCGCGCGCAATAATTTTGACTGCAAATCCAGTGGCATATCACCAATCTCATCTAGAAAAAGGGTGCCATTATGGGCTTGTTCAAACTTGCCCTTGTGAGATTTCACTGCTCCGGTAAATGCGCCTTTTTCATAGCCAAACAATTCAGCTTCAAGAAGGCTATGTGGGATTGAAGCGCAATTGACAGATATAAGCCGTCCTGAACGTCCGGATAATTCAGCAAGAGCTTGCGCAACTACTTCTTTTCCTGAACCGCTTGGTCCTGTGATCAGCACTGGAATATTATGTTCGGCAACATCAATCACCGACTTCTTTAGCGCAACTATTGGCTCAGACTTGCCAACAATAACACGCGATAAATTATGCACAAAAGACATTGTAGACCTCTGTAAACCCACCTTCGAAAGCCTCGGAGTTCTCGTTCTTCTGACAAGATACCCTCGATATTCCTTTCAAAATATCGGAATTAGCAGCTTCATTCAGTAGTTCGGTGGAGTATGTGGTCGCCCCATTTGGGAGAAAAATACCCTTTGGGATTGTTAATGTGTGAATTTTATGGGCTAAGGCGGTAGTTCTTTTCCAATTCCCATGTCTGCGGCAAAGTAAATTTTCATTTATTTTGTATAGTTCCTGACCAAACGAACGGCGTTCTTTTGGTAACGAAAGAACCGATTGTACAAATGCCCAGTATAAAAGTTAACGGTCCATTGATAATGCTTGGCATAAAAGCTTTGATCACTTGACCAATATGATCCTGCATAGGTGACAGGAAAAGTAATGACATCAATTTTCGGGGGAAGCTCCACGTCTGAAATTAAACTACGAAGTTCTTTTGTCGTGGGTAGCCTCCAACCGCCACCCATTTGCCCCTCAATCCGTTCTATAATTTCCTCAGCCTCGGCTACAGATAGCATTTTAACCTCACCAATGCAGGTCTCTTCTTCCCAAACTTGTCCGATGCTACATCGCATCCATTCAAGTTTTTTCATATAATCTCTTGCGATTGGGCCATCACGTTGCAACCTTAAAGCATCAGCGTTCGCGAGTGGCGATTGAAGCATAAGAAGTAATAAGATCGGTAAGAAATTTAACTTCATTATTTGTTTAATCTCACTATTTTTGTTCGCTTGTAGGTCAATCTTTTCAATATGGCACTACTTTTGCAACCCTTTTGGAAAAACAAGTAGAGTGCAAACAATGGATTTAGCTTCTTTGATTGGCATGCTCGGCGCGTTGGGCATGATCGCAGGCACAATGATTTCCTCAGCAGGAAGCATAGGGCCATTTATTGATGTCCCATCAACGCTTATCGTTATAGGCGGTACATTTTTTGCCGTTATGTGGACAGCGCCACTTCCAGTTTTTCTAAGCCATTTTGGCGCCATGGCTAAGTGCTTTCTTCCACCCGTTAAGAAACTTGATGTGATGATTGTTCGGATGGTTGAGCTTGCGGCGATCGCACGTAAAGATGGCATGATGGCCCTTGAGGGTCAGGAATGCACTGACAAGTTTTTTGAAAAAGGCTTGCAACTGCTTGTTGATGGAGCTGATGAGCCAAAACTGGTGAAACAACTCAACGCTGAAATTGCAGCGATGAAAATCCGTCACGAGCAAATTCATGGGGTTTTATCTGCATGGATTGATATTGCACCGGCTATGGGAATGATTGGAACACTCATTGGTTTGGTTGTGATGCTTGGAAACATGAGCGACCCAAAAGCCATTGGCCCGGCAATGGCTGTGGCCTTGTTAACCACCCTGTACGGTGCGTTTTTTGCAAATGTTTTCTTTGGCCCAATCAAAACCAAGTTGGAAGGCTATACCTCATATGAAATCAACTACCGCAACTTGGTAGTAGAGGGTCTGCGCAATATCGCTCGCGGAGAATCGCCGCGTAATATCCAAGATGTGCTGGCCTCTAATTTGCCATCTAAGCAACAAGAAACTTTAGCAGCGGCTTGATCTAATGGCAGAAGATATCGTCGAAGAAGAAGAACAGGAAGAAGAGTGTCCGAAATGTCCGCCAGCTGGCGCGCCTGCATGGATGGCCACCTTTGCGGATATGGCAACGCTTTTGATGGCGTTCTTTGTTATGATTTTGTCATTCGCAGAAATGAATGTTCCTAAGTTTAAACAGATTTCTGGATCGCTAAAAGACTCTTTTGGTGTGCAACGTCTCATCCCAGTTGTTGAGCAACCTGAAGGGACAACCGTTCTTGAGATGAACTTTAGCCCATCACCTGCACCATCTGTAACTGAGGATATGACACAGCAAACAACTGAACTTGAGCAGCCAGATGTCAAAATTCCAAGTGATAATGATGATAGTGAAGGCTCTGATCAATTAGGAGAGGGTGAAAAGCTAGAAGAAGGTATCGGTGGGGAAAACAAAGATGGCAAAGGTGACGGTGATGCTAAGTCTGATGCCGAAAAACTAGCGGAAGCAATTGAGCAGATTTCAAACGCGGTCGACATAGCCGTTTCTACGTTGGAAGACAAAGTCGTTGTTGACCTAAAGGCAGAAAATGCATCTCCGCAAGAGATGAAAGAAAAGTTTAAAAAGGTAGGCCAAGCTGTTCAGTTAGCTGGTTTGGCGACAGGAAAATCAGAGCAAGAAATATTGTATGGTGGCCTAGATCAGCAATTGAACGAGCTTATTGAATTTGTTTCCGAATTAGAAAATGAATTGAAAAAGCTTGGCGGCCAAGACAAAGACTCTGGATTTACCCAAACGGCGCAAGCCAAGCAAAAAGCACAAAGTGCATCTGATGAGCTTAAAGTTAAGCTTCAAGAACAGATTGATATGGGGGCCGTTAACGTCGAGACGCGCGATAACAAAGTGTTTGTGACAGTCGGAACTGGTGGAGCCTTTCCATCTGGATCTGCCAACCTGACATCTCAAGCTCAGGAAATTATCGATAAAATCGCGCAGGTTAGTGATGGTTCTGACAATTCTATTACGGTTTCAGGTCATACGGATGATGTTCCAATTACATTTGGTGCTCTTTATCGAGACAATTGGGATCTGGCAGCTGCGAGAGCAGCGAGCGTTGTTCAGGCAGTTGAGCAATCTGGCCGCGTGGCACCTGGCCGTTTGCAAGCTGTCAGCTATGGCGAGACAAAACCAATTGCGTCAAATTCAACTGACCCAGGCCGCGAGCAAAATCGCCGCATTGAAATTGAATTAGAGTACTAATCAATAATTCTGGAATTCTAGTTTATTGAAGTAGTGGAAAAAACGGAAGATGAGATGCTAGATCAGGAAAAAAGACCTCCTTGCCGAGTTTGCATGTCGCTTAGATTGTTTCTGATGGCCGTTTTGGCAATTGTGCTAATGGCCATCATTAATCAAGATCTATTGGGTTTTATGGGAAAGTTCAGTATCGGAGCAATCGCGGTAACGTTTACAGTTATACTTGGATTTTTTTCTATTCTGAAGTTAACAATTGATTATTTCCGAATTAACTAATTATAATCAATAAGTTGTAATATATTTTTCCTTTGGCTGATAGCATATTTTATTGTAAGGTTGGCTCAATCTTTGGTTAACTTGAAAAGTGGCATGAAAATTGCTTTTGTATATGTATGTCGATGCTTAGTCTGAATATTGGAACCCAGCAGGTTCAAAAGCAGAGCTTGGTAATAACGCCGCAGCTTCAGCATGCTATCAGTATTCTTCAAATGAATAATCTAGAGTTAGAGAAGCACCTCGAAGAATTAGCCGAGAGCAATCCATTTATAGAGGTTAAGGCAGTAAATTCAGAAAATAAGCGTAAGATTGATTTGGACTTTCCCCAAAGCTCAAAGAGCTCAGGTATCTCGGGATCTTTCCTTGATACCCTTTTGGGTGAAAGGCCGGAAACACTTATTGAGCATATCTTCAAACAAATTAGATTAAAAAAGCTAAACAAAATCGATCAATCAATTGCTTATCGTTTATTGGTTGATATTACACCTGCAGGATATTTACAGTGCGATACCGATCAAATCAGCGAACAATTATCAGTTTCAATAGATGCGATCGAGGCCGTTATAGAGAGTTTGCAAACCTTAGAGCCGACCGGAATTTTTTCACGTTCACTTTCTGAATGCCTTGTACTTCAGGCCAAAGAGCGTGGAGAATATGATGCGGTTATGCAAGTATTGTTACAAAAGCTTGAGTTGTTAGCCAAAGGTGAGTTCAAAGAACTTTGCACGAGTGCCCAGTGTACTGTTGAAGAAATGAAGCAAAGAGCTATCAGAATTCGCCAATACAATCCAAAACCTGGCGCGAGTTTCAGTCATGATACAGTTGGTACCACACGAGAACCTGACTTAATTGTTATGCGCAAAGGGAACGAGATTGAAATTTCTCTAAACAGAGCATCCCTACCGAGTGTTCGTATCAACTTGGATTATGCAGAAGAGATTGGCAAAACGCCTTCAAATGAAGAAAAATCTGTTGAATTTGTGAAAAACTCAGTTGCAACAGGGCATTGGTTGAAAAGAGCAATAGCGCAAAGAAACCAAACTTTGCAAACGGTTGCCACCTACATTCTCAAGCACCAAATAAATTTTTTCGATCAGGGCATTGAGGGTTTGCGACCTCTTCAACTGCGTATTGTTGCAGAGGCTTTAGGAATTCACGAGAGTACCGTAAGCCGCTCTACGGCGTCGGTATTAATCCAAACACCACGTGGAACATTTCCCTTGAAAATGTTTTTCAGCAGCGGGCTTCAAGCCAAAGAGAATGATGAAGGCGTTTCTGCCCGCGCGATCCGAACCAAAATAAAAGATATAATTTCTCGTGAAAACCCATTGAAACCGACCAGCGATGCCAAAATATCAAGTGTTTTAAATGATGAAGGCTACCAAGTTGCAAGACGCACAGTAGCCAAATACAGAGAATTAGAAAACATAAAGTCTACATCTCAACGGAAACGTGCGCATAAGCTCAACGAATTAATGGAACATTAATCTGAGTCGTGTTGCTTTCATCCAGCTCTTAACTTTTATTTATTCTGGGGATGACTTACGCTTTTGACTGGTTTTTCTTTCTCTTTTTAGGCCTAATTTGCTCTAAACCTTGGACCGGTCGTTGAAAGAACAGCTCTTCATCTATACTTAAAGCAACTTTCTGTGCCTGTAATTCTGTTTCTGCTGCAATTGTCTGTAGATATAAAAAACGGCGATAACTCATAAAACTAACTGCTAAATTCATATGTTCTCGACCAACATATAAACACAAAACAGCGAAATAGATAACGGCCAATAGCCAATGGACTGCGAGGGTAGCTACTAATCCAAGAAGGCTTGCGATCGCCGCTTCCCAAACCCGTTGGTTCAAAAACCAAAAAGGCGGAATGATCATTGCGAGTAGGGATTTAGTTCTAAGAACCAACTCGGCATTCTTCTTCATATCATAGAAGATCATATATTGAGATAGGCTATCGCTTTTGGCATGTTGCAAAAGCTCTTCCATTTTAGTTGGATTTATCGCCTCAACTGCATCTTTTTCTTCAAATTTAACAGAAAGAGGTTGATCGATAATCACATTGAAAATGCGGCTGTCCCTGCTTACTGTTAAAACTGCTTGAATTTGAGTGCGAGTGTATTCTTCCTCATCAACGTCAAATCGTTCATTTATATCAGCAGCAGATCCCAGAAACTCTTCTCCGTCCAAACCCACGATTCTGTCGCCTAGCTGCAATCCTAGGCTTTTAGCATAGCCTCCTCGAAAACTCTTTAGACTTAGAGTTTTAGGGACAGGAGCTTCTTGGTCTATTTCATCCATTGGACTTCACGCTTTTCCAAAATAATAGGCTATGGAAACTTGATAACATCTTCTGATTTGTCTTGAGCAGCTTTTGCATTTGCATTTGCTCGCGCTTTGGCCTGAGCTGCGCTCCGCTTGGCTGCAGCTAAGCTTTTGTCGAGAGTGGCAATTCTAGCAGAAAGTTCTCCATTGACATCCTGGAGGGACTGAAGTGCCTCGCGCTGGTCTTTGACGTCTGCTGAAGTATCGGAAATGGTTTGGAGCGCCGAAATTACAGACTTTGTGAAGTTCCCCATAATCATATTCTGTGCCTTGAACTCTTCATTTGTCATCTCAGCAAATGAAAGCGTCAATTCAGAGTTCATAATGGATGTCTTCTCATACATATCTACAATACTGGCATCGAGCATTGGCTTTAGCGTGTTCATTTCAGCAATAGCTGTGGCTATTTCGACTGATAGTACATCTGACTTTTCACTGATAGAAATTAAGGCGGCATTAGAGGTTTCTACTGAGTTTCTTAGTTTAGAAAACTCAGCCAAGGCTGGCTCTAATTTGTTGATGCTACTGTTCAGATTATCAACGTTTTCCACAAATACTGTTAAAAGCTCGGTATTTGTTGCAGATAAGAGCTTTAATTGGGATGATGCTTGTAGGAAAATAACTATTGAAAGAGCAACAGCACCTAAACAGGACACAAACCCCACAATCATACTGGTTCGACCGAGTTTTTCTATCCCGGAAAGTTTCAGTGTAGATTTCTTGATTTGTTGCGCAACCTTAGCATATTCTGATGTAACATCCATGGCCGCATCAGCTGCATCCAAAGCAATTTGAATGCTCTTTTCAACATCAGCCGTTGTCGCAGAACGATCACCTGTCATCAGCTAAAGTCCTTTTTTGTTTTTTGCCGTACTCTTTGCTGTTTTATAAGCACAATTCGTGCCACTTGTCTTTAAAACAGCTTGAGCCGGAATTATTGCAGTTTTAAATCCAAAGTGTCTGCACCCCCATGGATTTCTTGCATCATGGGTAATGTAGAAAAATCGGCACTCATTGCAGGTTACGTTGATTTTTTTGTCTTTTTGCATCAATCGCAACCATCAAGTTGAAAACGAAATTTTGTATAACAAAGCGCAGGCATGCCGCAAAACTGATAATTGCACATATAAACAAACCAAGCGCTCGCCACAAATTTCCAGTTTCAAAAAAGTCTACTCCGTGGGAAAGCCAGATAACACCGACAAAAAAGAAGCATAAAGAACTGATTGCTTCTCCCATGCTGACTGACTTTTTGTAAGTAATCCTAGGCATCGTATAGGGCTCCTGTCTCAGTGAATCTTAGGTTTTCCGGAACATCAATTTCGGGTGCTGATACGTCTTCACCATTTGCTAACCTAAAGATGAAGGCCAAAACCGCAGCTACCGCATTGAACAATTCTTCGCTAATTTCCTCGCCTATATTGCCGGTGAAAAATAAGGCACGCGCAAGGAACGGACTTTGGAAGATTGCAATGCTTTCTTTTGATCCGATCTCAATGATTTCTTCTGCCAATTTCCCGCGGCCCATTGCCAAAATTACCGGGGCCCCGCGTTCGCCTACATCATATTTCAAAGCAACAGCAAAGTGAGTGGGGTTGGTAATGATCGCTGTTGCTTGAGGAACATCTTCAAGTGCGGATCTTTGTTTCGCGGCTTGAGCGGCAGACGCCATTTGTAAACGACGTATTTTAGCTTTTACTTCAGGTGATCCTTCGGTTTGTTTATGCTCGTCTTTTACATCCTGGAGACTCATTTTTAACTGTTCAATATGTTGGTGTCGCTGCCAAATAACATCGATGAGGGCAATAATTACAAGAACAATGAGAAGTGCGATAAATAGGCTAATAAAAAGGCCATGCGCTCGCGATACCCCGTGGCTTAAATTGCTATCTGATGCGGTCAGCAGAGTTGATATTTGACTGTTGATGATGAATGCAGCTGAACCAATCAAAAAGACAACCTTGAGAATACTTTTGACAAGCTCAACCAACGACTTAACCGAGAACATGCGTTTAAGTCCCTTAAGAGGGTCTATCCGGGATCCTTTAAATTCTAAAGCTTTGGGCGCAAAGTTAATGCGTCCTGCCAATGCCCCTTGAGTGAATAGGACTATGATTAAAAGAGGCACGCCAAACAATAAGCCATAAAATAAAATGTACCTTACTGCTTGATAGCTGAGCCTTGACATTTCACCTTCAAATTCACTCATGTTAAAGTTAAAAAAGCCACCCCATTCACCAAGGATCTGGCCCGCGAACCCGACTGAAAAGAAATACAATATTAAGCCAGTAAAGAGAGTCGAAAAAACAAAAAGCTCTTTAGAGCTCAATACCTGGCCGTCTTCAAACGCCTTTTCCATACGTTTTGGTGTTGGGTCCTCTGTCTTTTCCTGAGCACTATTTTCACTAGCCATTGCTGATGCTTTCAAAAAATTTATCGATGAATGAAAGTGAAAACTCTACGAGTTCTTCCATAGCGTAGCCAAGAGGTGTTGCTGATGCATAAAGGCCTAAAAACACAACAAGAAGTGTGATTGGGAAGCCAAATGAAAATAGGTTTAATTGTGGCGCAGATCTGGTTACGACCCCAACTGTAAAATTAGTCATCAATAACAAAATAACGATTGGCAACATAATCACCGCTGCGATTTCAAACATCGAACCGGCTGCATCCACACCAAATTTACTCGCGTTTTGTAGCTCTATAGAAGTTCCCGTAGGCAAAATTTCATAACTGAAGTGTATTGCCCGGATCAGTGCCAGATGACCATCAACGGACAAAAATATAACAATCAAAAAAAGTGTGAGAATGTTACTGATTACCGGTGTCTGTCCACCTGAATTTGGGTCCACTTGAGCGGCAAATCCCAGCCCGCCAGAGGTTGCGATTTTTTCCCCGGCCAGAGCAACGGATGCAAACAGAATACTTACAAACAAACCCACCACTAAACCAATTAGGATTTCTGCAAACACTACACGTACTAAGTCCAAATTTTCAAAATTAGAAATCTGTATGGACTCAAACTGACTGTGAAAAGCAAAACCTAAAAGGATGCTTGTGATAATTCGAACTTGCAGAGGAATTGATTGTGCGCCGAAAAATGGCGAAGAGATTAAGAATGCTCCAATTCTAATAGAACTGAGAAAATAAACAGAGAGTTGCTCGACCACATTTTGCAGGCTGAGTCCTGGAATTCCACTGGATTGGTCGAGCAGTAGGTTACCCATTTCACCCCATGCCGCTTATTGTGTCAAAAATAAATGAAAAGTAATCGGCAAGACGTGTCATCATAAAGCCTGAAAGCAAAGCAAAGCCACCCAGAACAAAAACTAGTTTTGGTACGAAACTGAGCGTCATTTCATTAATTGAGGTTGCAGCTTGGATGATCCCGATTACCAAACCAATTGCCAAAGCAATTCCCAAAATGGGTCCAGCAGCCATTACAACATTCCAAAAAGCCAGCCTTATATGTTCAATATTTGCATCAAATTCCATGAAATCCCTCAGTTCAGATAAGTTGAAGAAATTGAACCAATTGTCATTGCCCAGCCGTCTACCAGCACAAAAAGCAATAACTTAAATGGTAGCGAGATCAGCATCGGACTTAGCATCATCATACCCAAAGACATAAGAATTGAAGCGATGACCATGTCGATCACTAAAAAAGGCAAGAACAATAGAAACCCGATTTGGAATGCGGTTTTCAGTTCCGATGTGATAAAGGCGGGCATTAAAACCCGAAATGGTACTTCTTGGTTAGAAGCATATGGCTGATCGCCTGCAAGTTCCGCAAACATAGCCAGTTCAGCTTCACGTGTATTGAGAACAAGAAATTCTTTGAGAATCTCAGATGCTGAGTTGACAGCCGGCAATATTCCAATTTGTCCGTCCAAATAGGGTGATAATGATACGACGTAAATATTATCCAGCGTTGGGTACATTATGAAAATTGTCAAAAACAGGGCAATGGAAACCAAAACTTGGTTAGGAGGTGTTTGCTGAGTCCCCATGGCCTGTCTTAAGATCGACAAAACGATGATAATTCTAGTAAATGCTGTCGCGCCAAGGAGCAGGCTGGGTAGAAGTGTTATGGCGGACATCAATGCCAGTAATTGCAAAGACAGCGAGTATTGTTGTGTTCCGTCTTGGCCTTCGGCGACAGATAGTGCGGGCAGGCCAACTACAGGGGTTTGTTGAGCATTTACAAAATTTGCGGTTAACAATGTATATAGTGTTGCCAGGAAGAGGCAAATACCAACTGTACGCCATTTTCTAAGTTCAATGCCTTTAGAGGATTGCGTCATTGGCTTCCCCTTCAGGTATTTTATTTGTAATGTCTAACGCGGTTGTTCCGTGTTTACCTTGAAGTATCAAAATCGTTTTTTGATCAATTTCAAACAGTGACAAAATATTTGAATGAGCCAATCGGCGACTTTCAACATGACTAATTCTTGACTGGTTGCCGATTTGTATTTTTTCTGAAAACCGTTGTTTTACAAATATCCAAACCAGCAGAAGTGCTGCTGTGAATACAACAACAATGATAATCTTTTGGTTTATGTCGTCAAAAGCATTCATTTGCTAGCCTCCCACTTATTGGAAGGCAAGAATCATGCCATGACTAAACGGATTCTGCTCTTTCTTCAGGATCCACAATGTCTGTCAGCCGGATCCCGTATCTTTCCCCGACCATTACGACTTCACCTTTCGCAATGATTGCACCATTGACAAATAGGTCTAAAGGTTCTCCGGCCAACCGGTCTAATTCGATCACGGACCCTTCATTTAACCTTAAGAGGTCTCGGATTGTCATTTCAGTACGGCCGACTTCTATTGAAAGTGTAACTTCAATATTTTCGAGAATTTTCAATTTTTCGCCGCTGATCTTTCTTGATCCATTCTTTGCACTGCTGGCGTTGGTCGCATCAGGGAGATCGTTGACTTCGCCAGGATTTGTCTCTGTTTCACTCATAGCTTTTCCCTTAGGTTTTTTCAGTTTTGCGATTTGGCTGAAGCAAACTTATTGCAATTGTTCCGCCTAAATCACCAAGTTCTGCTTCGAAAAATTCACGGTTTTCAACCACAAGATCAAGCGGCCCAGTGATTTGTATTGGCACTATGTCGTTGTTCTTGTATTGTAATATATCTGACATTTTGCTGTCGACAGTGGTCAAACGCGCTGTGCAAGTGAGCGGTATGCTGAAGACGGCCTGTTGAAGGCGATCTGTCCAAGATAGACTATCAACGCTGTCTGATTGCATCCGTGAGCGTAACTGTGCTGCAATTGGCTTTAGTGTTTGCAACGGATATATAACATCGAAGGATGCAGGGTCAGACCCTGGTAATTGTATCTCAAAAGCACAACAAATGACCTGTTCTGTATCTTCTACGAATGATGCAAATTGTAAGTTTTCTTCACGGCTTAGGTCGGAAAAATCAAGCTTTATCAGATCGCTCCATGCAATATCCAATGCCTCAATCAAACCATCTGTTATAATTTCAATGATCCGGTCTTCAGTAGAAGTAAATTCTGTTCGTTTCGAGGATTTTGAAATAGCAAGATTGCCACCGTAATAAGCATTTGTAAGCTTTGAAATCAAATCAGGTGAAATCACCATCATTAGGTTTCCACGCAATATTTCTATCCGGGCCAGAGTCAGGCTCATAAAAGCTTCCGATGAAAAACTATATTCTTCAAATGTTTTCACAGTTGGGTTCAACGCCGTTATGCGCGGTTGAACTCTGAGCATAGGTTGAAAAACTGTTCTGGAAAATCGTGCGAAACGCTCATTGATTACACGAAGTGCATAGTAGTCACCCAAAAGAGAAAGATCGTCCGAGCCAAACGTAAAGTCTCGGACTTTCTTATCTGAAGATAAACCGTCTACGTTGCTCTCAAGCGCCTCAGCACCATCAAGGCCAGCGATCAGAGCATCGACTTCGGTTTTCGACAACTTGGATGTTGTTGACATTGGCCTATCTCACTGCATTACGTAGGATGTGAGTAGAACCTCTTCGACACCACCAAAGCCTTCAAGTTCTTCTAGTTTTATGTTCATTACATCCCTTATATCGTCTGCTAGTAATTTACGAGCTTCCCGACCAGTAACTTGTTCTTCTGTGTAGTCGCTGAGTGCGGCAAGGATCACCGCTTTTAAAGAGGGCAGGTGAGACTCAACATTGTCCAGAATTTTTTGGTCATACTTGGTTGAGACGCCCACTGATATTTGTAAGAACCGTCTAGAACCTTTAAGATTGGTCGTCAAACTACCAGGTATTTCATAGTAAAGAGTTTGAAACACCTCAGCTTTTGGGGTTTCTTTTGACACTTTTTCGGGGTCGGACTCTTCAATACACTGTCCTTCCTCATCCTTCTCACAGTCCTCATCTTCTGAACCGGACCCATCTTCACCATTTTGCTTGGTAACAATTTCATTGGCTATATCCTGGGGCGAGTCATTAGATCCCCCAAAAATGAGGTAACCAACCCCTAAGCCGACAGCGACCAAAACGAAACCCGCTACCACAAAAATCAAAATGGTAATTAAACCAGATTTTTTCTTTGGTTCTTCTTCATCTGCCATAGCTTTGTCCTCAACTATATCATTATATTTACGATTGTATCATCGTCGTTTGATTTTCCAACTGTCTCAGTACTATCTGCCTTTTCAACACTTTGCCCAGGCTTGCTGGTTTGAGACTTTGGGTTTTCACCAGAATTTTCACTGTTTGCGTTCGAGCTTGAGTTTTGACTGGAGTTATAGGCACTTTCGAACGAATTTGAAGAACTGCATGTCACAGAGGCAACACGTTGGCCAGCGGCTTCAATACTGGAAACAAGTTTAGCTTCTGCATCGCCAATAAGAGAGGCTGTAGCTTGGCGCTCTGCATTAATTCGTATATCCAAACCTTTAACCCCGTGGGCAAACGTAACGTTTACTTTTCCCAAAGAATCTGGGGATAAGGTAAAAGTTAATCTCTGCTGGCCTCGCGCTAGTGCGGATAACATGCTTTTTGACAAGTTTGAAACCCAACCACGCGAGTTTAGATCAAGTTGACTATCCACCCATTTTTCAAGAATTTCGAGAGAAGGAGAATTTGACCCGCTTGCTGTTGAACTGTTTGCTTGTACTGTCAGAGGCCGTGGAGCCAAGATTTCCACCGAGGCCTGTTCAAATTTAACTTCGCTTGCCGCATTTCTTGATGATTGGGATTTATTTGAAGAGCCTATTGCTTGGGTAAATGATGCTGTTACCTCGCTAACTGCAAAACTCGTCTTGTCGCGACCTTTAAGAGAACTCTTCGTGCTCCTCATTTCCGGGGACCGCAGGCGAAAGGCATCGTCAGAGAATGCTTTGTACTTTTGGGGATCAGATATGACATTTAGCGTAGGTTGGCGTTCTTCAAGAACGGGTTTTTGATCTGCGTTTTCCGATCCCTTAATAATCGTCGTATTCTTGATATTTTTTTCATTAGGGGATTTGATAACCGCATCAAATTTGGATTTATTTCCATTCCCAAGCGATATTTTCTTAGCTGTCTGTTCCGAGGTCTGTCCTACATTCTGATTGCCATCAGTTTTCATTGCCGAAGGCGCTTTTTCTGACTTTTCTGTTTTCAGATTTTTTCTTTCCTGAGTAGAAAAGGAGATTGTTTGTTTACCATGGATATCGCCCCGATCAACCAAAGGCCTTTTGGGTTCACTTTCAGTGGCCGTTTGTGATAAAGCTATTTTATCCACAAGATTTCTGTCCATGACCGTATTTTTTGGTTGGGGATCTCCTATAACTTGCTTTTCTTTAACTGTTGCAGGAAGAGAAGAGAGCTTAACAATTTTTTCCTCAGAGGTTGAGGTATCAGTCGCTTCAGTAAGTTCATCTTGCACACCAGCGCTATGTTCTAAAGAGATAGATGTTTCTAGTTTTATAGGTATGACAGATAAATCAGGATCAGCTTCTAGCACCGAGCTATGATCTGAAGAGATAGATGTTTCTAGTTTTATAGGTATGACAGATAAACCAGGATCAGCTTCTAGCACCGGGCTATGGTCTGAAGAGATAGATGTTTCTAGTTTTTTTGGTATGACAGATAAATCAGGATCAGCTTCTAGCACCGTGCTATGCTCTTAAGAGATAGATGTTTCTAGTTTTTTTGGTATGACAGATAAATCAGGATCAGCTTCTAGCACCGCGCTATGTTCTGAAGAGATAGATGTTTCTAGTTTTTAAGGTATGACAGATAAATCAGGATCAGCTTCTAGCACCGTGCTATGTTCTGAAGAGATAGATGTTTCTAGTTTTATTGGTATGACAGATAAATCAGGATCAGCTTCTAGCACCGTGCTATGTTCTGAAGAGATGGATAGTTCAAGCTTTTCAGAACTCCCAGGTTTAGCCAGAAGCTCAATTGGAAAGTCACTTTTTGCAAAAGTGAGTTGCAGTTTTTCATTTGGATAGGCTGCATTAGCTGTTCTTGAATGTTCAGGTAAATTTAGAGGTGTTGCTTCAACCCTATTCTCTTGGATGAGTTCTCCCGGATTAGGTTCTAGAGTTGAGCTAGAACCCAAGTGGATTTCACTTTCATTGGTTTTTATGATTTGCTTTCTAAAATCTGCGATAAGAGATAAAAAGTCGTGAACTTCTTTATTATTTTCCACGACAGAATTTTCATGTGCAACGGATAGAGATATGTTTTTTCCACCTTGCGATTCAAATTCAGCAATTAAATTTTCTAACCCTCCAAATTCCAGCGCGCCTTCAAGAAGCAAATCGCTTTGCTCTAATGCATTAGCGTTATTTAGCTTAGCAACGAGCTTGGTAAGCTTTTCGGATTTCTGGGTATCTTCTGAAAGAGGAGAATCTAATATCTGCCCCTTTTTATTTTTTTGTCCAAGGGGTCCCGTTAGGATACTTGAAAAATCTTCACCGAGCTCCGATTCTTCACACGAATTAGTGCCACTAAAAGAAGTGGAAACTGATTTATTCAGTTCAATCAAAGGTATGTTTGCCAGACTCATTTCGATGCTGCCTTCACCAACTCATAAATAAAGACTGCAAGTAATATGCCATCTTTTGGGAGGATTTAGATAATTATGGTAGAATAGCATCCCAAATATTTGGCGCAAATAAGTGCTTTCATGGTAGTTTGGGTTGCTGAAAGGTTGCCTTTTTTTCTAACTCTTTCTCAGCATCTCTTTGCAAAAGTGTATTTGCTTCAGAAATCAAACGTTCAATTTTTTTCCTTTTCAAATCATCCTTCTTCGTGATTAAGTATAAGTTCTGAATTTCTTTCTGGATAAATTCAACCCTAGCTTTCAGTATTTTCATTTGATCTGCGAGTTTAGACGAATACCATCTATCCGCTCGCAATTGAGAAGGTGTATCATAAGAATACTCGGAAGAATTTTCTTGCAATTCTCGAACTCGATCAACCATTTCTTCCAACTCAGCGAGTTGGTCCTTTTGACTAATGAGCTCGGACCTTAGCTTAATAGAGGAAGCCATATTCTTTCTTGAAATTTTCTCAAGAACTGACTTTTTCCTCCCTGGCTGCACTTAAACCTCCCTTAGAAGGTTTCTCATAGCTGAAACAGCATCTTCAAATGAAACTACTTCAGTTGGTTTTTGTTTTAGAAATTCAACGATATCTGGCCATTTTTTATAGGCAATATCAAGGTCCTTGTCTTGGCCTGGAGCATAGCCGCCCATTAAAATTAAATCTTTGTTTTCGTTATATACACTTATCAGCTTTTTGAGTTTATTTGCCAATTCAATTTGCTCTGCACTTGCAACATTTACCATAACACGACTGATTGAATGAGATATATCTATGGCTGGGTAGATACCTAGGTTGGCATATTCTCTGTTCAATACCACATGCCCATCCAAAATAGCCCGAGCAGTATCGACAACCGGATCATTTGCGTCATCTCCGTCTGCCAAAACAGTGTAAATGCCGGTTATTGATCCCTTACATTTCTCAGTGCCCATACCAGCGCGTTCTATTAGACCAGAAATAAGTGCATTTACTGAAGCTGGATATCCCTTTGAAGTTGGCAGTTCGCCCAAAGCGAGGCCTATTTCCCGACGCGCATGTGCTACACGTGTTAAAGAGTCCATAATTAACAGTACATTTTTACCTTGATCACGAAAATACTCGGCTATCGCCGTTGCCCGATTTGCGCCTCTTATCCTTAAAAGCGGGGACCGATCTGCTGGCACAGCGACTGCGCATAGCTTTTCACGAGTTTTCTTGTCAAAGACATTATCAATAAATTCCAAAACTTCCCGAGATCTCTCACCAATGAGGCCAACAACTATGACATCTGCTTCACTGTGTTTTGTAATCATGCTGAGCAATACAGATTTACCAACTCCAGATCCGGCAACAATCCCGACGCGTTGACCTTTTGCAATCGATAGCAGTCCGTTAATGGATTTGACGCCGACATCCAAAGCAGAAGAAATATGGCGACGCTCTAAAGGATTGATTAATGTTCCATGTAATGGCCATTCATACGGAGCATGTGGTTGGGGACGCCCATCCAAAGGGCTTCCCATGGCATCAAAAACACGTCCTAATAGTTTGTCTCCCACCTCTATGGACTGGCCTTCCTCAACTAGAGTAACTCGATCCCCTGCACGGATTCCCGCGGCCAAGTCGAAGACAACCAGCTGGTTTAAGCCATCCTTAAAACTGATGACTTCTGCAAATACATCTGTATTTGAGCCAGTTTCGATTTTGCAAATAGATCCCACACGGGCAGGAAAGCCATCGCAATGTGCAGTTAAGCCATCAAATTTGAGGACTTTTCCTGACATTTTTGAGCGCTTTGAGGGATCCAGTTTTCTATCTAAATCACGCAAAATTTCGCTGGTAAAATCAGACATTCTTCACCTATTTTCATGATCAGAAAATGGGGTATCACGTATTTCAACGCCGCCGACTTTCACAATGACGTCCCCTCGATTGAGAGTGTCATCACTTTTAATATCTACACCTTGAAAAAGCTCTTCAAATTCTCCGAAAGACTGCAGCGTCTTTAAGTCCTCTGAATTAAATGAAACCCTTTTTTCATTTGAAAGGGACTTGATTTGATCAAGTTGTTTTTCGACATGCTTCAAAAAGCCCGTAACATCGCTTTCAATGGCCAAGCCGCATCTCTCACTTGAGAGAGCATAAACTGTATCGAGGACTTTGGATGAAATGTCATCAAAATCGAAACAAGAATCATTCTGAAGTCTCTCGGAAATTGATTTAAGGACGTTAAGGTGCTCTATACGCTGTTCCTCTAGTTCGCTTAATGCAGCTGCGCGCCCGGCAGAAAAGCCTTCTTCGTAAGCTTCTGTATTTTGATCGGGCTCGATAATCTCGGCATTATCCCCATCCTCTTCTGTGGGTTCATGTAGTGATTCTAGTATTTCCTCAGCCGTGTCTTTGGGCGCGCCTTCTTCTTCTTGAGGCGCCTCGGTATCAACGAGTTCAGGATCACTTTCTTTTGCATTAGTGACGTCTTTTTGATCTAATTCAGGGGTGGAAAGTCGCTCTCCACTTAAATCTTCAATGGTAATTTTTTCCCGAACAAACTGGGTGATAGACTTACGTACAAATGTTTGGTTATCAGGAGTTGTCTTCTTTTCGGATACAAAGCCTGCCGATAAAGCGGACTTTATTGCATCCGCAACTCGGGTGTGCTTATCCGTATCTAGAGTGGAAAATTTACTGTGCGCCTGGCTCATAACTATACCATTTCATCGCCGCCACGACCTGCCAGAACGATTGTTCCTTCGTCAGACATTTTACGTGCAACTGCAATGATGCGTTTTTGAGCATTTTGAACTTCGGTGAGGCGAATTGGTCCCAATGCTTCCATTTCATCTTGAATGTTGGCAGCGGCGCGGGTTGACATGCAGCCAAACAGTTTTTCGCGCAGCACTTCGTCTGCACCTTTTAGCGAGAGGATGAGGTCTTCTGCTTCAGTGCTTCTCAACAGGGTTTGCAGAGAACGATCATCTGACATGCCAAGGTTTTCAAAGGTGAACATGTTGTCTTGAATGGCCTGCATCAAGTCTTTATCAACTTTCTTCACATCCGTGAGGATACGTTTTTCCATGGCCTCTTTTGTAAAGTTCATGATTTTGGCTGCGGCCTTAACGCCTCCAACTTGTGATGAACGTAAACTCGTATTGGCTTTGAATTTACGCTGCATTACCTTTTCTAGTTCTTTTAGTGCTTCTGGATCGACCATTTCCAATGTCGCAATCCGCGTAATGACTTCAGATTGTAAATTTATGTCCAAAAGGCCGAGCACGTCAGAAGCCAAGCCATAATCAAGATATGAAATTATCAGCGCAACGATTTGAGGATGCTCATCTTGCACCAATTCAGCAATTGAACGTGCATCCATCCAATCCAAAATTTCAATGGGTCGTTCACTGCTTGCAGGCGTGATACGGCTTAATACTGATTGCGCTTTATCATCTCCAAGGGCTTTATTAAGGACGTTTCTAATATAATTTCCTGCTCCCATGCCAATGCTTGTTTGTTTTTTAATAATTTCCAAAAATTCGTCTAATACGGAATTCACCGTTTCTTGATCGACGGTTTGCACCGAATACATTGCAGTACCGAGGTGCTGAACTTCCCGCGGGGAAAGGTTTTTTAAAACTTCTGCTGCCTCATCCTCACCAAGCAACATCATTAGAATGGCAGACTTTTGAGTGCCAGTCAGTTCAATCTGTTCCGCGTTATCTATAGCTGCTTCTGCCATCTGTTCTTACCTTTACTATATCACATCAAGGTCGTCTTGCATCATTGCTTTGAAAACGTTTGAAACCCTGCCTGCTTCATCTGATACCATCATCCGGATCAAAGCCACTTTATCATCGTATGAGTTTGCCGTATCCAGCATCTCGGCCGAAATGGTGGCCTTTTTGGGTTTAAGTTTGGCCTTGAGATCCTCCAAGGATTGCCCTTCCTCAAGTTCCATGTTTTCTAAATCTTCTAAACTTGCCTCGGCGAATGATGCTTTAAGCGAATCTTGCGAAGGCGTCAGTAGACGAGATAGCAAAGGTCGAATAACAGCTAGAGACACAACCGTTATAATCAATAGCATCAAAGATTTGTTCGCCAAGTCTTTAAGCCATACCTCTTCGTACCATTTGGTTTCGATGCCGTCGATTATTTTTGTCACGAAGGGCCGGGTAGTGATGATTACTTTATCGCCACGTTCCGGGGTGAGCCCAAGTGCGCTAGAGACTAAATCTTGAATTTCGGTTTTCTCTACATCGCTTATTTTGAGTGTTTGGACTTCTCCATTAGCGTCAACAGTGGTCTGTTCCCGGAGTAATACAGCGACGGTTATTTTTTGAATTGTTGCTGAAGGCATCTTTTTAGTTGATATTTGCCTGCTAACTTCAAAATTTTGAACTTCACTGCTCGAACGAAGTTTGGTTTCGCTAAATTCCTGAGACTGTTGTGACGAAGTGTTTGAATTATCGGGCGCATATGTGCCGACAGTTTTGTCTTTATTGGCTTCTTCAGATGTAGCAGGATCAGTGGTTGCAGCTGCACCTTGATCTACCGTTTCAAAAGTACTCGCACTGGGCGGTTGGTTGCTAATAGCTCCAGGAATACCTCCTGATTTACCCATTACTTCTTCATCGCGGCTTGTTTGTTGGCTCAACAAAACAGTGTCATTTGGAAGAACGCGGTCTTCAGTAACTTCTATTGAAGTGAAATCAATTTCAATATTGACCTGAGATGAAACATTGCCAGGTCCGACAATTGGTGTCAGAAGGCGCTCTACTCTAGAACGATAGATATTTTCTATACGCATGCGATATTGAAATTGAAGTTCTGATGCTGTTGAAGCTGGATCTTCTATGGCATTTGATAATAGACGGCCAGACTGGTCTACTATAGAAACTTTGTTTTTCCCCAAATTAGGAACAGAAGACGACACAAGGTTGACTATCGCCTCTACTTGTTGCGAATTTAATGCACGGCCAGCGCCCAATTCAACAAACACCGAGGCACTTGGTTCTTGGGAATTTCTTGCAAATGCAGATCTTTCGGGAATTGCTAAATGTACTCTAGCATTTGAAATTGTTTCTATTTCCCCAATAGATCGAGCAAGTTCGTACTCTAATGATTGCTTGATCTTCAAGTTTTCCAAAGACCTGCTTGTGCCCATTGGCATATTGTCAAGAGTGCCATATCCCTCTGCTGCTTGCATAGGGATTCCTTGGGCTGCTAGATTGAGCTTAGCGGTATGATAATCATTGACTGGAACAGTTAATTCCCCAGTAGCAGGGTCAATTTGAACATCCATCCCACTGTTTTTCAAAGCATCAAAAACACGTGACTTTTCACTTTCACTTAGGGATGCAAAAAGGGTTGTACGATCAGGTGTTTGTAAAGTTGTAAATATAATTATACCCAGTATTGCAACTATCGCCGCAGCTATACTCGGTAGCGCCCTTTGAATACCTGGTTGCCGATAAAAATTATTGGCTTGCCGAAATGATGAACCAACTGTGGAAATTAAACCAGTTTGTTGTGGGACCACGTTTACAGCATTTGTAGATGTATCAGACATATTTTCATTTTTCCCCTGATTAAACAGGCATATTCATTATTTCTTTGTAGGCACTAAGTGCCTTGTTTCTGACATTCAAAGTGAGTTGAAAGCCAAGCGAGGAAATTTGTTGATCGATCATTACCTTCGATAAATCTTGCTCCCGGCCGAGTTCATAGTCACGAACAGATTGTGCGGCTTGGTTTTGTGCATCCGCTACGGAATTTAGCGATTGCTCTAAACGATCTGCAAAGGCAAAGGATGCAGATTTTGCATCACTTCCGCTATCTAGCTTTTGTTTTATCGCGTCACTTTTGCTTACAGCTGCATCATGTGATGATTGAATTGCTTGCAAACTACTCACGCCTGAAATTCCTGACATCTTCCCCCCTCCTAAACTTGTGAAACCAAATTGTTTTCTGGTTGATCGTCCAAAACAGGAGCATCAATCATTATATCTTGCAGGCCAATCAAGCAGTTGCTTCTTA